>CAISDL010000083.1 GCA_903884065.1 uncultured Actinomycetes bacterium | reverse complement strand
TGGCCGATGGACGTGGACTACGACGCCACCGGGCTTCCTCGTGCCGTTGTGCACTGGCCGCGAGAGTCGGACTGATCCAAGGGCTCTTGATGGAAGAGGTCCGAGTTCGCGTCGAAGAACGCAGGTTCCTGCGCGCCTGTGATCGCGACGGCGGCCAGGCAGTGGTGGCCGGGATTCGCGACTCGGGGCGACTGGTTCGGGCCGTCGATCAGGCCCAGCGACTCAGCCCCGGCAACGTCCTCCTCGAACAGCATTGCCCCGGCGACGATCACCGGTTGCTGGTCGTTTGCGGCAAGGTGTTGCAGGCGGTGCGGCGCACGTCGGCTCAGGTCGTCGGCGACGGCGTTCGCACAATCAGAGAGCTCGTCGACACGGTCAACAGCGATCCCAGAAGAGGGGCGCACCGGTACAGCCTGCTCAAGGTTCTGATGATCGGTGCTGACGCACTGGACTGCCTTGCGGAGCAGGGGCTTGACCCGGATTCGATCCCCCCGGAAGGACGGTCCGTCTGGTTGAGCCGGATTGCGAATATCGGCGCCGGCGGCACCGCTGAAGACGTCACTGCGATCGCACACCCCGACAATCTGGCGCTTGCCGCGCGCGCTGCCCGCATCATCGGGCTCGACCTCGCCGGGGTCGACTTCCTCTGCCCAGATATCAGCCGTTCGTGGCGTGAGGTCGGTGGGGTGATCTGTGAAGTCAACGGGCAGCCGGGATTTCGCCCGCACTGGCTCGCGGATCCGGCCCGGGACATCAACGGTGAGATCCTCGACATCATCTTCGGCGGGCGTCCCTCGCGCATACCCACCGCGGCCATCGCCGGAACCAATGGCAAGACCACAACCTCGGAGATGCTCTACCGGATCTGGACGACGGCCGGTAGGCGTACCGGGGTCTGCACCACCGCCCGCGTACGGATCGGCGATGAGGTCGTCAGCACTGACAACCTCTCCGGCCAGCCGGGTGCGAGGATCATTCTCAACGATCCCGGGGTGCAGGCGGCTGTCCTCGAGATGCCGCGTAAGGGCCTGATCCTCTTCGGTCACCCCTGCGACCGCTACGACGTCGCGGCATTACTCAATGTGCAGGACGACCACATCGGCGTCGCGGGTATCGACACTCTCGAACAGATGGCCGAACTCAAAGCCGAAGTCCTCGAACGGGCCACCGGGGCGATTGTCGTCAACGCCGAGGATCCGCTGTGCCTCGCGATGCGGGCGCGGGCGGCAACCGGCCGGCACATTCTGGTGGCGCGCACACCCGATATCGACGTGATTGCTGAGCACCGTCGACATGGCGGTGAAGCGGTGTTCATCGACAGCCGGGAGGGCATCCCCTGGATCTTCCTGGCCACCGGGGAATCTGACACCGCGCTGATGCCGGTCCATGCCGTCCCGGCCACCATGAACGGATTGCTGACGTTCAACGAGAGCAATGCCATGTTCGCGGCGGCGCTGGCCTGGGCGCAAGGCATCGACAACGAGACCATCCGGCAGGCGTTGGGCTCGTTCGAAAACTCGGCCGACCACAACCCGGGGCGCTACACCCTTATCGACGGCCTGCCCTTCGAGGTCCTGGTGGACTTCGCCCACAACCCCGAGGGCGTTCGCGGGATCTGTGCGGTCGCCGCCGCCCTTCCCGTGACCGGGCGCCGTCTGCTCTGCAGTCTCAACGTGGGCAGCCGCCATCCGGGCCACGTCGAGGTGCTGGCTCCGGTGCTGGCCTCCTCTTTCGACGAATTTCTCCTCGGGTGTGATCCGGCCTTGGTGGGCTCCTGCCCCGAGTACGCCGGCGATGATCCAGCCGGGGCGATGGTGGCGCGATCGCGCAGGCTGCTGCTCGATCAGGGCGTCGATTCGGACCGGATCACCTGCGAGGTGGATCGGAACGCGGCGGTCCGCGGCGTACTCGACCGTGCCCGCGCCGGTGACCTGGTGGTTCTGCTTGCCGACCACGAGGAAGCCAATCGCATCGTCGACGAGTGGCGGGCCCAGGGCTCGATCTGACGGAAACCCGTCGGGATTCGCAACGGCTAACACCGCCCCGCCCATGGGACGATGAATCGAGTAAATCGCGGGCAAAGAGGGAGTTTCGTGTCGTCTGCTCGGCCCAGGTCGCGCTGGTTGCGTCCCGTCGTCGTCGTTGCGTCGACGGCGATGTTGCTCGCGTCGAGTTGCTCCTGGCAACCCGGCACCCCGATCCCCGAAGGTGTGCCGCCGCCGGCCGGTGACCCGGTTCCGGAGATCAACACCCACGCTGTTGGCCGGCCCGCCGACCAACTGCTGGAGTGGGCCGAGCAACGCGCCCCCGGTATGGGCATCCCGGTCTCGGCACTGGAGGCGTACGCCTACGCCGCCCGGGTGGCCGAGGTGGAGAACCCGGATTGCCATCTGAGTTGGACCACGCTGGCCGGCATCGGCATGGTGGAGAGCCATCACGGCACCTACCGCGGGGCGGAGATCGCGCCCAACGGCGACGTCAGCCCACCGATCCGCGGGGTCCGCCTGGACGGCACCAACGGCAACCTGCAGATCTTTGACAACTCGGTATCCGAGGACGGCGACCCGGTCTACGCGCGGGCGATGGGCCCGATGCAGTTCATCCCGGAAACCTGGCGCCTCTATGGCGTCGACGCCAATAACGACGGCGTGCTGAGCCCGGACAATTTCGACGACGCAGCACTGTCCGCTGCGGGATACCTGTGTTTCCGCGGCAAGGACATGGCCACCCCGCGCGGCTGGATGAACGCCCTGCGGGCCTACAACCACTCCGACCTCTATGCCCGCGCCGTGCGCGACTGGGCCGCGGCCTACGCGTCCGGTCACTCGCTCTGAGACCCCTCCCCGCTGAGCGGAAAACTGCCCCCGGCAGTCCTGCTCAGTGCGGCCCCGCGAAGGCTTCCACCATCTAGGCTGTCGACAGTCAGCCGTCCCGCCCAGCAAGGAGAAATTTCGTGCCCATCATCGAGCAGGTCGCCGCGCGCGAAATCCTCGACTCGCGCGGCAATCCGACCGTCGAAGTCGAAGTGGCCCTCATTGACGGCACCATCGCCCGCGCGGCGGTCCCGTCCGGTGCGTCCACCGGCGAGCACGAGGCCGTCGAACTCCGCGACGGCGGAAGCCGCTACGGCGGCAAAGGCGTCCAGAAGGCGGTCGAGGGGGTGCTCGACGAGATCGCGCCCGCCGTCATCGGACTCTCCGCCGACGAGCAGCGCCTGGTGGACCAGACGCTGCTCGACCTCGACGGGACGTCTGGCAAGTCCCGCCTGGGCGCCAACGCGATCCTGGGTGTCTCCCTGGCGGTGGCCAAGGCTGCCGCAGAATCTGCCGGCCTGCCGCTGTTCCGTTACCTGGGCGGTCCCAATGCCCACATCCTGCCGGTCCCGATGTTCAACATCCTCAACGGCGGAGCCCACGCCGACACCGGTGTCGACGTCCAGGAGTTCATGGTCGCCCCGATCGGTGCGCCGAACTTCAAAGAGGCGGTGCGCTGGGGCGCGGAGGTCTACCACTCGCTGAAGTCGGTGCTCAAGAAGAAGGGCCTCAACACCGGTCTCGGAGACGAGGGCGGGTTCGCCCCGGACGTCGCCGGCACCCGCGCCGCGCTGGACCTGATCTGCTCGGCCATCGAAGCCGCCGGCTTCAAGCCGGGAACCGATATCGGGCTGGCCCTCGACGTCGCCGCCACCGAGTTCTTCCGCGACGGCGCCTACCAGTTCGAGAAGCAGGCCCAGAACGGGACGCAGATGACCGAGTTCTACGCCGGCCTGCTCGACTCCTATCCGCTGGTCTCCATCGAGGACCCCCTCGATGAGGACGCGTGGGACAGCTGGGCCGAGCTGACCGCCGCCATCGGCGACCGGGTTCAGATCGTCGGCGACGATTTGTTCGTCACCAACCCCGAGCGTCTGGAAGAGGGCATCGAACGGGGCGTGGCCAACGCACTGCTGGTGAAGGTCAACCAGATCGGCACGCTCACCGAGACTCTCGACGCGGTCGCACTGGCCCACAACAGCGGATACCGCACGATGATGAGCCACCGAAGCGGCGAGACCGAGGACACCACCATCGCCGACCTGGCGGTCGCCGTGGGCAGTGGCCAGATCAAGACCGGTGCGCCGGCTCGCAGCGAGCGGGTGGCCAAGTACAACCAGTTGATGCGCATCGAGGAAATCCTTGGCGACGCGGCCCGCTACGCGGGCGATCTCGCGTTCCCGAGGTTCGTCGGACCGGAGTAGACGAAAAGGCCGGAGTAGACGAAAAAGCCGGAGTAGACGAAAAAGACAGTGGCAGAGGGTAAACGGGGCGACCCGAAGCGCCGTGGTCCGGCTTCCCGGCCCGGCGCTTCGGGCCGGGGTCGTTCGCGTCCGGCCCGGGTCGGTGCCCGCGAATCCCGTCCCAGCGGTCTGCGCGACCAGGCCGAGTCGGTCGGCCGCGGCTTCACCGAGCCGATCCGGCGGGTGATCGCCGCCTCCCTCGAGCAGCAGAGCGAAGACCGGCTGGGCTTCACCGCCCGGCGCGCGGCGATCCTCGCCGCGGTGATCTGCGTGCTGACGCTGACCATCGCCGGCCCGGTCCGGACCTACTTCGCGCAGCGAACGGAGATGAAGCAGTTGGCCGCCAGCGAGGCCTCGCTGCGCTCCCAGATCGCCGAATTGGAAAGCCAGAAGGTCAAACTCGCCGACCCGGTCTACATCGCCGCCCAGGCCCGCGAGCGGCTCGGGTTCGTCAAGCCGGGCGACATTCCGTACCAGGTTCAACTGCCGCCGTCGCAGCAGCACCCGACCGGGACCGGTCCGAAAGGGCAGTTGGCGCGCAGCACCAACCCCTGGTACACCGATTTGTGGCACACCATCGCCGACATCCCGCACGGACCTCCGCCGCCACCGGCTGCCGAACCGGAGCCGGCTGCCCCGCCCCTGCCCGGACCGCCGCGCCCGCTGCCGCCACCGCCGCCGCCGCCCCCTCCGCCACCCCCCGCGCCCGGTGGTTGATCCCGCCGATCTCGAGGCGATTGCCCGCCAGCTCGGCCGGCACCCCCGCGGTGTCCTCGATATCGCCTACCGGTGCCCCAACGGCGAACCCGGCGTGCTCAAGACCGCGCCGCGACTGCCCGACGGCACCCCGTTCCCGACGCTGTACTACCTGACCCACCCGGCCCTGACCGCCGCCGCCAGCCGGCTGGAATCCGACGGCCTGATGCGGGAGATGACCACCCGGCTGGCCCAAGATCCGGACCTGGCGGCCGCCTACCGGCGCGCCCACGAGTCGTATCTGGCCGAGCGGGATGCCATCGAGTCGCTGGGTACGACTTTCTCCGGCGGCGGGATGCCGGACCGCGTCAAGTGCCTGCACGTGTTGATGGCCCACGCCCTGGCCAAGGGGCGAGGGGTCAACCCGTTCGGCGACGAGGCGCTGGCGGTGCTGTCCGTCGAACCGGAGATGGCCGGGATCCTGGCTCGGGAGGAGTGGACATGAGCACCAATGTGGAACGGGTGGGCGCGATCGACTGCGGCACCAACTCGATTCGGCTGCTGATCGCCGACCGGGACCGGACACCGGGTGCGGTGCCGTTGCGCGACCTGCACCGGGAGATGCGCATCGTGCGGCTCGGCGAAGGTGTCGACGCCACCGGCAGATTCGCGCCCGACGCACTGGCCCGAACCCGGGCCGCCCTGGCGGACTACGCGGTGCTGCTCGGCAAGCACCGGGTGCGCAAGGTCCGGATGGTGGCGACGTCGGCCACCCGGGACGCGGCCAACCGGGACGACTTCTTCGCGATGACCGCCACCGTGCTGGGATCGGTGATCCCCGGCGCGGTGGCCGAGGTGATCAGCGGGGTGGAGGAAGCGGAGCTGTCCTTCAATGGCGCTGTCGGCGAATTAGACTCCGCGGCAGCGCCGTTCGTCGTCGTCGACCTCGGCGGCGGTTCGACGGAGGTGGTGCTCGGCGGGAGTCCCGGCGGTCCGGGTGCCAGTGTGGTTCAGGCCAGCTACTCCGCCGACATCGGCTGCGTCCGGATGACCGAACGGTGCCTGCATTCGGATCCGCCCACCGCCGCGGAGGTCACCGCCGCGCGCGCGGTGGTGCGGGAACGGCTCGGCGCGGCGTTGGAGGTGGTTCCGGTCGAGCAGGCGAAGACCTGGGTCGGCGTCGCCGGCACGTTCACCACCCTCGCCGCGCTGGCCCACGGGATGGAGACCTACGACTCCGACGCCATTCACCTGTCTCGGGTGGGTTTTCCGGAGTTGCTGGACGTTTGCGAGCGACTCATCTCGATGACCCGTGCGCAGCGGGCGGCACTGGGCCCTATGCACGAGGGCCGGGTCGACGTGATCGGCGGCGGCGCGATCGTGGTGCAGGAGTTGGCCGCCGCGCTGAAGCAACGGGCCGGCATCACCGAACTGATCGTCAGCGAACACGACATCCTCGACGGGATCGCACTGTCGATTCCCTAGCTTGATGGCCCTCCGAGTGCGGTCCGGAAAAAGCGAACTCCGGCGCCGATTGCTCGGCGCCGGAGTTCGGCAGGTTGGGTTACCGCGTCAGAGCTTCATCTTGCAGCCGCTGCCGATGTTCTTGCAGTGGGCCTGGCTCTTGCACGCGTTGCAGCGACAGGTACAGCCGCCGACGCGCTTCGTTTCGACAATACGCATCTGTCTCATCTCCTTCAGGCCCACGCCGCGCGGGCTCATTGACTAACAATAGTTGGCTGAGCGGGTGTGTGCAGGCATAGCCACGGTCGGTACGGTGCTTGTGCCGCCCGAGGCGAGCCCCCATAGCCCAATTGGCAGAGGCAGCGGACTTAAAATCCGCACAGTGTCGGTTCGAGTCCGACTGGGGGCACTGGAAGCCGCAGGTATCTCGCGAGTTGTCACAACTCGTTCGAAACTTGCCGTGGTGCCCTCGGTTCAGCTGGGGGCGCGAACACCTGTGGATGGGATGATGGGGCGGTGGAAATCCCGGCACCGTTGGATGTGAACCCCATCCCACGCGAGGGAACGCTCTCCGGGAACGTGTTCGCCCGTGTGGTCGAGGAAATCCTCAGCGGCCGCTGGCCCGCTGAACGCTCGGCCCCGTCCGAACGCGAACTCGCACTGGCCTGGAAGGTCAACCGCCACGCGGTCCGCGAGGCTCTCAAGCGACTCCAACAAGCCGGCCTGGTGCAGATCGGTCAGGGCGGCAAGACCCGGGTCTTGGACTGGCGCAGCCACGCCGGCCTGGACATGTTGGCCGCCCTGTCCGCCGCCGGGGTGGTACCGCTGAGTACGGCCCTGGCCGACGCGGCGGTCATGCGGCGCACACTCGGCATCGACGCCGCGCGCCGCTGCGCACTGCAGGCTGACGAGGAGCAACTGGCTGCGGTTGCCGCCGCCGCTGTGGCGTATCCGGATTCCGGAGACCTCAACGTCCTGCGTGATGCCGATCTGACGTTCTGGACCGCGATCGTCATCGGGTCGGGAAATCTGGCCTACCGGTTGGCCTTGAACACCCTCGTCCGCTCCACCGACGACATCGGACGCGAGCTTTTCATCAACCTCAATGCCGAAATGTTCATCGACCGCAGCACCCACCTCGACCTGGCCGCCGCGATCACCGCCCGCGATGCCGACACCGCCGGTCGGCTCGCCGACACACTGCTCTCCCAACTCGTAGAACTACTCCAGGCCGACACCACCCAGCCGTGACCTGACAGCACGTCGGCCCGCACTGTCCACAGGGGCGGCCTTTCCTGCGCGGTCGGATTTGCGTATTTCGCCAGCGGTCGCGGACTCGGGTGAGCTACTGTGCCGTCGGCAATCGCGCCGTGTTGGTTGCCCTGGAGGTGGCGCCGGTGGGTAAGTCGCCGATACGTCGGGCAGCGCTGACGATCGTCCTGCTTGCCGCGATGATGACAACAACCAGTGCGCCGGCCGACGCGACGCCGAGCATGTGGCATCCCAAGCCGGCCGCCCTGGCCACGCCATGGACCTACTTCGTCGGTCCCACCAACGCATTGCCCGACTACCCGCGCCCGCAGATGGCACGCGCGAAGTGGCAGACCCTCAACGGAGTCTGGGACTACCTGGGGCGTTCCGGGATGCCGGTGCTGGCAGCGCCTCCCGCGCCAGAGGCCTACCTCGAACAGATTCTCGTCCCCTATCCGGTGGAGTCCGCACTGTCCGGTATCGGACGCCACGACGAGGAGATGTGGTACCGCAAGGTGTTTCAGCTGCCAGGCGACTGGCAGGGTCAGCGGGTGCTGCTGCACTTCGGCGCGGTGGACCAGATCGCCACCGTCTGGGTGAACAACCAGCAGGTGGCGCACCATGAGGGCGGCTACACCGAGTTCAGCGCAGACGTCACCGCAGCACTGCACGGTGCAGGCGCTCAGCAGATCACCGTCCGGGTGCAGGACCGCAACGAAGCCGGCCCCTTTCCGGTCGGCAAGCAGCGCAGTCAACCGGGTGGCCTGTTCTACACCGGCGCCTCCGGTATCTGGCAGACAGTCTGGATGGAGCCGGTACCCGCCGCTCACACCGAGAAGCTCGACATCACAACAGATCTGGAGAGCCTCAGCGTCACGGCCAGGGCGTCCGGGACGAACGACGAACGAGCCGTGGTCTTCGTCTCCGCGTCAAGGGGCCAGGTGGTCGCGATCGCTTCGGGCGCAGCGGGCCAACCGATCCGGATCCCGGTGCCGAAGCCCCATCTGTGGAGTCCCGACGACCCCTATCTCTACGAGTTGAAGGTCGCGCTGGTGCAACCCTCCGGAAAGGTCGTCGACGCGGTCTCCAGCTACGCCGGGATGCGCACGATCGGTACCGTCGCGGATTCTCAAGGAAGACAGCGGATTGCGGTCAATGGGAAGATCACCTTCCTCAACGGTTCCCTCGATCAGGGTTACTGGCCGGACGGGATCTACACCGCACCCACCGACGTCGCACTGAAGTCCGATCTCGAGTGGATCAAACAGCTCGGGATGAACTTCGTGCGTAAGCACGCCAAGGTGGAACCGGCGCGCTGGTATTACTGGGCAGACCGGATCGGGCTGCTGGTCTGGCAGGACATGCCGTCGTTGGACGTCTCCCTTCGCATCCCGGTCGGCCCCGCCCCCGATCCGGTCGCCATGGCGAAGGCCAACTTCGAGCGGGAACTGCTCGCGATGGTCGATCAGTTGCGCAGCGTGACCTCCATCGTCGGCTGGGTCCCCTTCAACGAGGGTTGGGGGGAGTTCGACACCGCCAGGATCGCGGGCGTTGTCAAGGCGGCCGACCCCACCCGATTGGTGGACGCGAACAGCGGGGTGAACTGCTGCAAGTCGCGCGGCGACACCGGTGCCGGCGACATCTTCGACGATCACACCTATGTCGGCCCCGGCCGCCCGTCGTCGTCTGCCTCCGGAGTGAAACTTGCCGGCAACGGCACCGACAACAGGGTCCGGGCGGACGGTGAATACGGCGGCCTAGGCCTGGCGCTGCACCAGAACCGGTGGCCGGGGCGGCCGGAGGCCTACGAGATGACGCAGAGCCAGGCCCAGTTGACTGCCCGCTACATCGAGGTGAGCCGCGCGTTGGAAGACGTTGTCCGCAAGAGTGGCCTGTCGGCCGCGGTCTACACCCAGACGACCGACGTCGAGAACGAGGTGAACGGGTTTCTCACCTATGACCGGCACGTGGTGAAGATGTCGATTCCCGATGTCGCGCAACGTAATCGCGCGGTGATTGCAGCGGGCACGCAGGCCGGGGGCTAGACCGCGCGGTGGCCTTCGGTGTTGGCGGCCCGACGGGACAACTCCACGGTGCCCTCGCCCTGTCCGTCGGCAGCTTAGAGCAGATCGCCGAGTGGGATGCCAACGCGGCGCGCTATCGGTCCGAGCCGTAATCCGTGCGGACCGGGGCCGGGCGGAGCGGCCGGGGTCCTATGAGATTCATATGAATGCTACTTCGCGAGTCGCCATTCAAGAGAACCAACTCGTATGGTCGATGTTGTAAGTCAGGCGACAACGGGAGGTGCTGGATGATGTGGATGAGCGTGTACGCAGCAGTGGCAGTCGTTGCCGCGATCGCGGTCTTCCTGCTCGCCGACTGGTTGCGGATGCCCGGTGGTCCCGCGCCGGACGAACCGGGGCGATACGCGGTCGTCGCAGGGCTGCTCTGGCCGGTCCTGGTTCTCGGAATCGCGCAGTGGGGCCTGATCGCCATGGTCGCAGCACGGTTGCGCCGCAGGGCACGACCGGTGCACGCAGTCAGCCCGCGGATAGCGCTCCAGCCGTCTGCCCGCTGAGGGCGAGGTCGGTGCTCTAGCCTTTGGCGATGTTCGAGCCGACCTGGGAATCCGTCGGCGGCCATCCGCTGCCGAATTGGTACGACGACGCCAAACTGGGCATCTTCCTGCACTGGGGGTTGTACTCGGTGCCCGGTTGGGCGCCGCAGGTTCCCGACATCCAGCAACTGCTCCGGGAGCAGGGACCCGCGGAGATGTTGCGGAACAACCCCTACGCGGAGTGGTATCTCAACAGCAGTCGGTTGGTCGGGAGTCCCACCTGGAACCACCAGCGAGAGACCTATGGACCCGGCGCCACCTACGACGACTTCGTTGCGCCCTTCGACGATGGCACCGCAGAGGCCGACATGGACGCCATCGCCGGTATCTGCCGCGACGCCGGCGCGGGCTACGTGGTGTTGACCACCAAACACCACGACGGATTCTGCCTGTGGCCCACGGCTCTGCCGCACCCTGAGAAGGGGCGATACCACTCCAGCCGAGATATCGTCGGCGACCTGCGCCGCGCTGTTCTGGACGCGGGTCTGCGCATGGGCCTGTACTACTCGGGTGGCTACGACTGGCCCTACAACGACGCACTGCTGAGCAATCCCGCCGACAGTTTCCTGGCTGTCCCGCACACCGGTGACTATGTGGGGTATGCGACCGCGCACGTCCGTGACCTGATCAGCCGTTACCGGCCGTCGGTGTTGTGGAACGACATCTGCTGGCCGGCCGGTGGTGACCTGCCCGCACTGTTCGCCGAGTATTACAACACCGTCCCGGACGGGGTGATCAACGACCGCTGGATTGAGCCTCCGCAGCACCGCGGCGCCGTCAGTGACGCGTTGGCTCGGGCGGGAGGCGTTGTCGTGCAACGGTTCTGGTCTCTCATCCCGGAGCGGTACAAGTCGCTGACTTTTCCGGCCGATCACCATTACGACATCCGTACGCCCGAATACGCCCAGTTCGAATCGGTTCAGGAAGCGAAGTGGGAATCGACCCGCGGTGTCGGGCACTCCTTCGGCGCCAACCGCAACGAGCGGCCCGAGGACTTCGTGACGGCCACCGACCTCGTCCGGTCCTTCGTCGACATCGTGTCCAAGAACGGAAACCTGCTCATCGGCATCGGACCCGACCAGTTCGGGCGGATTCCCGAGCAGCAACTCGTTCCGTTGCGGGGCCTCGGATCCTGGTTGGCCACCAACGGCACGGCCGTCTTCGGGACCCGGCCGTGGGTACGCGCCGAAGCAACCACCACCGAAGGCGGCGCGGTTCGGTTCACCCAGTGCGACGGCGCGGTGAACGCCGTCCTTCTCGACGTGTCCGCGCCCGAGTTCGGCATCTGCGACGTGGACGCCACCGGGGTTACTGAGGTCCGGTTGCTCGGACTCGACGAACCGGTGCATTGGCGGGTGGACGGGGGGCTGCTGCGGGTTCGGCTGCCAGAACGGCTGCCGGCGACCCCCGCCCACGTGCTGGCCCTGGGGCACGGCCTTCGCCCGGGTGGTCGAGCCTAGCGGCTCGAAACGCCGGCCATGCCCGGGCTGTGCACCGACCGCCGCGCAAATTCAGAAAGTCGATTTTTCGAATTCACGACTCGCGTGCGGCGGTGTGATTTCAGCCGCACTTCGGCGTCCCCAATAAGAAATTCTCAGCCCGGAGAATTTGTGGACGCGTGCAGTACGGCTGTCACGGTTCGCTGCTGGAAAGGGTAGCCAATCAGCGGACTTCTATCGATTTCCGTCGTTCATGCGGCCTGGGAATAACGATCCCGTCACTGAGGCGAGTCTGAGCATTTCGGCTCCGGGCGAACTCGGCGGGAAATCCGCGTCGGTTTCTCCGGCTAAACTTGTTGGCATACGACATTGCGTTCAACGCATTTTTCCTGATTTTCAATGGTGGCCTAGCCGCGGCTTGGCCCATGGAGGTGGCAAAAGATTATGGCGAACACGACCGGTGGTGCCGCAGTGGCCGAACGGCCCGTCGACTCGGTGTGGTTGTCGACATTGCCGACTGCGCCCAAGCCTGCCCTGAGCGTCCCGCTACCTGCGGTGCGAGCGGCGGCCCACCCGGTGCGCATCACTCGCCCCGCGGAAGGAACGCTGACCGGCCTGCCCGGGTCGGTCACCGACCTTGCGGTCAGCCATGACGGCCGCCATCTGGTCGCCGCCCACTACGGCCAGGACGCGGTGTCGGTCATCGACGTCGCAACGTTGGCCGTCGTCGCCTCCGTCTCCGGTATCGCCGAGCCCTACGCGGTCAGCATCGCCGACCGCGCCTATGTCCGGTCGGCGTCGATCGCCGAGGACAGCGTCGTCGCCGTCGACCTCGATTCCGGTGCGCAACTCGCCGCTCGGGAGATCGGCACCGGCGCCCACGGGCTGGCCGTCAGCCCCGACGGTGACCTGCTCTACGTCGCGCGGGTGACCGACGAGGTGGCCGATATCGCGGTCATCGACATCGAGAGCGGTGCGGTCAGCACCATTCCCATCGCCCGCGCCGCCGGCGCTTCCGTCGACACCGTGCGGATCAACCGGGCCGGGACGCGGCTCTATGCGGCGCTGACGACCGCGACCGGCGGCGCGCTGCTGATGATCGACGTGCGCAACGGCCAGGTGCAGACTGTGGAAGTCGGCGAGTCGATCGGCGACATCGCCGTTGACCGCAACGACCGGCGCATCTTCATGACCGGTTGGGACCCCGAATTCGGCGGGGTGCTGCGGATCGTCGACACCGCGTCGGCGCGGCTGGTCCACACCATTGCCGTCGGAGGGCTTCCGGTCGGACTGCTCGTGACCGGCGGCGCGGTCTACGTCGCCGACGGCGAGGACGTCGTGGTCATCGACGCCTCCACCGCCCGGGTCGTCAATCGCATTGCGATCGGCCGGCCGGTGTCATGCCTGGCCGTCAGCCAGGACGGCACTCGGCTGTATGTCGGTGACTACGACGGATCCGTGGCCGCGATGCCGGTGCAGTCCGCCGGTCTGGGTCTGCGCACCGCGTCCTGACGTCTCAGCGCTGGCTGCAATCCAGCGACACCGAGATGGTCTGGCTGGTGATCACCGGCACCAGGAAAGAGCCTTGGCTGCCGAGTCCGGGACCGACGTAAGGCACCCACTGGGTGACGGTCTGTGGACTGCGCACGCTGGTGACGATGCACTTCGACATCGGCCCGGTCCCGATCTTGTCGATCTGCACCTGGTAGCCCTGCTGCTGCAGTTCACTGATCGTGTCCTGCGCGGACTTATCGGCCCATGCGGCCCCGGCCGGTCCGGCCAGGACCCCGCACACCGCTGCCACGCTGGCGAGCATCATGACCCTTCGCATGCGGCCTCCTCAGTCTGGTTCGACGGTATACCCCTGTTTACATCGATACCCCTGTGTACATCGCCGGGGGCGAGCCGATCGTTGCGCGGCTCAGTGGCAGCGTTGGTGGGTGGCCGGCCCGATACCATCGCTGCTAAACGCGAGGGAAGGCGATCGCCGATGGACAGCACCATGCAGAACGTCCCGCTCACCGTGGCGGAGATCCTGCGTTATGCGGTCACTGTCCACGGCGACCGCACGGTCACCACGGCAACCGGCGACGGCTTCCGGCACGCGTCCTACCGGGAAGTCGGCCAGCAGGCGGCGCGATTGGCCAATGCGCTACGCCGTCTCGGCATCGACGGCGACCAGCGGGTGGCCACGTTCATGTGGAACAACCAGGAACACCTCGAGGCCTACGTCGCGGTGCCCTCGATGGGGGCCGTGCTGCATACCCTCAACATCCGGCTGTTCCCGGAACAAATCGAGTTCGTCGCCTACGAGGCCGAAGATCAGGTGGTCATCGCCGACGTGTCGCTGATCCCGATCCTCGCACCGGTACTGCCCCGGATGGAGACGGTCCACACGGTGATCGCGGTCGGCGATGGCGACATCTCGGCACTGGAGGCCTCCGGGAAGGCGGTGCTGCGTTACCACGACATCACCGCCGCGGAGTCCGACCACTTCGATTGGTCGGAAATCGACGAGAACTCTGCTGCGGCAATGTGTTACACCAGCGGGACCACCGGCCATCCCAAGGGGGTCGTCTATGGCCACCGATCCAGCTACCTGCATTCGATGGCCGTCTGCAGTGGAAACGGAATGGGCCTGAGCTTCGCGGACAAGGCGCTGGCGATCGTGCCGATGTTCCATGCCAACGCCTGGGGCATTCCCTACGCCGCGCTGATGGCCGGTGCCGACCTCGTACTGCCGGATCGGTTCATGGACGCCACGTCGATGGTGAATCTCATCGAGACCCAGCGCCCGACGGTGGCGGGTGCGGTGCCGACGATCTGGAATGACGTGATGCACTACCTCGATCGTGAACCGGGGCATGACATTTCGTCCCTGCGATTGGTGGCGTGCGGTGGCTCGGCGGTGCCGGTCTCACTGATGCAGACCTTCGAGCAGCGTCACGGCGTGCAGATCCGGCAGTTGTGGGGGATGACCGAGACCTCGCCGATGGCCACGCTGGCCTGGCCGGCGCCCGGAACGCCGCCGGAGAAGCACTGGGAGATACGCGCCACCCAGGGCCGGCCGATGTGCGGAGTGGAGGCCCGCATCGTCGATGACGACGGGGCGATGCTGCCCAGCGACGGTATTGCAGTGGGGGAGTTGGAGGTCCGTGGGCCGTGGATCACCGGGTCCTACTACCGCAATACCGATCCGACGAAATTCGAGTCGGGCTGGCTGCGCACCGGTGACGTCGGCCGTATCGACCCGCAGGGGTACATCACGCTGACCGACCGGGCCAAGGACGTCATCAAATCCGGTGGAGAGTGGATCTCCTCGGTGGAGTTGGAGAACACGCTTATCGCCCACCCCCTCGTCCGCGAGGCCGCGGTGGTGGGGGTTCCCGACGAGCGGTGGCAGGAGCGCCCACTGGCTGCGGTGGTGCTGCAGGAGGGCGCCGAAGTCACGCCGGACGATCTACGAAATTATCTGGCCGACAAAGTCGTTCGCTGGTGGCTTCCCGAGCGCTGGACCTTCGTTGAGGAGATCCCCCGCACCAGCGTCGGCAAGTATGACAAGAAGACCATCCGGGCCCGTTACGCCGACGGGGCCTATGCGGTCGTCACGCTCTGAGGACCCCACGATGTCGGCAAACGGCTCCGCTGCGCCTCAGGGTGAAACGCTGAACCCGCTGCGCTGGCAATCGCTTGCGGCGGTCTGCATACTCCTCGGGCTGGTGTGGGTGGTGTGCGATGGTTTCGTGATCGCGATCCCGGCGATCGGTCGTGCCCTCGGCGGTTCCACCGACGCGATGGCCTGGGCGGTGAACGGCTTCTCGCTTGTCGCGGGCATGGCGGCGTTCTTCGGCCGCCTCGGCGATCTGACCGGTAACCGCCGTATCGTCCTGGCCGGCAGCGTGATCCTGGTCGTGGGATCGATAGTCGGCGGCCTGGCCGACACGCCACACGAGCTGATCCTCGCAAGAGTGCTGCAGGGCATCGGCGGCACCGCGATTTTCACCTGTGCGCTCTCGGTACTGGCGCTGCAGTTTTCCCCGGCTGAGCGGCCACGGGCGCTGAGCATCAAACAATCGGTCAGCTGGGCCGCCAGCGGTCTGGCGGTGCTGATCCTCGCAATCCTGCTCGAGTTCCTGGGGTGGCAGTCGACGTTCTGGGTCGCGATCCCCGTCGCGCTCCTGGGCCTCGGTCTCGTCGCCGCCACGACCCCCGAGTTCCATGAGCGCAAACCGGACTCCAAGCTCGATCTCGCCGGTGCGCTGATACTGACCGCAGCGTTCTTCATGGTCAGCTACGCGCTGTTCGAGAGCGAGGAGATCGCAGTCTCGAAACTCGTGCTCATGGTCGTCGTCGCCGCACTTCTGTTCGGACTGTTCGTGGTTGTCGAGAGCCGATCAACGGACCCCCTTGTTCCCCTTTCGATTTGGCGTCAGCGGACTTTCACCGGCGCGATCGTCGCCGTCTTCCTCTTCAACGGCGTGATGATGGGGATGCTCTACCTGTTGGCCCTCTATCTTCAAACAGTCGGTGGACTCGGCTCCGTCGATGCCGCAAAAATGCTGCTCGGTGCCACCATCGCGGTCATCATCATCAATCCGATCGGCGCCCTGCTGGCCAGGCGCGGCCGCTTCCTGCTTCCAGTCGTAGCGGGAATGCTGCTGATGGCTCTCGGCTGCGCAGGGATCCTACTTGGCGTCAGAGCCGACTCCAACGCCGTCATTCTCGGCGGGCTCATCATTCTGGGCGTGGCGGTCGGTATCCAGACCACCCCGGTATCGACACTGCAAATCAGCTCCTCCGATGCCACGAAAGGCACGGTGAGCGGGGTTGTCGCCATCACGTTCGGGTTGTCAACCGCGATGGGGATAGCGCTTGCGACCGCGATCATGCAGAACGTTGCGATCCGTTCCCTTCAGGGCGCGACGGGCTCAAATCAGCTTGAGGGCATCGACCATCAAGAACTGTTGGACATTCTGACCGGCATTCGACCGATGGCCGACCTCTCGTCGGCTGGACAGCAGGCCATCACCGCAGCTTTCGACAAGGGGGCGGTGGCGACCAGCGCAGTCTTCGCCGTGCTGTCGCTGCTGGGGGCCGCTATGGCGCTTAAGACGCTGCGAGACATCGCCCTTCACGCAGACTGACGGCTACCGCTCGGCCCGTTGGTAGGCGGTGACGACGGCCGCCCCGCCCAGACCGATGTTGTGCTGCAGCGCGGCGGTGACGCCCGCCACCTGGCGGGCATCGGCGGTGCCGCGCAGTTGCCAGGTCAGCTCGCTGCACTGCGCCAGTCCGGTGGCGCCGAGTGGGTGGCCCTTGGAGATCAGCCCGCCGGACGGGTTGACCACCCATCGACCGCCGTAGGTGGTTTCGCCGGAGTCGATCAGCGTCGGCGCTTCTCCTTCACCGCACAGGCCCAGCGCCTCGTACAGCAGCACCTCGTTGGCCGAGAAGCAGTCATGTAGTTCGATCACCTGGAAATCCTGCGGGCCCAGGCCGCTCTGGTCGTACACCTGCCGCGCCGCGTGCACATTCATGTCGTGGCCGATGATGTTGCGGGCGGACCCGTCGAACGTCGAGGCGAAGTCGGTGGTCATCGCCTGTCCCACGATCTCGACGGCCTGGCCGGCCAGACCGTGCTTGTCGACGAACTCCTCGGACGCCAGGACCGCGGCCGCGGAGCCATCGGAGGTCGGCGAGCACTGCAGCTTGGTCACCGGGTCGGAGATCATCGGCGCGTTCATGATGTCGGCGAGGCTGTACGCGGTCTGGAACTGCGCATAGGGATTGTTGACCGAGTGCTTGTGGTTCTTGTAGCCGATCTTCGCGAAGTGTTCGGCGGTGGCGCCGTAGTCGCGCATGTACTCCCGGGCGGCCGCCGCGAACATCCACGGAGCAACCGGGAACGCCAACTCGTCGATCTCGGCCAGCGCCTTGATATGCCGGCGCAGCGGCGACTCGCGGTCGTCGGCGCCGCCGCCCAGCGAGCCGGGTTGCATCTTCTCGAAGCCGAGTGCCAGCACGCAGTCCGCCAGACCGCCCCGGATCGACTGCGCGCCGAGGTACAACGCGGTGGAACCGGTGGAGCAGTTGTTGTTGACGTTGACGATCGGGATTCCGGTCATGCCCAGTTCGTAGAGCGCGCGCTGACCACAGGTGGAGTCACCGGCGACGTAGCCGACGAAGCCCTGCTCGATCTGTCGATAGTCGACACCGGCGTCGGACAGCGCCTTGGTTCCCGACTCCCGCGCCATGTCGGGGTAGTCCCACCCTTCGCGGCGGCCGGGCTTCTCGAATTTGGTCATCCCGACCCCGACGACGAACACCTTGTTCCCCGGCTTGTTGCTCATGCGGATCCCCTTCGGTCGACGGGGGTTAGTCTGCCGGTATGGGACTTCGGGTGGTGCAATGGGCCACCGGGTCGGTCGGCGTGGCGGCGATCAGGGCGGTGCTCGAGCACCCGGAACTGGAACTCGCTGGGTGCTGGGTTCATTCGAAGGCCAAGGCCGGCAGGGATGTTGGCGAGATCATCGGAACCGGCCCCCTCGGTGTGATTGCCACCGACAGTATCGATGACATCCTCGCCCTCGATGCCGACGCCGTGGTCTACGCCCCGCTGCTACCCAGCGTCGACGACGCGGCCGCCCTGCTGCGGTCGGGCAAAAACGTCGTCAGCGCGGTCGGCTGGTTCTATCCGAACGAGACCGAGGCCGCGCCGTTGCAGGCCGCGGCACGTGCGGGCAATGCCACCCTGCACGGCGCCGGAATCGGGCCCGGAGCGGCCACCGAACTCTTCCCGCTACTGCTGTCGGTGATGTCGACCGGTATCACCCATGTGCGCGCCGAGGAGTACTCCGACCTGCGCACCTACGGAGCCCCCGACGTTCTGCGGCACGTGATGGGCTTCGGCGGGACCCCGGATAACGCCCTGAGTGGGCCCATGCAGAAACTGCTCAACGGCGGCTTCTTTCAATCGGTGCGGCTGATTGTGGATCGACTCGGATTCGATGCCGAACCGATGATCCGCACCAGCCAGCAGGTCGCGGTAGCCACCGCGCCGATCCACTCGCCGATCGGGGTCATCGCGCCCGGCGAGGTGGCCGGCCGCAGGTTCTGCTGGGACGCCGTGGTGACCAACGTGGTCGTCGTCCGCGTCGCGGTCAACTGGCTGATGGGTGAGGAGAACCTCGATCCGCCATGGTCATTCGGCCCGGCCGGTGAGCGCTACGAGATGGAGGTTCGGGGCCACCCCAACACCTTCGTGACCGTCAAGGGCTGGCAACCGGAGACCGTCGAGGAGGGGCTTGTCAGCAATCCCGGCATTGTCGCCACCGCCGCGCATTGCGTCAACGCGATACCGGCCGTCTGCGCGGCCGAACCGGGCATCCGGAGTTTCTTCGATCTGCCCCCGCTGACCGGCCGGGCGGCACCCTTGTTCAGTCGCCGCCACGCAGCGTCGTCGGCGGACTGAGTCCATTGTCCGACTCCTCCTCGTCGCTACGCCCAGCGCGAGGTCAGGTAGCGATGAGCACCGCGACCAGGGGTGCGAGATTGAGCAGCAGGACGCCGATCTTGTAGACGGCCATCCCGCCATAGTGGATCGCGTCGAACGACTCCCTCGAAAGCTGAAACCATCGGGTATGCAGGCGGTAGACCCAGTCGTGGGCCAGGGTCAGTGCGGTAAACCACACCAGCAGGATCACGTAGTTGAAGACCAGGGACCAGATCAGGACGTCCCGCAGGGTTGTCACGGTCATACCCCGAACGTACCTACGCCTCTGGTGCGATGCCGTCCAGCGCCCGGGCAGCCAACTCGTGACCCAGGTCGATCAACTCGGCGGCGCGGTGGAAGTCCAGGCTGCGGCAGGCGCTCCGCGGTACCTCGATGAGGATGTCCGGGGGGTAGGCCGCCATCTGGTGGCGCGCCAGTGCGGCCTGCGCGATGTCGATCGAGCGCATCATCACCGCGAAGCTGCGCAGCTTGGGCGTGTGTGCCCCGCGCTCGCCCTCGCCGAACTCGTCATCGGCCAACGGCTCGTCGGCGTCGATATCGGCGATGTCGAACGGGGCCGTGCCGGTGCCGAATCGATCGAGGAGCGCGGAGGTGCTGCGCCACAACCGGTTCAGTCGATCCCGGGTTGGCCGGGCCCCGTCGTCGGAGACATCGGCTTCCATCCCCGAGACGCTCACCGCGATGGTGAGGTCAGCGTTGGCCGCCGCGATCGGGGCGATGGGCAGCGGGTCGAGAATGCCGCCGTCGGCCAGGATTCGTCCGTCGAGAACATGCGGAGCGATCACCCCGGGGATGGCGATGGACGCGCGGATGGCCTCGTCGAGCGGGCCGCGCTGCAACCACACCGACTTGCCGGCGATGAGGTCGGTGGTGACCGCGGTATAGGGAATGGGCAGCTCCTCGATGGTCACTTCACCGAGGATGTCGCGCACCGCATCGAGGATCTTGCCGGCGCGGAACACCCCGGCGGCCGAGATGGACGGGTCGAGCAGTCTGAGCATGGCCGGGCCGGTCAGTGTCGTGGCCCAACCGGTGAACTCGTCGAGGGATCCCGCTGCGAACAACCCGCCCACCAGAGCGCCCATTGAGGAGCCGGCGATCCCGACGACGTCATAGCCACGGTCGCGGAGTTCGTTGATGACGCCGATGTGGGCGTATCCCCGCGCGCCACCGCTGCCCAGCGCCAGAGCTACCCGTTTCGACATGAGCCCATTCTCGTCTGAGGTCGCGACGGCGTTCGCCTCGCCCTGATTTGAAGGTGTGGCGACGCGTCAGCAGCCGCCGTCCGCGGCCGCCCGGACCGCGACGATGACGGCAGCCTGTTGCGCGGTGCTCAGCTCCGCCCAGGTCTTCCTGAACGTCACACGGCCGGAGTCCTGGGAGGCCTGGACTTCCTGCAGGAGCGGCTCCACCAAGTTGTGCGGATCGCCGCCCTTGCCGGTCATCCATTCCTTGGCGGCCAGGCAGGACTGGCCGTATTGCTCCTCGGTGGACTGCGCCGGCTCATCGATCCGGGTCGTCACACCGCCCGGTGACATGCCGATGGGCCCCCCGTTCGAGGGCGCAGGGGGTGCGGCGGGCGAGGCGGACGGGGCCTTGTCCGCGCCGCCGCCACCGCCGGATGAGCACCCCGTCAGCAGGGTGGCGACCGCCGCGGAGATCGCGGTTGCGCCGAGGATGGCGCGGTATCGAGTGCTGAGCATGGGTGCCAATCTATGCAACACTGGCCGCCGTGATGGAGCATCCCCGGTTTCAGGAGTGTTGTCGGGCTGACTGACGCCCGAATCATCCCTTCTTCCCCGGAGCATCCACCGTGGCTTCCTTCCCTCTTCGCGTGTTGTCGTCACCCCCGCCGACCCGGCTGCGACTGCATGACCTGCTCTACGAGACCGACCATTACGCCGACGCCGTGCTGGAGGGTCGTTTCGACCATGTGCTGACCCTCGGCGGTTTGCCCGCGGACACGCGGTGGTTCACCCGCCTGCACGCCGACGACGAACTCGACGTGTGGCTGATCAGTTGGGCGCCCGGTCACGCGACGGAGTTGCACGATCACTGCGGATCACTCGGGGCGCTGACAGTGCTGTCGGGCTCGCTGCATGAATACCGTTGGGATGGTGAGCGATTGCGCCGTCGCCTGTTGGATGCCGGCGATCAGGCCGGCTTCCCGCTCGGATGGGTGCACGATGTGGCCGCCGCAGCGAGCGGGTCGCCCGAGACGCTGAGTGTGCACGCCTATTCTCCGCCGCTGACCGCCATGGCGTACTACGAGGTGACGCCGCGGAAGATCTTGCGCCGAGTCCGCACCGAACTCACCGATCAGCCGGAGGCCAGTTGACCGCCAGCCGCATCGATCGGGTGCTCGAGGGTGCCCGGGCCCGGCTGCGACGGCTGCCGGCCACGCAGGTGCCGGTGGCGCTGGCCCGTGGTGCGGTGCTGATCGACATCCGCCCGGCCGCCCAGCGAGCCGCCGAGGGGACGGTGCCGGGCGCACTTGTGGTCGAGCGCAATGTGCTGGAGTGGCGGTGCGATCCGACGAGCGAGGCCCGACTGCCTGAGGCGATCGACGACGACGTCGAGTGGGTGGTGCTCTGTTCGCGGGGCTTCACGTCCAGCCTGGCCGCCGCGGCGCTGCAGGAGTTGGGACTGCACCGGGCCACCGACGTGGTCGGTGGTTATCAGGCGCTGGCCCAGACCGGTGTGCTCCCCGCGTTGGCGGCGTGGCCTACTGCGGGTAATCCTGGGTGACGCGGCCGCGCAACGTCTCGGTCTTCTCCGGGGTCCAGCCTGGCGGCTGCATCACCGCCGCCCATGCGTTGACGACGTCCTTGACGTAGCGGTGGCCGTGGCCGTCGGGCACGTCGACCGCCACCGCCATGTCGGCGGACACCTGCAGGAAGGTCACCACCGGAATCCACTTCATGTCCTTGGACACGTCGTACCCGCGGGGCTCGCGAAGCCAATCCGGTTCTGTGAAAAGAAGGTCCGGGTTGAACCAGGCGATCGGGTCGGAGGCGTGCTGGAGGTAGGCGATCCGGGGATTGCCCCACGGCTTATCCGGACGGCCGAGATTATCGGCGCGGGCGGCGAAGCGGACGTTGGCGCCGTCGTCGAAGATCGGCAGCCACTCCGGGGAGCCGGCATCGCGGTTGTCGGTGATGGAGTCACGCATCGTGTTCTGGAACGTCGGACCGGAGAACAGCGCCCCGTTGGTACGGGCGATGATGTTGTTCGGACTCAGGAACGGGGCTTCACCGCCGAATGAGCCGAGGCTCTCGCCGAAGACGACGATCTTGGGACGCTGTGCCTCGGGCAGTGCCCGGACCTTCTCGTCGACCGCTTCGAACAACGCCTGACCGGCCTGACGGGCGTTCTCCTTGTCCACCAGGAACGACAGCCAACTCGGCAGGAACGAGTACTGCATGCTGACGATCGCGGTGTCGCCGTTGTACATGTACTCCAGGGAGTCCGCCTCGGCGGCGTTGATCCAGCCGGTTCCGGTGGTGGTGGCCACCGCGATGACTTTGCGTTTGAGGCCGCCCTGCCGCTCCAACTCGGCCGCGGCCAGTTCGGCGGTGGCCCGAATTCCCTTGGCGGAGTTAAGGCCTGCGTACGCGCGGATAGGCTCGGTCGCCGGCGCCTTGTTGAACTCGCTCAGTTGGGCGACGGTGGGCCCGCCGTGCAGGAAGATGCGGCCCTGATGGCCCAGCGACGCCCAGGAGGCCAGGGAGCCGGGACCGCCGGACCGCAGGGCGGTGGTGGGTGCGGGCAGGTTGGCATCCAGTTCGTCGTTGACCGACGAGAAGGTCTTGTTGAGCAGGCTCATGGCTCCGCGCACCACGACGCCGTTCAGGACGGCGATTCCCAATGACAGCAGAGCGATCACCACGACGACGAACGAAACCCGCGGCGGGGCAACACGACCCAGTTGGTGCACCAGGAATCGGAACAGCCGGCCGATCAGTTGGCCGATCTCGACGAACACGAACAACAGCACGACGGCGATGGCCCCGGCCTGCAGGTAGTTGAACCACTTCAGTCGCGGCACACCCATCAGGTCCCGGACGTGGTCCTGCCAGTAATGAAAGTAGAAGACTCCCAACACCAATCCGAGCGCCCCGAGGATCACCAGCAGGGTCCAGGCCCAACGAGGCGGTCGCGGGCTACTCGGTCGGGACTGCATGAACCGCAGCAGCCACACCCCGAAGACGCCCAGGCCGTAGCCGATCGCCCCGGCGAGGCCGCTGACCAGTCCCTGGAAGAGCGGGCCGCGGGGCAGCAGCGACGGTGTCATCGACAGCAGCAGGAACACCATCCCGACGGCGGTGCCGGTGAAGGTGTAGCGACGCTGCCACCAGTCCCGTTTGGATTGAGTCTCTTTCGCGGGAGCCGGCAGCGCGTCTTCGACGACAGTCACGGGTCTCAACCCTATCTGTGGGTGAAGTTCGGGGCCCGCTTCTCGGTGAACGCCGCCATGCCCTCGGTCTGATCGTCGGTGGCGAACGCGGAGTGGAACAGCCTGCGTTCGTAGAGCAGTCCTTCGGCCAGCGTCGACTCGAACGCGCGGTTGACCGCCTCCTTGGCCATCCGGGCCGCCGAACGGGACATCTGGGAGATCGTGGTGGCCACCGCATTGGCCTCATCCAGAAGTGTGTCGGCCGGGACCACCCGGGAGACCAGTCCGCTGCGTTCGGCCTCGGCGGCGTCGATGGTGCGCCCTGTCAGAATCAGGTCCATGGCCTTGGCCTTGCCGATCGCCCGGGTGAGCCGCTGGGAGCCGCCCATGCCCGGCAGCACGCCGAGCTTGATCTCGGGCTGACCGAACTTGGCGGTGTCGGCGGCGATCAGCACGTCGCACATCATCGCCAGTTCGCACCCGCCGCCGAGGGCGTATCCGGCGACAGCGGCGATCAACGGTGTCCGCACCGCGGCGAGGGCGTTCCATGCGCCGAAGAAGTCGGCGTCGAACACCTCGGAGAACGACAGTGACGCCATCTCCTTGATATCGGCTCCCGCGGCGAAGGCCTTCTCCGAGCCGGTGATGATGATGGCCCCGATCCCGGGGTCGGCGTCGAGTTCGGCTGCGGCGGTGGTCACTTCGGCCATCACCTGGCTGTTGAGGGCGTTGAGTGCCTTGGGGCGGTTCAGCGTGATGGTGCCGACCCGTTCGGCGCGGTTCACCAGGATGGTCTCGTAGGTGTTCTCTGCGGTCATCATCTCTCCTTTTAGAACGTCAGATCCGGGTCGGCCGGCTCGAAGTAGGCCTGCACATCGGCATCGGTCACCGCGCCAAGAGATTCCGGCGACCACTGCGGGTTGCGGTCCTTGTCGACCAGTTGGGCGCGGATGCCCTCGACCAGATCGTGCGAGCGCAGGGAGGCGCAGGAGACCCGGTACTCCTGCGCGAGCACCTCGTCGAGCGAAGACAGTTTCGCGGCCCGGCGGACGGCGGCGAGCGTCACTGCGAGCGCGATGGGGGAGCGGGTCGCGATCAGGTTCGCGGCGTCGTTGGCCGGCCCGGCATCGAGGCCTCGCAACGCGGCGACGATGTCGGCGATCGTGTCGCCGGCGTAGCAGCGGTCTATCCAATCACGTTGCTCGGCAAGCTGACTCGGCGGCGGTTCCTCGGCATGGGCGCCCACCGCGTGCTCCACGCCGTCGGCTGCGATATCGGCGCCGAACTCCTCCAGATGGGAGTGCGGGACGTAATGGTCGGCGAAGCCGAGTGCGATCGCGTCGGCCCCGGAGAACGGTGCGCCGGTGAGCGCCACGTGCAATCCCAACAGACCCGGCGCCCGGGACAGCAGGAAGGTGCCGCCGACGTCGGGGATGAATCCGATGCCGACCTCGGGCATCGCCACCTTGGACGTCTCCGTCACCACCCGGACACTGCCGTGCGCGCTGACTCCGACTCCGCCGCCCATGACGATGCCGTCCATCAGTGCCACATAGGGCTTGGGGTAGTGGCCGATGCGGGAGTTGAGTCGGTACTCGTCGAACCAGAACCGCCGCGCTTCGGCGCCCCCGGCTTTGGCGCTGTGGTAGATCGCCACCACGTCGCCTCCGGCGCACAGTCCGCGTTCGCCGGCACCATTGACGACGACGGCCCGAACCTCGTCGTCGTGCGCCCAGTCCGCCAGGGTGGCATCCATCGCGGTGACCATGGTCTGTGTCAGAGAGTTGATGGCCTTCGGACGGTTGAGGGTGAGAAAACCCACCCCGCCGTGGACGCGGGCCAGAACTTCGTCGGTGTCAATGCTCACCAGGGGATCTCCGTCCGTACACAGGTGGACTGTCGAGTTTTACCAGGAGCAATGCCGATGGCCTACACCGGGATGGCGGGTAGGGTGGCGGATGGACGGCAAACTCCGCGAGGTTCCTGGGAACCAACCGGAATAGCCGTTCGTTGGCTCGGTGTCTATTCAGTCCTACTTGGGAGGATCCGCGGTGCGGCAAAGCAGCAATCCGGTATTCCGCTCGTTGCCACAAGGGCAGCAGGGTGGGTACGCGCAGTTCGGCACCGGTATCGCCGGTGCGCAGCAGATGGGCCACCAGGCCCAGCCTTACGCTCCTTACCCGCCGCAGACCGGTGTCTCGCGGCCGATGACCATCGATGACGTCGTGACGAAGACGGGCATCACCCTCGGTGTGCTGTCTGTGGTCGGCGTCATCTCCTACATGCTGGTCTCGGCCAATACGGGGCTGGCCATGCCGTTCACCCTGGTCGGTTCGCTCGGTGGTCTCGCGCTCGTCCTGATCGCCACGTTCGGGCGCAAGCAGGACAACCCGGCGATCGTCCTGAGCTACGCAGCCCTCGAGGGTCTGTTCCTTGGTGCCATCTCGTTCGTGCTGGCCAATTTCCGGGTGTCCGGCGCCAGTGCGGGCGCGCTGATCGGCCAGGCCATCCTCGGCACGGTCGGTGTGTTCTTCGGCATGCTGGTCGTCTACAAGACCGGAGCCATCCGGGTCACCCCCAAGTTCACCCGCATGCTGGTGGCGGCCATGATCGGCGCGCTGGTGCTGATGCTGGGCAACTTCCTGATCTCGATGTTCAGCACGCACGATGGCGGGCCGCTGCGCAACGGCGGCACGATGGCCATCATCTTCTCCCTGGTGATGATCGCGATCGCGGCCTTCAGCTTCCTCATCGACTTCGACTCGGCTGACCAGATGATCCGCGCCGGCGCTCCGGAGAAGGCGGCCTGGGGCGTCGCCCTCGGGCTCACCGTGACGCTGGTCTGGCTGTACCTGGAGATCCTGCGGCTGCTCAGCTACTTCCGGAACGACTAGCTGATCCCGTTCGCCTCAACGAGAAAGCCCCGCTTCGGCGGGGTTTTTTCGTGCCATTGCTAGCCTCGACGGGTGCCGGCCAGGACCGCGACCGTCGCCGATGCGCCGGCGATCGCCGAGATCGGGCGAGTGGCGTTCCCGCCCACCTATGCCGGCTCGCTGGATTCGGCCGTGATCGAGACCGTGGTCGCCGCGCTCTACACCGATGACGCGGTCGCGGCCACGGTGTCCGCGTCCGCTGCCGATCCGCACAGCAGGTTCTTCGTCGTGGAACGCGACGGCCGGGTGGCCGGCTTTCTGCACTACGACGAGCAGGGACCCGAACCGGAACTGCACCGCATCTATCTGCATCCCGATGCGATCGGCACCGGAGCCGGCTCGACGCTGATGAACGCCCTGCACGACAGCCTGCCGGCCGAACACCGGTACGTACTGCTGGTGGCCGCCGCGAACACCACGGCCATCGCCTTCTACCGGCGGCACGGCTTGGAGATTCGCGACAGCGTCGACGGTGTGGAGTACTACCGCACAGTCATGGGCGTCGACATCGATGCCGGTGCGAAGCCGTATCCGGCGTATGTGATGCAGCGGCGATAGCCGACTCCGCCGAAACTGCGCACAGATCACGTTTTGTGCACAGTTGGCGATCTGAGTGCATTCTCGATGAAGGAACGCCCGCGATGCTCGGGGCGTGGTGTACCTCGATGGACCGTTTCGTGGCGTTGAGGCCCTGGCGGAGGGCCTCGTACGCAAGCATGAGCTTCGCTCGAAGTATGCGGCGTTGTTTCCCGGCGTCTACGTCCCGCGTACGGTCAGCCCGACATTCCGGCACCGGGCGCAGGCGGCGTGGCTGTGGTCGGAGCGCGGGGGAGTGCTGGCCGGCCTGACGGCGGCCAGGCTCCATGGGGCGAAGTGGGTCGATGACACGGCCCCGATCGAATTGGTCTGGTCCAACAGCCGTCCGCCCCGGGGTATTCGCGTCTACGCCGAGAACCTTGATGAGGCCGAAATCGGCCTGCGCGCAAGTCTGCCGGTCACGACCGCCGCGCGCACCGCCTACGACATCGGCCGCCGCGGAACTCTGGCCGAGGCCGTGGCACGCCTCGACGCCTTGGGCAACGCCACTGGCGTGGCGACATTGGACGTCGCCGACCGCGTTCGCCGCGGAGCCCGTGGAGTGCGTCAACTCACCCGGGCGTTGGCCCTTTGCGACGCCGGCGCGCAGTCACCACGCGAAACCTGGCTGCGGCTGATGGTCATCGATGCCGGGTTCCCGCGTCCCCGGACCCAGATACCTGTGGTCGTCGACGGCCGGACGAAGTACTACCTCGACATGGGATGGCCAGAGTTGAAGTTGGCCGTCGAATACGAGGGAGACCACCACCGCACCGACCGCGCACAGTTCGCGCGAGACATCGCCCGCCTTGATGAGCTGATGGCACTGGGCTGGACGATCATCCGGGTGACCGCTGACACACCACCCCACGCGGTCGTCAGCAGGCTCCGGCGGGCGTGGGAGGCGTCGTCGAAACTGCGGTGAGATCGCGAAAACGCCAAAATCCGCGATCTGTGCGCAGTTTCGGCGAGGCGGAGCTAGCTCAGCCGCTCGACCACCATCGCCATGCCCTGGCCACCGCCGACGCACATGGTCTCGACGCCGAACGTCTTGTCATGCGTCGCAAGGTTATTCAGCAGCGTGGCGGTGATGCGGGCTCCGGTCATGCCGAACGGATGGCCCAGAGCGATCGCGCCCCCGGAGACGTTGAGCTTGTCCTCGTCGATGCCCAGTTCCCGCGCCGAGCCGAGCACCTGGACGGCGAACGCCTCGTTGATCTCGAACAGGTCGATGTCCGAGACCGACATCTTGGCGTAGCCCAGGGCCTTCTTGACGGCCTCGATCGGGCCCAGGCCCATGATCTCCGGCGACAGCCCCGAGACGCCGGTGGCCACGATGCGCGCCAACGGGGTCAGCCCCAGCTCCTTGGCCTTGGCATCCGACATGACGACGACGGCGGCGGCCCCGTCGTTGAGCGGGCAGGCATTGCCGGCGGTGATGGTCCCGTCGGGACGGAACACCGGCTTGAGCTGACTGATCTTGTCGTAGGAGGTCCCCGCGCGGGGGCCGTCGTCGGTCGAGACGACGGTGCCGTCGGGCAGCGTCACCGGCGTGATCTCGCGTTCGAAGAACCCGCTCTTGATGGCTTCCTCGGCGCGGTTCTGGCTCAGCACGCCCCAGCGGTCCTGGTCCTCGCGGCTGATGCCGGTATAGAGCGCGACGTTCTCGGCGGTCTGGCCCATCGCGATGTAGACGTCGGGCAGCAGACCGTCCTCGCGGGGGTCATGCCACGAGGCCGCCCCGCCCGCGGTGGCGGCGGTGCGTGCCTCGGCGTCGGCGAACGAGGGGTTATGGGAATCGGGCCAGCCGTCCGAGGTGCCCTGCGGGAACCGCGACACCGTCTCCACGCCCGCCGAGATGAAGGCCTGCCCTTCGCCGGCCCGGATGGCGTGGAATGCCATCCGGGTGGTCTGCAGCGACGACGAGCAGTACCGGTTGACGGTGACGCCAGGCAGGAAGTCATACCCCAGTTCGACGGCCACCACGCGGGCGATGTTGAACCCGGCCTCTCCGCCGGGCTGGCCGCAGCCCAGCATGAGGTCGTCGATGTCGCGCGGGTCCAGGGCCGGAACCTTGTCCAACGCGGCGCGCACCATCTGCGTGGCCAGGTCATCGGGGCGCATGGTGACCAGTGACCCCTTACCGGCCCGGCCGATCGGGGAGCGGGCGGTGGAGACGATGACGGCTTCGGGCATGACGGGCTCCTTGTTGCGGGGCGGACTTCCCAGAAACCTAGCTCGCCGGCAGCACCACCGGTGCCGGTACCCCGCCAGTCCGGCGGCGCAGCAATTTGTTTAGCCGTGCAAGCGGTGTTGCCTCAGGGCCGGCCTCCGGCGATTGAGCCCGGGTCGATTCAGGCACCGACATGCCCAGTGCTTGGCACAGCGCGGCGAGCAGTTGAGAGGCCGCCAGGGCGTATCCATCAGCGGAAGGGTGGTAGTGGTCCTCGGAGAACAGCCGATCGGGCTCGCTGAGGAAATGCGGCGTGAGCAGGTCGGCCAGTGGCACGGGCACGCCGCCGGCAGCCCGGGTCTCGGCCGCCTGGGCCGCGGCCAGGCGCAGTCCCAACGAGCGGGCCGTCCATCGCAGCGGCTGCGGAATGGCGGTGATCCAGCCGAAGTCCGGGCAGGTGCCGACGACGACGGCGGTGCCACCGTCGCACAGTCGCCGCACGGCGGAACCGAGCCGTCGGGCCGAGGGTCCGATGCCGTTGAGGGTGGTCACATCGTTGGCGCCGATCATGATCAGCGCAGCATCCGGCCGCGGCCCGGCGACCAGCATGGCGTCGACCTGACTTGCCAGCCCTTTGGAGGTGGCACCGACAATCGCTTTGGTGGACAACCGAACTGGGCGCTCCGTCGTCTCGGCCAGGCCGCGGGCGATGATCGCACCGGGAACCTCATCAGCATCGCGGCAGCCGTAGCCGGTGGCGGTCGAATCGCCGAAGACCATCAGGTGCATGCCGACGTCGAGGCCTCGTTCCCAACGGCGAACCGGCCCGCCACCCGGCGCATAGACACCGTCGGCGCGGGGCGGGATGTCCCAGGCCCTCGGGATGACGCTGCGGGCCTGCTCGGCCTGACCGGTCAGCAGGTTTCGGGCACCGACGACCACGCCGCCGGTGGATGCCAGAACTCCGGCGACGGCCAGTGTGCGAGCGGAGCCCAACCATGTGCCCACGCGGCCAGTTTAGGGTGCTCTACAGGGGGAAACCAGAGCTCAACAGCACTTTGCGGTAACAGACCGGTTTCGGAACCGGCAAATATCGCCATCTTGGGTTGTGGTCTGGGTCACAGCTGCCAAGCTTTAGGCCCCGGGGTCCACCAGCGGCTCCCACGGCACATCACTACAACGGCGTAGGGAGTGTTGACATGACCGCACCCAGCAAGGTCACACCGATTGCATCCCGTCGCGGCCCGCGGCGCTATCCGGTCAACGACGGTGCGCCGCTGGAGGTCCTGGAAGACGGCCCCAGTCTCCCCGCGATGCTGGTGTCGCTCGGTACGCGTCTGACGATGCGCCCCGCCCTGGCAGTGCTCAGTCATGTGCCGCACCTGCCCTGGCCGTTCGGCCTGCTCGACTTCGCCGCGCGTGCGCTGCTGCCCTCGCCAGGCACGGTGCGCGCGACCGTCGGCCTGCCCAACGCCTCGGCCCAGTTGGTGCGGGCACCCGGCGTGCTGCCCGCCGACGGCCGTCGCCGCGTCGTGCTCTATCTGCACGGCGGCGGTTTCCTGACCTGTGGGGTCAACTCGCACAGCCGGATCTCGGTCGCGCTGTCGAAGTTCGCCGATTCGCCGGTGCTGGTGGTCGACTACCGGCTGATCCCCAAGCACACCATCGGGATGGCCATCGACGACTGTTATGACGGCTACCAATGGTTGCGGCTGCGCGGATACGAGCCCGATCAGATTGTGCTGGCCGGTGATTCGGCCGGCGGCTACCTGGCGCTGGCACTGGCCCAGCGGCTGCAGGCCGAAGGCGAGACGCCCGCTGCGCTGGTGGCGATCTCACCGCTGCTGCAGTTGGAGAAGGACCCCAAGTGCGCACACCCGAACATCCATACCGATGCGATGTTCCCGCCCAAGGCTTTTGAAGCGCTGGTGGCTCTGGTCGCCCGGGCCGCCGCCAAGAATGTGGTGGACGGCCAGCCCGAAGGCGTCTACGAGCCGCTGGACCATATCGAGCCGGGGTTGCCGCGGACCCTGATCCACGTCTCCGGCTCGGAGGTTCTCCTGCATGACGCCCGCCTGGCCGCCCGCCGGCTGGCCGCAGCGGGCGTGCCGACCGAGGTTCGGGTCTGGCCGGGCCAGATCCACGACTTCCAGATGGCGGCGCCCCTGATTCCCGAGGCCACCCGGTCGTTGCGGCAGATCGGTGAGTACATCCGGGAAGCCACCGGCTGAGATTTCCGGGAGTGGGCCTGCGACGATAGAGCCATGCGAATCGCGCGGCACGTCAGCGACTTGATCGGCAACACCCCGCTGGTTCAACTGAACTCGGTGGTTCCCCCGGGCGCCGGGACGGTCGCCGCGAAGGTCGAGTACCTCAACCCCGGCGGCAGTTCCAAGGACCGCATCGCGGTCAAGATGATCGACGCCGCCGAGGCCAGTGGTCAGCTCAAACCCGGCGGCACGATCGTCGAGCCGACGTCGGGCAACACCGGCGTCGGCCTGGCGTTGGTCGCCCAGCGCCGGGGCTACAAGTGCGTGTTCGTCTGCCCGGACAAGGTCAGCGAGGACAAGCAGAACGTCCTGCGCGCCTACGGTGCCGAGGTGGTGGTGTGCCCGACGGCCGTCGCACCCGAGGACCCGGACAGCTACTACAGCGTGTCCAACCGGCTCGTCGAGGAAATCGACGGCGCCTGGAAGCCGGACCAGTACTCCAATCCCAACGGTCCGGCCAGCCATTACGAGACCACCGGACCGGAGATCTGGGCCGACACCGACGGCAAGATCACCCACTTCGTCGCCGGCGTGGGCACCGGCGGCACCATCACCGGTGCGGGCCGCTACCTCAAGGAGGTCTCCGACGGCCGGGTCCAGGTGATCGGCGCCGACCCGGAGGGTTCGGTGTACTCCGGCGGCACCGGCCGGCCCTACCTGGTCGAAGGCGTCGGCGAAGACTTCTGGCCCGAGGCCTACGACCCCGCGATTGCCGACCGCATCATCGCGGTGTCCGACGCGGATTCCTTCGACATGACCCGCCGACTCGCTCGTGAGGAGGGCCTGCTCGTCGGCGGATCCTGCGGGATGGCGATGGTCGCGGCGCTGCGGGTCGCCGAGGAGGCCGGGCCCGATGCTCTCGTCGTGGTGTTGCTGCCCGACGGCGGACGCGGCTACATGTCCAAGATCTTCAACGACGCGTGGATGTCGTCCTACGGATTCCTGCGAACGCCACTGGACGACTCGCGGCCCACCCCGACCGTCGGGGATGTGCTGCGCGGCAAGTCCGGCGCACTGCCGACACTGGTGCACACCCATCCGTCGGAGACGGTGCGCGACGCCATCGGCATTCTCCGCGAGTACGGGGTGTCCCAGATGCCGGTGGTCGGGGCCGAGCCTCCCGTGATGGCCGGGGAGGTGGCGGGCAGCGTGTCCGAGCGTGAATTGCTCTCGGCGGTCTTCGAAGGCCGCGCCAACCTGGCCGATGCGGTCTCGGTGCATATGAGCCCGCCACTGCCGTTGATCGGTGCCGGTGAACAGGTCAGCACCGCCGCCGAGGTGCTGCGTGACGCCGACGCGGTGATGGTCGTCGAGGACGGAAAACCGGTCGGGGTCATCACCCGCCACGACCTGCTCGGGTTCCTCTCAGAAGGGCCGCGCCGACGCTGACACGGTAGGGTTGCGACGTCGTTGACCTGAGGGGATCCATGGCGAATTCGCCCGTGCCGTCGCCGGGGCCTCGCCGACTCGTTTACTTGCCGATCGAACCCGAACACACCGAGGAACCCGCATGACAGAGCCCCCGAACCCCGCTGACTACCCGCCGCCCGGCGGTTACCCGCCGGCCCCTGATCAGGGTGGCTACCCGCCTGCACAAGGGGGTTACCCACCACCTCCGCCGGGGGCCTACCCGCCGCCGCCCGGCTGGGGCGCTCCGCCCCAGGGCGGCTACCCACCGCCTCCCGGGGCCTACCCGCCGCCTGGTGGCTACCCCCCGCCCCCCGGCTGGGGCCCGCCGCCCCAGGGCGGCTACCCACCGCCTCCCGGGGCCTACCCGCCGCCGGGTGGCTACTACCCGCCCCCGGGCGGTTACCCGCCGCCGCCTTCCGCGGAAGGGGGATATGCTCCGCCGCCTCCGGGCTACGGCCTGCCCGCATTCAGCGTGGGCGAGGCGTTTTCCTGGGCCTGGAACAAGTTCACCAAGAACGCCATCCCGCTGGTGGTGGCCACCTTGGTCTTTGGCTTGATCGCCATCGTGCTGAGTTCGCTGGTCGGTCCGCTGCTGCGTGCGGTCTCCCCGGAGACCTTCACTTCTTACGAGACCGCCGACGGGCTCGTCGAGACCAGTACCACGTCGATAACCGGCGCCGGCATCGCCGTGTTGCTGCTGTCCAACTTGGTGCAACTGGTGCTCACCTCGGTGATGGGTTCGGCCTACTTCAGCGGCCTGCTTGATATCGCCGATGGGCGGCCGGTCTCCGTCGGCTCCTTCTTCCGGCCACGCAGCGTCGGTTCGGTGGTCGTGGCTGCACTGATCGTGTCCGTCCTGGCGTCGGTCGGCTTGTTGCTCTGCATCGTGCCGGGCCTGATCGTGATGGTGCTGGCCTGGTTCACCACCGTCGCGATCGTCGACCGGAATCTCTCCCCGATCGACGGCATCAAGGCCAGCATCGACATCGTGAAGCGGAACTTCGGGCAGGTCCTGCTGGTCTGGCTGCTCTCCACCCTCATCACCGTCGTCGGCGCCCTGCTGTGCGGTGTCGGCCTGCTGGTCGCCGCACCCGTGGCCTACCTCATGCAGGTCTACGCCTACCGCAAGCTCAGCGGCGCGACGGTGGCCCCGGCGACCGTCTGACGGTCGGCGGCGGGTGCGCGTTTAGGCTCGACGGCGATGACTGACAAGCACCGCGGACAGGGTTTCGCCACCAGAGCAATCCACGCCGGTTTCCGCCCCGACCCGGCGACCGGGGCCGTCAACGCCCCGATCTATGCCAGCAGCACCTTCGCCCAGGACGGCGTGGGTGGCCTGCGGGGCGGGTTCGAGTACGCCCGTACCGGAAACCCCACCCGCGCTGCGCTGGAGAAGGTGCTGGCCGCGGTCGAGGACGGCGGATTCGGTCGGGCGTTCAGTTCCGGCATGGCGGCCAGCGACTGCGCCCTGCGGGCGGTGCTGCGCCCGGGCGATCACGTCGTCATCCCGGATGACGCCTACGGCGGCACCTTCCGTCTGATCGACAAGGTGTTCCGGCAGTGGGGGGTGGCCCACACCGCCGTGCATCTCGCCGATCTGGATGCCGTCAGGTCGGCGATCACCGACGACACCCGGATGATCTGGGTCGAGACCCCCACCAACCCGTTGTTGTCGATCGCCGACATCGCTGCGATCTCCGAGATCGGCCATGCCGCGGGAGCAAAAGTTCTGGTGGACAACACCTTCGCGTCGCCGGCACTGCAGCAGCCACTGGCCGAGGGTGCCGACATCGTCCTGCACTCGACGACGAAATACATCGGTGGGCACTCCGACGTGGTGGGCGGTGCGCTGGTGACCAACGACGAGGAACTCGACGCCGCCTTCGGTTTCCTGCAGAACGGCGCCGGTGCGGTGCCCGGACCGTTCGACGCGTACCTGACGATGCGGGGTCTGAAGACCCTGGAGTTGCGGATGCAACGGCACAGCGAGAATGCCGCGCGGGTCGCGGAATTCCTGGTCGGGCATCCGGCGGTGAGTCGGGTGCTCTACCCGGGTCTGCCGGATCATCCCGGCCACGCGGTGGCCGCCCGCCAGATGCGCGGGTTCGGCGGGATGGTCTCGGTGCGGATGTCCGGCGGTATGCGGGCCGCCCGCGAATTCTGTTCGCGCACAGAGATCTTCATTCTCGCCGAGTCGCTCGGTGGTGTGGAGTCGCTCATCGAGCACCCCGGTGCCATGACGCATGCCTCCACCGCCGGATCCCAACTGGAAGTGCCCGACGACCTGGTGCGGTTGTCGGTGGGCATCGAGGACGCGGGCGACCTGGTGGCCGATATCGAGCAGGCGCTGGCCTAACCTCGGGCGGCCGCCGTCTCAACCGAGCGCGGGCAGCACCGCGCCGAGGGTCAGTGACAGGTTGACCTGTGCGGTGTCGGTGCTGTCGACCCACCCGCCATCGGCGATCTCCCGCGCCCGCTCGTCGACCGCCGCGACGCCGGCGGCGTTGAGAGACAGGACCGCCTCGAGCGCGTGGACTCCGTGCAGCAGACAGATCACCGCCGCCGTGACGGGGTTCGGCCGCCGCTGCTCGAAAAGGACCCCGAGCAGTTCCGAGCGGGCCACCGCGACCCGGCTCCGGTTCTTGAGGGGCCAGCGATAGTGGTTGCGGCGCAACCGATGTGCGGTCAACTGGACTTGGTGTATCTGACCGGTGCGCAGTAATTGGTCGAGGACGTCGTCCTCGGCGTGTTTACGGATCGCGGCGATGGCATCGGCCGGAGTGAGCGGCTGCTGTTGCAGCAACGTCCACGCCGGGCGAACCGCAGGATCCACCGGAACCGGCCCGGCGAGCGCGGTCAGATGCCCGGCCGGCAGCGGCTCATCGGCCAGTGTGGGACGGACGCGGCAGTCGAAGGCCAGGTCGAGGATCAGGGCTCCGGCCAGTGCCCGACCGAGCGGGGCCCGGTCCACCGGCGGTTGCTGCTCGGGGTTGTCGAGCAGCAACAGCAGCAGGTCCTCGGCGATTCGCGCCATGTGCGATTGACGTGTCGTGCGGCGGGGCCGACTGAGCCGTCAGGAGTGATACGGCTCGGCGCTGACCAGGGTCACGTTCACGCTCTTGCCGCTGGGCACGTTGTAGCTGCGGGTGTCGCCGACCTTGGCATTGAGCAGCGCGGATCCCAGCGGGGAGTTGGGGGAGTACACCTCCAGCTTGCCGTCGCTGATGATCTCCTGGCGCGTGGCGATCAGGAAGGTCTCGCTGTCGGACTCGTCGCCGTCGTAGTAGACCTTGACCACCGAGCCGGGAAGCGCGACGCCGGACTGCTTGGGTGCCTCACCGACCTTGGCCGTGTTGAGCAGTTCCTGCAGTTGGCGAATGCGGGCCTCTTCCTGGCCCTGCTGATCGCGAGCGGCGTGGTAGCCGCCGTTCTCGCGCAGGTCGCCCTCCTCGCGACGGTCGTTGATCTCCGCAGCGATGATCGGACGGTTCGCGATCAACTGGTCGAGTTCGGCCTTGAGTCGGTCGTAGGACTCCTGAGTCAGCCAGACCTGGTTGTCGGTCATCTCGTCGTGCTCCTCGGTCGTCATTCCGCGCGGTGCGCGGCGTGAGTTCGTTCGTCACTGCCAGGAGGGTGCGGGCGACCCGCGTGTATTGCCACCCCGCGCCGGGGCGCAAATGAAGCAATACACGGCTCCCAGCAGGAACCGTGTATTGCGCGAGTGTATCACCGGCGGTCCTGCGGACATCCCGGTTTCCGAGGTCGGCGGTCTGCTGATCAGCCCGTACGCAGCAGGTATACCGGCACTTCGGTGCCGCATCCGTAGACGTCGCCGACGACCGGTGGCCGCATCGACTTGACCGTTGTCGTCACCTCGACCGTGCCGGCTTCGGCCGGCCCGATCAGCACTTCGCGGCGGCCCGACTCGGCGCCGTCTGTGGCGCGGGCCCGCACGATGCACACCACTGGCGTTGCCGGGTCCTCTCGGGTCACGCTGATCGTGACCGCCACCGTCTGGTCGTCAAGCACCTCGTAGGCGGCCGTCGTGCCCTCCACGTCGGCATCCTCGAAGTGCCGGTAGGCCGCCACGGCAGCACCGATCAGAGCCAGCGTGGTCAGCACGCCGAGCACGATCACCACCCGCCGCCGGGTCGCCGCCGGCATGGGTGCCCGGCCGTACCGCGCCGGTGGCAGGGGGCGGGGGGCGGTCATAGGAGCAGTGTGCCTGTCGGGAGCAGGCTGGATTGCGGCTACCCCTGCTGGGGATGGGACGATGGTTGGCCAGTCAGACATCAGGCAGCAGCAGACGTATAGAGGAACAAGTGACCGAACTTCGGTTGATGGCGGTGCACGCCCATCCGGACGACGAGGCCAGCAAGGGTGCGGCCACGTGCGCGCGGTACGTCGACGAGGGCCATCGCGTCCTGGTGGTGACCCTGACCGGCGGCGAGCGTGGCGACATCCTGAACCCGGCGATGGACATTCCTGAGGTGCACGGCCGAATTGCCGACATCCGCCGCGACGAGATGGCCAGGGCCGCAGAGATCCTCGGCGTCGAGCATCGCTGGTTGGGTTTCGTCGACTCCGGCCTACCCCAGGGTGACCCGCCGCCCCCCTTGCCGGAGGGCTGCTTCGCGCTGGTGCCGATGGAGGAGCCCGTCGCTCGGATGGTGAAACTCATCCGGGAGTTCCGCCCGCACGTCATGACGACCTACGACGAGAACGGCGGCTACCCGCACCCGGACCACATTCGCTGCCATCAGGTTTCACTCGCCGCGTTCGAGGCTGCCGGCGACGCGGCGGTTCACCCCGAGGCGGGCCCGGCGTGGTCGGTCAGCAAGCTGTATTACATCCACGGGTTCCTCCGTCAGCGCATGCAGATGCTGCAGGACGAATTCGCCAGGAACGGCCAGGAAGGCCCGTTCGCCCACTGGCTCGAACAGTGGGATCCCGACCACGACGTCTTCGCCAACCGGGTGACCACCCGGGTGTACTGCTCGCCGTATTTCGCCCAACGAGACGACGCGCTTCGTGCCCATGCCACCCAGATCGACCCCGACGGATTCTTCTTCGCGACCCCGTTAGAGTGGCAAGAACGGCTCTGGCCCACCGAGGAGTTCGAACTGGCCCGCTCCCGGGTTCCGGCTGTACTGCCGGAAGACGACCTGTTCGCCGGAATCGAGGTTTTCGAGTGAACGCGCTGCCCATGAACGACGTGCTGATCGTTCTGCTGGCCGACGGGCCGACGAAGACCGGTCCGGACTTCGGCAAGGCCAGTCCGATCGGACTACTGGTCGTCGTTCTGCTCCTCATCGCCGTGTTCGGGCTGGTGTGGTCGATGAATCGTCACCTCAAGAAGGTCCAAGACAATTTCGCCGTGGTCGACGACGGCCCCGCCACCGGTGGGACAGAGACCGTCGTGGACAGCGGCGGGCCCGCCGCGACCCGGGAGCCCTCGGGTGAGCCCGGAGGGTAACGAACTCGCCGGCGCGGGCAACGAACTCGCTGGTGCGACCAGCCCTTACCTGCGCCAACACGCCGACAACCCGGTGCACTGGAGGCAGTGGTCGCCCGAGGCGTTGGCCGAGGCGGCCCGCCGGGATGTGCCCATTCTGCTGTCGATCGGTTACGCCGCCTGCCACTGGTGCCACGTGATGGCGCATGAGTCGTTCGAGGACGACCAGGTCGCTGCGGCGATGAACGAGTTCGTCTGCATCAAGGTCGACCGGGAGGAGCGCCCCGACCTCGACGCCGTCTACATGAACGCCACCGTCGCCATGACCGGGCACGGGGGATGGCCGATGACCTGCTTCCTGACCCCGGACGGCCGACCGTTCTTCTGCGGCACGTACTTCCCCAAGCCCCAGTTCCTGCAACTGCTCGCCGCTGTCGACGAGACGTGGCGGGAACGTCGTGGCGAGGTCGAGGAAGCCTCCGACCACATCTCCGGGGAACTGCGGCGGATGTCGTCCTCACTGCCCGGCGGCGGACCGGAGATCACCCCGGCGTTGTGCGACCACGCCGTGGCCGCGGTGCTGCGGGACGAGGACACCACCCGCGGCGGCTTCGGCCCCGCGCCGAAGTTCCCGCCGTCGGCTCTGCTGGAGGCGCTGCTGCGCAGCTACGAACGAACCACCTCCCCGATGCCCCTGGGCACGGTGCGGCGGACCTGCTCGGCGATGGCGCGGGGCGGTATCTACGACCAGTTGGCCGGCGGGTTCGCTCGCTACAGCGTGGATGCGGACTGGGTCGTCCCGCACTTCGAGAAGATGCTGTACGACAACGCCCTGCTGCTGCGGGTCTATGCGCACTGGGCCCGTCGGACCGGTGATCCGCTGGCGCGGCGAGTTGCCGCGGAGATCGCGGCCTTCCTGCTGGATGACCTCGGCGACGGCCCCATGTTCACCTCGTCACTGGATGCCGACGCCGCCGGTGTCGAGGGGTCGACCTACGTGTGGGACCCGAGCCAATTGCGAGATGTCCTGGGCGAAGACGACGGAGTCTGGGCCGCAACGGTTTTCGACGTCACCGACACGGGGACGTTCGAGCACGGGCTATCGGTGCTGCAATTGCCCACCGATCCCGACGACTGGGAGCGCTTCGGACGGGTACGTGCCGCGCTGCTGGCGGCCCGGGCGGAACGCCCGCAGCCGGGCCGCGACGACAAGGTAGTGACGGCCTGGAACGGTCTGGCGATCACCGCGCTGGCCGAAGCCGCTGTTGCCCTTGAGGATTCGTGTCTGCTGGATGCGTCCCGCCGCTGCGCGGAGGCGATTCTCGGGCTGCACCTGGTCGACGGTCGGCTGCGCCGGGCGAGCCTGGGCGGCTCGGTCGGCGAGAGTTCGGCCATTCTCGAGGACTACGCGATGCTGGCCAGCGGATTGCTGACGCTGCACCAGCTCACCGGCGAGCAGCGATGGTTGGAGCAGGCCACCGTTCTGCTCGACGTGGCGCTGCGGCACTTCGCCGACCCCGATCGCCCCGGCCGCTGGTTCGACACCGCCGATGACGCCGAGCAGTTGATGGTCCGTCCCGCCGACCCGGCCGACGGCGCCACGCCGTCGGGCGCGTCGTCCATCGCCGAGGCCCTGCTCACCGCGGCGCACCTGGTCGACGCCGACCGGGTCGCGCGTTACGGCGAGGCGGCGGCCACCACGCTGCTGGCCCACTCGGCTCTGCTCGCCCGGGCGCCGCGATCGGCGGGCCACTGGCTGGCCGTCGCCGAGGCGGCCGTCCGCGGTCCACTGCAGGTGGCGGTCGCCACGACCGATCCGCAGTCGGATCTTCTGGCCGCGGCCCGGCGGCTGGCCCCCGGCGGTGCGGTCGTGGTCGGCGGGCCGGTGGACTCCATGCCGCTGCTGGCCGGACGCGACCGGGTGCGCGGTGCGGATGCGGCCTACATCTGCCGTGGCCGGGTGTGTGACCTGCCGGTAACGGGTGCCGCCGAACTCGCCGAAGCGCTCGGGGTGCCCGTGTAGCCTCGGCGCCATGCCCAACACTCAATCCCCTGGGGCCGAACACATCGAGTCCGTCGTCCGCCGCTATCTGGAGCTGGTGGCGACCGGCACCGCCGAGGATATCGCCGAGCTGTATGCCTCCGACGCCACCGTTGAGGACCCGGTCGGCGGTGAGGTACACATCGGCAGGCACGCCATCCACGGCTTTTACAAGAACATCGAAAGTGCGCCCAAGGAAACCGAATTGCTTTCGCTTCGGGTGGCCGGGCATGAAGCGGCGTTCATGTTCGCCATCACCGTCGGCGCCGGCGAGCACCGGATTCGCATCGAGCCCATCGACGTGATGGTGTTCGACGCCGACGGCAAGGTCGCGTCGATGAAGGCTTACTGGTCTCCGGCGAACGTCACGCCGGTCTGAAGACGTCAGGCCGGGCGGGATCGGTGATCTAGGAGTGGACCAGCCTTCTCGATGGCGGTGACAAGTGACGCACAGCGATGATGCGCAGTTGCCGACATCAACGGAGTTGGGTCCGAGGATCGCGATGTTGATACCTCCGCCGGTGTTGTTGCCCGAATTCGTTGTGCCGGAACCGATGATCGCCATCAGTACGCCGATGCCGTTACCGACGAGGTTGTTGCGACCGGAATTGGCATTTCCGTTGCCGATCAGGACGAAGCCGGTCGCGACGTTGCGGTTGCCGGTCATCAGGTTGACCCCGGATCCGGTGTTTGCGTTGCCTATGACAGCGGTGTAGACGGCGACGTTGGCGTCGCCGGTGACGCTCTGCCCGCCGATCTCTCGTTGCCGTCACCGACCACGGGACGATCGATCACCGTATTGCGGTCGCCGTTGACAGTGTTGCGCCCGGACTCGGAGTTGCCGTCGCCGAGCAAACCCGTATCGGTGACGGCATTGCGGCTCCCGTTGACGGTGTTCTGTCCCACTGAGGTGTTGCCGTCACCGATGCGTAGCCAGGAGCCGACGTTGTTTCGGTTACCGACGACGACATTCACCCCGGCCGTCTCGTTGTTGTCGCCAATGGCCGTGGTGCCACTGACGAGGTTGCGCTCACCGTAGATCGACGTCCCGCCCGATGTGGTGTTCCGGCGCCCCCATTGTTGTCGGCACTAGCCCCTGGGGCCGCCAGAGTGGTCGCGAACATCATCGCGGTCAGCCCTGTCACGACCAGGATGCTCTGCCGAACTGTGTTGTGCCGGAACGGTGCTCCCACAGCTACTCCTCGCAACTTGGTCCCTACCGAGAAGACGCGGGGTGTGACAGGGGGGAAGCGTAAAGCAGCAGGGACGTCGGCGATGGCCGATTCCACGTCGGCCGACACCGGCTTGTCACCAGAAGACGGCGAACCACATGGCGATGTAGTGGCAGATCGCCGCGACGGCGGTGCAGGCGTGGAAGAACTCGTGGTGGCCGAAGGTGGTCGGCCACGGGTTGGGCCACTTGAGTGCGTAGAAGACACCGCCGACGCTGTACAGCACTCCGCCGACGATGAGCAGAACCAGGGCCGCCACTCCGGCGCCCTGCGCGATCGGCCCGACGAACCAGACGGCCACCCACCCCAGCAACATGTAGAGCGGAACGCCGACCCATCGGGGTGCTGACGGCCAGAACATCTTGAGCAGCACGCCGGCGAGTGCTCCGCCCCAGACGATCCAGAAGAGCGTCCACCCGTCGGTCTCGGGTAGCGCCAGTAGGGCGAATGGTGTGTAACTGCCGGCGATGAAGACGAAGATCATCGAGTGGTCGAGGCGCTTCATCCATTTGTGCGCGGTCGGCGAGGTCCAGTTCACCCGGTGGTAGGTCCCGCTGACGGTGAACATCGCGACGATCGTCAGCGTGTAGATCAGGGTGGCGAGTCCGGCCCGGGTCCCCTGTAGCGCCCAGGACACCGACACCAGAGTCGTGCCTGCGATGGCGGCCACGGCGGCGGAGTAGACGTGAATCCATCCCCGAGCCCGCGGCTTTCCGAGAAACTGGCTGACTCCGTCGACGATGGCTTCGGGAAGGTCCTCGGCTTCGCCCGGGTCGGGTCCACGCGTCTGGTCAGGATCGGTGACGTCGGTCCCCGATGTCATCTTCACCTCCGCCGAATCGAGGTGGCGTTCGCCAAGTGCTCTCCCCCTGAGCCACAGTAGTCTGGATTGTCGTGGAGATCATTCCGGCGCGTCTCAAGGAGCCGGCCTACCGGCTCTACGAGATGCGGTTGCGGCATGGGCTCGAAAACTCCAAATCCGCACTACCCCGCCATATCGCCGTTCTGTGTGACGGTAACCGACGCTGGGCGCGCGATGCCGGATACGACGACGTCAGCTACGGCTACCTGATGGGTGCGGCCAAGATCGCCGAGATGCTGCGGTGGTGTGCCGCGGCAGGAATCGAGATGGCGACGGTGTACCTGCTGTCGACGGAGAATCTCCAGCGCGATCCCGAGGAACTCGCCGACCTCATCGAGATCATCACCGACGTCGTCGAGGAGATCTGCGCCCCGGCCAACCACTGGAGCGTGCGCACCGTGGGTGATCTGGAACTGATCGGCGAAGACCAGGCGCGACGGGTGCGAGACGCCGTGGACGCCGCCGCGTCCGCCGCGCCGACCGGCTCGTTCCACGTCAACGTCGCGGTCGGCTACGGCGGCCGCCAGGAGATCGTCGACGCGGTCCGGTCGCTGCTGGGAAAGGAAGCGGCCAACGGTGCGACCCCCGAGCAGATGATCGAGTCGGTCACCGTCGACAGCATCGGCGAGAACCTCTACACCTATGGCCAGCCCGATCCCGACCTGGTGATCCGGACCTCGGGGGAGCAGCGGCTCAGCGGGTTCCTGCTCTGGCAGAGCGCCTATTCGGAGATGTGGTTCACCGAGGCGCACTGGCCGGATTTCCGGCGGGTCGACTTCCTGCGCGCGTTGCGCGACTACAGCCGCCGGCACCGTCGCTTCGGGGCCTAGACGTGGTGGCGCTGTCGGCGCTCGTCTTCGCGCTGGCGTGGTGGATGGGCCTGTATCTGCTGTCCCGGGATCCCCGCAAACCCGTCCTGGTGCTGGCGGCCATCGGACTGTGCGGCTTCGCCGTCGTGGTCGCACTCGACGCGGTGCGCGTCATCGGGGCGGGGTACGCAGAAACGTTGAGCCGTATCGAGATCTATCTGGTGGCCGTTCCGGCGATCGCCTGGTTCGGTGTTCTGCTGGAACTGGCCCGGCCGCCTGATGCCGAGCGCAGCAGGGCCCGCGAGATCACACTGACGGCCCTGGTCGCTGTGGCGGTACTGCTGGGTGCCGCGATGGCCGGACGCGTCAACGGGCCACTGCGCCTTGGGCATTGGGTGATGTTCGCGACGATTTCGGTATCGACGCTCGGTGCGATGGTGGCCGCGGTGCGTCGGCCCGCCCAGCCGGCCGGGGTGGCCGGCGTCGTCGCCGTCGCGACGCTGTTCTTCGCGCTGAGCAACGCGATTCTCGTCATTCCGCTGGGCCTGGTGCCGAGTTGGCTGGCGCTGGCCGCGACCGGGTTCGATGTACTCCTGCTCGGTGTGGCCGTGGCGCTGTGGGACGCCTTCGACGAAGGACAGGCGCTGCGCGCGGCGATGTTGCGGTCGTTCATCGGCGCGTTGCTGGCGGTGGTGTTGCTCGACGGTCAGTTGTTGATCGGAACAGCCGCGTTCCGGGCGGACGCCGACGGCACCGTGGTGCTGACGACCACCGCGCTGGTCACCTTGGCGATCGCGATCGCCGCCACCGTGTTCGCCGGCCCGCTCGCCGGTCTGCTGGACCGCGTCGCGTTCTCCGACTCACCGCGGCTTCGCGCCGACCGTGCCGCGCTACGGACCACCGAGGCCGCGCTCCCGCTCTGTTCGCCGAGCCCGCTGGACGACCTCGACGACGAGACCTTCGCCCGCCTGACCCGCCGGGCACTGGGCCACTACGGCGATCTCGCAAAACTGGTTGCCAGCCCGCTGACCCGGTTGCCCGCGATCGACGCCCGGCTGGCCGAGCGGGGGGCGCCCGATCAGCCCCTGGAGCGGGCGACCGAATTGCGGGCGCTGCTCTCCGACCAGATCGCCCGGCTCAAACCCCGCGACGACGGCGACTTCGGAACCACCGAGCAGTGGCGCTACTACAACGCCCTGTACTTCCCCTACGTCGCCGGCGTCCGCGCCTACGCGCAGAACGCCACCGCCGCCGGGCTGGACCCGGTGGCCCGCCAAGCTTGGCAGTGGTTCGTCACCGACGTCCCGCAGCGGTCGTTCCACAACTGGCAGAACGCCGCGGCCCGCCTGATCGCCGCGGATCTGCGCGCCCAGACGGCTCCGGTGCAGCGCTAAGCAGTCGCCTGGCAGTTCTTGGCAGTGCCGTGTCTCGACCTGGCAGTGCCCTCTGAGCAGGGTCGATGGTGTAAGAGCCACTCGATCTCCAGGAGGCACGATGACCGAGGCTGCGACCCGTTCGAAGGATTCCCTGTTGCGTACGGCGATCCGTGTGGACGCCACCGGCGTCGGATTGATCGGACTGGGCGTCGCCGTCTTCGCCGGCCCGTTCGCCCGCCTGACCGGGCTGACGCCGGGCTGGAGCTACGGCATCGCTGTCGCATTCCTGTTCTACGGCGTCGTCGGCAACTGGCTGACGGGCAGGCCGAACATCCGGCCGATCGGAACCGGGCTGAGCCTGTTCAACTTCATCGGCGCGGTGGGCCAGATCGTCGTCATCCCGGCCGGAGTCTTCGCGCTCACCGGGGCGGGCAAGGCCGTGCTGGCGGCCTTCGGTCTCTACGCGCTGTTCTTCGGTGTCCTGCAGTTGATAGGTGTTCGCCGGCTGGGCTAAACCGGCCGGACTGGAAGATAAGGAGATAGTCATGGATCCCGTTGTTGCGGCCGGTGCTTTGATCGGCGGCGGACTGATTCTCGGCGGCGGCGCGATCGGCGCCGGCATCGGCGACGGGGTGGCGGGCAATGCCCTCATCTCGGGGATCGCCCGTCAGCCCGAAGCCCAGGGACGGCTCTTCACCCCGTTCTTCATCACCGTCGGACTGGTGGAGGCCGCCTACTTCATCAACCTGGCGTTCATGGCGCTGTTCGTGTTCGCCACGCCGACGGGCTAGAGCGAGACGGTTGAGCTAGTCGAGTCGACGATGCCGCCGAGGTACGAGGCGGAGGAGGAGCGAGACGGTTGAGCTAGCCGGAGACGGCCGAGACTAGAGCTTGCGCAGCCGTAACCGCTTCACCGAGTGGTCGGAATCCTTGCGCAGCACCGCGGTGGCCCGCGGCCGGGTCGGCAGGATGTTCTCGATCAGGTTGGGCCGGTTGATGGTTCGCCAGATGTCGTGTGCCGCCGAGACGGCCTGCTCGTCGGTCAGGCCGGCGTAGTGATGGAAGTGCGAGGCCGGGTCGGCGAACGCCCCGGCCCGCATCGCCAGGAACCGTTCGATGTACCACTGCTCGATGTCCTCGATGCGGGCGTCGACGTAGACGGAGAAGTCGAAGAGATCCGAGACCATCAGGCGCGGGCCGGTCTGTAAGACGTTGAGCCCCTCCAGGATCAGGATGTCCGGGTGGGTGACGACGTGCTTCTCGTCCGGGACGATGTCGTAGATCAGGTGCGAGTAGACCGGCGCGCCCACCTGGTCGGCGCCGGACTTGACCGACGTGACGAACCTCATCAGCGCTCGGCGGTCGTAGCTCTCCGGAAAACCCTTGCGGTGCATCAGATTGCGACGGGTCAGCTCGGTGTTGGGGTACAGGAATCCGTCGGTGGTGACCAGATCCACCCGGGGGTGGTCGTCCCAGCGGGACAGCAGCGCCTGCAGTACACGCGCGGTGGTCGACTTGCCCACCGCGACGCTGCCGGCGACGCCGATGACGAAGGGCACCGGCCGGTCGGGATTCTGCCGCGGTTCGCCGAGGAATTCGTCGGTGGCCGCGAACAGGCTCTGGCGTGCGGCGACCTGAAGGTGGATCAGCCGGGCGAGTGGGAGGAAGACCTCCTCGACCTCCAGCAGGTCGATCTGTTCCCCGAGCCCGCGCAGCCCGACCAGTTCCTCTTCGGTGAGCTTGAGCGGGGTCGACATGCGCAGGGCGCGCCAGTCGCTCCGGTCGAACTCGACGTAGGGGCTGGGTTCGCTCAGCCGCGCCATGCCACAAGTCTTGCAGTTAGCGTGAAGGACATGGAGCCGGACCACCTGATTCGCGAATACCTCTTGGTCGGTCTGCGGTTCGACCGCATTGAGGAAGGGTACGTCGATTCCTTCACCGGGGACGCTCGGCTGCGGGCCCAGGTGGCCGACGAGTCCGCTCCCGATCCCGGCGAACTGGCCTCCCACGCGCAGCGACTGCTGTCCGCGCTGGACGACGTCCCGCGTGTCGCGGGCTTCACCGAACAGCGCGCCGAGTTCATCGGCGCCCACCTGCGGGCGCTGGCCTGCTCGGGGCGGAAGTTCGCCGGTGAGCAGGTGGGGTTCGTCAACGAGGTCCGCGACTATTTCGACGTCGAGATCGCCCGCGGCGAACCGGAGCGCTACCGCGCCGCGCACGCCCGCATCGACGAGGTGCTCGGCGGAAGCGGACCGCTGGTCGAGCGGATGGCCGCCTACCGGCACTCCCAGGAACTGCCCCCGGAGCGTCTGCAGGAATGCATCCACGCCTTCTCCAGCGCGCTGCGCGACATCGTCCGCACGACCTTCCCGCTACCCGACAGCGAGACCGTCGTCTACGACGTGGTGACCGACAAGCCGTGGTCCGGCTTCAACTACTACGAGGGCGACTACCGCTCGCGGGTGGCGGTCAACGCCGACCTCAAGCAGCAGATGGCCCACCTGCCTGCGCTGGTGGCCCACGAGTCCTACCCGGGGCACCACACCGAGCACTGCCGCAAGGAGGCCGGGCTGGTCGCCGGGTTGGGCCATGGGGAGCAGACGATCTTTCTGGTCAACACCCCGCAGTGCCTGATGGCCGAGGGCCTGGCCGATCTCGCCCTGCACGCCGCGGTGGGGCCGGGGTGGGGCCGCTGGGCGACCGAGATCTACGCCGACCTCGGGCTGCGTTTCGACGGCGAGCGGGCCGAGGCGCTCTCCGGAGCCTCCGCCGCGCTGGCCGAGGTGCGCCAGGACGCGGCCCTGATGCTGCACGACGAACACCGCGACGTCGACGAGGTGGCGGGCTATCTGCAGCGCTGGCTGCTGGTCGACGACACCAGGGCACGGCAGATGCTGAAATTCCTGTCCTCGCCGCTGTGGCGCGCCTACACATCGACGTATGTCGAGGGCTACCGGCTGTTGCGGAACTGGCTCGACGCCCGGCCCGACGGAGTCGGGCTCACCGAACGGTTCGGCCGCCTGCTCGACGAACCGCTGATCCCGTCCTCGCTGCGGGCCGAGGTGGCCGGCGTGGCCTGACAGGCGGCCGACCCTGCCTAGGTCACTGACACTTTTGCCCACCTCGCAGCGACAAGCCCCGCGCCGGTGAGGTTGCCCGAATCCGAAGTCAGCCGGTTGTCGCTGCGAGGTGGGCAAAAGTATGTGCGATCCCCGGGCGGGTACTTCTGTGGCTGGTGGTGATCATGTGGTCAACCGAGTTCCGGCGCGCTGAGGCACTCAGCGGCGCTTGTCAGGCCGCCGACTACGCTTTGGCCCATGTCCACCGACGCGATTCTGTCCTCCGCCGCCGCACCCGGCGCGGACTATGCCGCCACCGCCAGCGAGGCCTACCGGGCAGCGCTGCAGGTCATCGAGACCGTCGAGCCGCGAATCGCTGCGGCCACCCGTAAAGAGCTTGCCGATCAACGGGATTCGCTGAAGCTCATCGCCAGCGAGAACTACGCCTCACCGGCGGTGCTGCTGACGATGGGCACCTGGTTGTCGGACAAGTACGCCGAGGGCACCATCGGCCACCGCTTCTACGCCGGCTGCCAGAACGTCGACAACGTCGAGTCCATCGCCGCCGAGCACGCCCGCGAACTCTTCGGCGCCCCCTACGCCTACGTGCAACCGCACTCCGGCATCGACGCCAACCTGGTGGCGTTCTGGGCCATCCTGGCGACCCGGGTCGAGACACCCGCGCTCTCGGAGGTCGGCGTCAAGAACGTCAACGACCTCTCCGATTCGGAGTGGGAGCGGCTGCGGGCCAAGCTGGGCAGCCAGCGCCTGATGGGCATGTCGCTGGACGCCGGGGGCCACCTCACCCACGGCTTCCGGCCCAACATCTCCGGAAAGATGTTCCAGCAGCGCAGCTACGGCACCAACCCGGAGACCGGCCTGCTCGACTACGACGCCGTCGCCGCGGCCGTCCGCGAGTTCAAGCCGCTGATCCTGGTGGCCGGCTACTCGGCTTATCCCCGCCGGGTGAACTTCGCCAGGATGCGCGAGATCGCCGACGAGGTGGGCGCCACCCTGATGGTCGACATGGCACATTTCGCCGGCCTGGTGGCGGGCAAGGTCTTCACCGGCGACGAGAATCCGGTGCCGCACGCCCACGTCGTCACCAGCACCACCCACAAGTCGCTGCGCGGTCCGCGCGGCGGCTTGGTGCTGGCCACCAAGGAGTACTCCGACGCGGTCGACAAGGGCTGCCCGATGGTGCTCGGCGGCCCGATGTCGCACGTCATGGCCGCCAAGGCGGTCGCCTTCGCCGAGGCCCGCCAGCCCTCGTTCCAGGCCTATGCGCAGCGGGTGGCCGACAACGCCCAGGCTTTCGCCGACGGGCTGATGCGCCGCGGGGCCAAGCTCGTCACCGGCGGCACCGACAACCACCTCGTTCTGCTCGACGTGCAGTCCTTCGGGTTGACGGGCCGGCAGGCCGAGGGCGCGCTGCTGGACTCGGGCATCGTCACCAACCGCAACTCCATCCCGGCCGACCCAAACGGGGCCTGGTACACCAGCGGAATCCGGTTCGGCACCCCGGCGCTCACGACACGCGGATTCGGGCCGGCCGAATTCGACCGGGTCGCCGAACTCGTCGTCGAGGTGCTGTCGAACACCACGGCCGACGCCGGCCCGAACGGGCCGTCGAAAGCCAAGTACACGCTGGTCGATCAGACCTCTGACTGGGTCCGCTCGGCGGCTGCCGAACTGCTCGACGCCAACCCGCTGTACCCCGGTCTGACCCTGTAGCCAGGGGAGAAACGCCGGACCGGGGGATTTCCAGACAACCGTTAATATCGGTTACAGTTACCGCATGGCACAGAAACCTGTCGCGAACGCGTTGACCCTTGAGCTCGAGCCGGTTGTCGCCGACAACCTGGCCCGCCACTTGGAGACCGCCGACGAGTGGTACGCCCATGACTACGTGCCGTTCGACGAGGGTCGCGACTTCGCCTTCCTCGGCGGCGAGGACTGGGATCCGTCCCAGGTGACGCTCCCCAAGGAGATCGTCGACGCCCTCGAGATCGTGCTCGTCACCAAGGACAACCTTGCCGGATACCACCGCGAACTGGTCGAACACTTCATCCTCGAGGACAAGTGGGGCCGCTGGTTGGGCCGTTGGACGTCCGAGGAGAACCTGCACGCCATCGCATTGCGTCAGTACTTCATGGTCACCCGCAATATCGACCCCAACGCCGACGAGCAGGTCCGCGTCAACCACGTGATGCGCGGCTACCGGGCCAGCAACTACACCCAGATCGAGACGCTGGTCTTCATGGCGCTCTACGAGCGCGCCCACGCGGTGTACCTGCGCACGGTCGAGGCCCGGACCGACGAGCCCGTCCTCAAGAATCTCGTCGGGCGTATCGCCAACGACGAAGAGCGTCACCTGAAGTTCTTCGACAGCCTCGTCGGGCACTGCCTCGAGCAGCATCGCGACTCCACGATCGCGGCGATCTCCCGGCGCGCGCCGGCGTTCCCCGTCATCGGAGGGGACATCCTGGAGTACCGGGACAGCAAGCTGCGCACCGTCGCCGAGGCCGGCATTTTCGACCAGGCGGCGGCGAACAAGGTGGTCTCCGACGGCATCATCGCCTGGGGTCTGGCCGACGAGCCGCAGCTCAAGAAATTCGTCTCCGCGTAACGGTTCGGACACGGCGCGCCTCATCGTCGCACTAGCCCCGCGGGGTAGCGTCGGCTTCAGGTGGCCGGGACTGAGTCCGCAGCGGACTCCAGGCGGCCAGCGAGCCCAGAGGAGCGCCTGTGACCGATTCGCACTCGCCCACCCGGACGTATGTGCTCGACACCTCCGTCCTGCTTTCTGACCCGTGGGCGTGTACGCGGTTCGCCGAGCACGAGGTGGTCGTCCCGCTGGTGGTGATCAGCGAATTGGAAGCCAAGCGCCATCATCACGAATTGGGCTGGTTCGCCCGTCAGGCGCTTCGCCTCTTCGACGATCTGAGACTCGAGCACGGTCGGCTTGATCAGCCGATCCCGGTCGGGGAACAAGGCGGGACACTGCACGTCGAGCTCAACCACACCGATCCCGCCGTGCTGCCGAGCGGATTCCGCACCGGCACCAATGACGCCCGGATCCTGGCCTGCGCCGCCAATCTCGCCGCCGAGGGCAAGCGAGTGACGTTGGTGAGCAAGGACATTCCGCTACGGGTCAAGGCCGGCGCGGTGGGCCTGCCCGCCGACGAGTACCACGCCCAGGACGTCATCACGTCCGGCTGGACCGGCATGACCGAGTTGGACGTCGCCCCCGAGGACATCGACGCGATCTTCAGCGACGGCGAGATCGATCTGGAAGAGGCCCGTAACCTGCCCTGCCACACTGGGATTCGCCTACTGGGTGGCAGTTCGCATGCCCTGGGCCGGGTCAACGCCGACAAGCGCGTCCAGGTGGTGCGCGGGGACCGGGAGGTGTTCGGCCTGCGCGGGCGGTCCGCCGAGCAGCGGGTGGCGCTGGATCTGCTGCTCGACGAGTCGGTGGGCATCGTGTCGCTGGGCGGTAAGGCCGGCACCGGCAAGTCGGCACTGGCGCTGTGCGCGGGCCTGGAAGCGGTCCTGGAACGACGCACCCAGCGCAAAGTCGTGGTGTTCCGGCCGTTGTACGCGGTCGGCGGTCAGGAACTCGGCTACCTGCCCGGCAGCGAGAGCGACAAGATGGGGCCGTGGGCCCAGGCCGTCTTCGACACCCTCGAAGGCCTGGCCAGCCCCGCCGTGCTCGAGGAAGTGCAGTCCCGCGGCATGCTCGAAGTGCTGCCCCTGACCCATATCCGGGGGCGTTCGCTGCACGACTCCTTCGTGATCGTCGACGAGGCCCAGTCCCTGGAGCGCAACGTGCTGCTGACGGTGCTGTCCCGGCTGGGTGCGGGATCGCGGGTGGTGCTCACCCACGACGTCGCTCAGCGCGACAACCTGCGCGTCGGCCGCCACGACGGTGTCGCCGCCGTCATCGAGAAGCTCAAGGGACACCCTCTGTTCGCCCACATCACGCTGATGCGCAGCGAACGTTCCCCGATCGCCGCGCTGGTCACCGAGATGCTGGAAGAGTTCAGCCCGGAAGTGCTGCCGTAAACTTGGCCCGGTGCCACGCAGTCCGAGTGTCCTCACCGCTGCCCTTGCAGCCCTGCTCCTCGCGGGTTGTGGGACATCTGACACCCAGGTTTCCGGCAAGCCCGTCGACTGCGCGGTGGACAAGTGCGTGGCGCTCACCTTCGACGACGGGCCGACCCCGTACACCGACCGTCTGGTGGATGTGCTCAGCGACGCCGGCGCGAAAGCCACCTTCTTCATGATCGGCAACAAAGTGGCGGCCAACCCGATCGGTGCCGAGCGAGTGGCGGCGGCCGGCATGGAGATCGGCAACCACACCTGGGAACACCCCGACATGACGGCCATTCCGGAGCGCTACGTCCCGGAGCAGTTGTCCAAGGCGCAGAACGCGATCGCCGCTGCCATCGGTAAACCACCCACGCTGTGGCGCCCGGCCGGCGGACTCACCGACGACGCCGTCAACCAGCAGGCCGCCAGGGACGGCCTGGCCGGAATCCTCTGGGACGTCATCCCCTTCGACTGGATCAACGACTCCGACACCGCCGCCACCCGGTACATGCTGATGACCCAGATCAAGCCGGGTTCGGTGGTGTTGTTGCATGACAGTTACTCCTCGACCGTCGACCTGGTGGAGCAGTTCATCCCGGTGCTCAAGGCCAACGGCTACCACCTGGTCACCGTCAGCCAACTGCTGGGGGAGCGCGCGCCGGGCAGCGTCTACGGCGGACGGGACAACGGGCCGCCGGCGAATGTGCTCAAAGACATTCCCGCCGAGGAGATTCCGGCACTGCCGGCCACGCCGTCGCCGGCCCCCATGCCGAACTTCCCGATCACCGATATCCCGGGCGCCAACAGCGGCGGCCCCAACAACGGCATCTAGCCCAGGTGCATCAGACGACACCGCTCGTCCTTGCCGTGCTGGTGCTCGGCTACGCGCTGGTCTCCGAACAGGTCAACCGCAACTACGCGGCCCCCGCGCTGATCTTCCTTCTCGTCGGGATGGCATTGGGCCCGTTCGGGCTCCATCTGCTCGACGCCGGCCCCGGAACCCAGGGCTACACCGTGCTTGCCGAGTTGGCGCTGACGGTGATCCTGTTCAATCAGGCGGCCACCCTGAATTTCGACCGGATCCGGCTGCACGGCCCGGTGACACTGCGGCTTCTGATCATTGGCATCCCGCTCACGGTCGTCATGGGCGCGCTGACCGCGACGGTGCTGCTTCCGGTGTTGCCGTGGTGGGAGGCGGTGTGTCTGGCGGCGGTCGTGGCACCCACGGAGGCGGCGCTGATCGAGGCCCTGCTCGAGGACCGGCGGATCCCCGAACGGGTGCGCCATGCACTCTCGGTGGAAAGCGGCTTCTACGACGGCTTCGCGCTGGCGATCCTGCTCGCCGCGCTCGCGCTGGCCTCCGAACAGGCCGACCGCAGTGACGTGAACTGGGCGTGGTTCATCTTCAGCACCGAGTTCCTGTCCCTGCTCGCCGGCGGTGCCGTCGGCCTGATCGGCGGGGTGGTGGTGGCCTGGTCGCGGCGACGGGACTGGATGAACGACATCTGGGGGCAGTTGGCCACCCTGGCACTGGCGTTCGTCTGCTTCGAGGTCGGCGATCGGATGGAGGCCAGCGGGTTCGTCGCCGCCTTCACCGGTGGCTTGGCCTTCTCATTCGTGACCAGACGCTGGACCGCCGAACCGCCGTCCACCCAGGTGTGTGACGCCACTGCACAGCTACTCGAACTGATGGTCTTCGCGATGTTCGGGGCGTTCGCGGTGATCGACGGCTGGCGTCACGCCGATTGGCGCATCGTTGCGTTCTCGGTGCTGGCACTGTTCGCCGTGCGCATCGTCGCGGTGCTGGTGTCCCTGGCGCGGACCGATCTGCCGATGTCCAACCGCCTCTTCATCGGGTGGTTCGGCCCACGCGGCATCGGCACGGTGGTGCTGGGACTGCTGGTGGTCGACCGCGGCGAGATCCTGCACCCCGACGTCATCGCCACCGTCGTCGTGGTGGCTGTGACGCTGAGCCTGGTGCTGCACAGCCTGACCACTGCGCCTGGAATCCGGCGACTGGCTACCATCCGGTAATGGCGGTCACCTCCGAGCCCGCCCCTCGGCTCACTGCTCGAATCTGGACCACACTGGCCGGGTTAGGGCCCAAACGTGGGGTTCACGCCCTGGTGCTGCTCGTCCTCGCGGCCACAGCCCTGTTCGGTGGCCTGGACCAGGTGGACCCCTCGGTGACCGACGTCGATCCAGGGGAGGCGTACGACGATGGTGCCCTGACGGTGACGGTGAAACGGGCGAGTTTGGTACCTGCGGTGATGGCGGGGAAGCGGGTGTTGATCCACCCCAAGGCGGGGTTTCAATATCTGGCTGTGGTCGCTGCGGTCGCCAACGACGGAACGCAGCCGGTTGGGCTGGATGACGAACTTGATCTTCACGGCGTGGCGGATGCCACCCGAATTGCGGTGTTCCGACTGGCCGACGGAACACAAACCGCCAGTCTCGGCCCCGGGTTGGCCGACGACATGGGCTTTGTATGGCAGGTGCCGGTGACTGCCCTGCACTCCGGCGACACCGTGACGGTGCGGATCTGGAAGAAGCAGTACACCGAACTGTCAGTGGCTCAAGGCAGAGCGTGGCTCGATAGCCTGACCGATTACGGACAAGTCGAAATCCCACTCGGTGTGCGCCCGTGATCCGGGTGCGGGCCGTGATCCTGACCGCGGTGGCCATCGCCGTCGCCGCTGTGGTGTGGCATCGTCTTCCAGCCAGAAGTGAGGTGTACGCGCCGTTCGATGTCTGGGGAGCAATGGGAAGGCCCTTGACGGGGCGTGCGATCACCGTCACGGTTAACCGCGCAGAGATCGCGCCCGAAATCAGGGTCGATGCGACCCGGGTTGCGGCCGTTGGTCAGTGGGTCGTGGTGGACGCCACGATTCGCCCGGTGGATCGGCCCGCGCTTCCGCACGCCGAACTCATCGTGGGCGACGCCTCCTACACCCCTACGGACCGGTTGCCGCCCGGGTCGACGCTGAGCACACTTATCCAGCCGGGATTCGCGAAGGACGGCGCGTGGGCCTTCGATGTCGCGCCCGCGGCGCTGGAGAGCCACGGTCCGATGACCTTGCGCACCTGGGTCGGCGACGGGCACCTGGATTCCCGGCTGAACATCGTCATCGACGACCGGATCTCCCGGCCGGAGGTCGTGTCGCTGACGCCCACCACGCGAGGCGCGTCATGACCGTCTCATCCCTGCGGAAACACAACCTCGCCGGCGCGGTCGTCGTAGGCGGCGCCTTGGCAATCATCGGCGCAACGCAGCTGTGGCCAGACTGGTCGGCCTACCGCGCCACCCTGGTGCCGGAGCGCACCGCCGCGCCCGGTGAATCGATGGAATTCCAGGGTCAGCGGTGGAACGTAGATTCGGTCCGCAGCGGTATCGGCGATCAGGTGGTCGTGTTGCTCCGCCGCGTCGGCGTCCCGACTGGTGAACCGTGCTCGGGCGAACTCGTCGACGGTACGCGTCGCTGGACTGCGGTTCTCGGAGGGACGTTGGCGGGCAACGGTTTCACCGATGCGTGCACGCAGCAGGGTTCACTGCAATTGACCTTTGAAATCCCCGCCGACGCCACCCCCACGGCCATCGACATCATCGGTCCGCGGGGCGTGATCCTGCTCCGCCTGATGGTGTGACTTCTGGGCGGCCAGGCGGGAATGATGCACGCAGTAGGCGAAAGCCGTTGCCACGACGGAAATCCGAAGCGGTTCGACGATGAGGTGGGACAGCAGCGCCAAGCCGCCGCCGACCCCGTTCCAGAACTCGATCGGATGCGGCCCCAAGAGCATCGCCATGCCGCGGAACAGATAGCCAGAACCGAGTTGTCCGGAGTAATAGCTTCCCGACATGTCCAACCAAGCCAGGATCAGGTAGGCCAGAACGTACACCGATAAGCCGCACAGTCCTCCGTGAGCGATGGTTCGCGCGGACTCGGCCAACGGCTTGTACTTGCCCAACTTGTCTGCAGCGTCCTCGCGACTGCTGTCGCGCAGTGCTTTCGGCAGGGCGTCCCACCGCTTCTTCCACGCTCCGCGCCGTCGCGCCGTTCGTTCGGAAACCACGTCGGCCCAGTTGCCCGCGACCCGACGGCCCGCGCTGAGCCAGGTCGTGCGGGTGGAAATGCCGTAGACGATCCCGGCCACTGCGAGCCACATCAGCGGAACTGCCGCGCCGCCGAATACAGCGCCGGCCGCCCCGGTGACCGTCCTCCAGGCCACCTGCAGTGGATGGAACGGCGTGAGCGCGGAATTGACCAGATCGTTGAGCCACACCACGACTCGGCGTTCCTTCACCCATCCGGATGGATTGGTCAACAGGGTCACCCCGCGGTTCACCGAGAAGGTCAGCACCATGAAGACCCACAAAGCGTCGACGTAGACCCGCAGGATCACCGTCCACTTGGGGAGGCGCTCGGAAAGTCGGCGCAGGATCATGCGAGTCGCCAAGGCCACCAAGATGATTACCAGGGTCGTCCCACTCACCGGGAGCGTGTCAGCATGCAATTCGGTTGGCCTGGTCGACGTCATCGCCTCGTCGATGCGGTACTGCAGGGCCTGCGACTCAAACGCTAGCCAGTCCTCCTTGAACATCTGCCAGGCGAGATAGATGGCGAAGAACGGGACGATCACACTGCCGAACAGGTTGATGCCCCGTCGCGGCCGGACGGGATCCGCAGCGAACTCCGGGAAGGCCGGCCGCAGTACCAGGAACATCCCGACGTATGACCCAAGCCGCGCCAACCCGGCAAGCGGCATGATGAGTGAGGCCCACACGTTGTTGTTGTGGCCTGCCCACGCCGCCAGGTGAATTGAGCCTTCGCGCCCCAACAGACCGAGCAGATACAGGGCTGAGAGCTGCGGCCAGTACTGCAGACACACCGCCATACGTCTCAGCACGTAGCGCACCGCAATATCCTAAGGGCGATCCGGCGCGGTGACTGCTGAGCTGAATGGTTCAGGGTTTGCCTACCCCTCGTCGCGCACCTTCGCCATGGCGAGCACGTCGAGCCGACGGTCGAGTTCCTCCTCGGAGAGCTTCTCGCCGATCAGCCCGCGGTCGATCACCGTCTGCCGAATCGTCTTGTGCTCCTTGAGCGCTTGCTTGGCCACCGCGGCGGCCTCCTCGTACCCGATCGCCGAGTTCAGCGGCGTGACGATCGACGGCGAGGACTCCGCGAGCCGGCGCAGCCGGTCCTCGTCGGCCACCAGGCCGTCGATGCAGCGCTCGGCGAACTGCCGGGACACGTTGGCGAGCAACGTTATTGACTCCTGCTGGTTGCGGGCCATCATCGGGATGTAGACGTTGAGCTCGAAGGCGCCGGAGAGCCCGCCGACGGTGATCGCGGCGTCGTTGCCGATGACCTGTGCGGCGACTTGGGTGACCGCTTCCGGGATCACCGGGTTCACCTTGCCCGGCATGATCGAGCTGCCCGGCTGAAGGTCGGGCAGATGCAGTTCGCCCAGGCCGGTAAGCGGGCCCGAGCCCATCCACCGGATGTCGTTGGCGATCTTGGTCAGCGACACCGCGATCGTCTTCAGCGCGCCGGACGCCTCGACCAGTCCGTCGCGGGCGGCCTGGGCCTCGAAAGAGTTCTTGGCCGTGGTCAATTCGGCCAGACCGGTCTGGGCGACCAGGACCTCGACCACCTTCGCGCCGAATCCGTCGGGCGCGTTCAGTCCGGTGCCGACGGCGGTGCCGCCGATGGCCAGCTCACCCAGTCGGGGCAGGCACGCCTTGACTCGCTCGATGCCGGCCTCGACCTGGCGGGCATACCCGCCGAACTCCTGGCCGAGGGTCACCGGCACAGCGTCCATGAGGTGGGTACGGCCGGACTTGACGACGGTGCGCCATTGCTTGGCCCTGCTCGCCAGCGAGGCGTGCAGCACCTCCAGCGCCGGAATGAGCTGGCGCACAGCCGCTTCGGTGGCCGCGATATGGGTCGAGGTCGGGAACGTGTCGTTGGAGGACTGCGACATGTTGACGTCGTCGTTGGGGTGGACGGTCACACCGTTGCGGTCGCAGATCGACGCGATCACCTCGTTGGCGTTCATGTTGGAACTGGTTCCCGAGCCGGTCTGGAACACGTCGATGGGGAACTGGTCGTCGTGCTGTCCGTCGGCGATCTCGTTGGCGGCGGCGATGATCGCGTCCGCCTTCGCCGCGGCCAGCAGGTTGAGGTCCTTGTTCACCTGGGCGCACGCCGCCTTCAGCAGCGCCATCGCCCGGATCTGGTTGCGGTCCAGCCCACGGAAGGAGATCGGGAAGTTCTCCACCGCCCGCTGGGTCTGCGCCCGCCACAGGGCTTTGACCGGGACCCGGACCTCGCCCATCGTGTCGTGCTCGATCCGGAACTCGCCGTCGTTCGTCATCAAGGGCCTTTCTTTGCCGGGCAACTAGGGGAGGGTGATCAGGGGAGGGGATGGGCGGCGGAACTGTCCCCGGTGAAGTCCACCGCGGAGTATTCGTTGAGCTTGGAGAGCCGGTGATAGGCCTCGACCATGCGGACGGTGCCGGACTTGGATCGCATGACGATGGACTGCGTGGTGCAGCCGCCGCCGAAGAAGCGCACACCCTTGAGCAGGTCGCCGTCGGTGACGCCGGTGGCACAGAAGAAGACGTTCTCGCCCGACACCAGATCATCGGTGGTGAGTACGCGGTCCAAGTCGTGGCCGCGGTCGATGGCCTTCTGGCGCTCCTCGTCGTCCTTGGGAGCCAGTTGGGCCTGGATCTCGCC
>CAISDL010000082.1 GCA_903884065.1 uncultured Actinomycetes bacterium | reverse complement strand
GCCGGCGGAGGACTGACTGCCGGGAGCCGGCGGAGGACTGACTGCCGGGAGCCGGCGGAGGACTGACTGCCGGGAGCCGGCGGAGGACTGACTGCCGGGAGCCGGCGGAGGACTGACTGCCGGGAACCGGCGCGGACTTCACAACGTCCAATCCGGTATGGGAACCACATCGGTTGACCCCCACGCACTTCGGTTCGCCGCCCAGCGGCTCGACGAGGCGGCTGACCTCCTGGACGTGGCCGTCCGCCGTCATCTGAGCGGGTTGCAACTCGAGGTCATCCGCTCGGCGGTAGGTGAATTGACGGACGGCATCGCGCACTGGCAGCGGGCGGCGCGGGAGTACGCACGCGCTGTCCGCGCCGGCGCTGACAACTACACCGATGCGGACCGGCTCGGGGCGGAGGTCTTGCAGTGAGCGCCGACGGCTTTCTTGCTGAGGTAGCGGCTATCGACAGGGCGGCCCTGACTGCGGCGGCCGACGTCGCCGAGGAGGCGCTGGCCTGCCATCGTGATGCGCTCGCAGCACTGGGGGACGGGTGGCGAAGCGAAACGGGTTCCGCTGCAACGGATGTGCTGCATCAGCAGTGCGCCGAGGCGACGGATATCGTCGTGGCGCTGCGCCGGGTTGCTGTGGAATTGGCACTGTTGAACGACGGTTGGGCGGACACCGCACCGGGTAACGCCGAGGCTGTCCGGCCCGACGGCGTGCGGACGGCCGAGCCCCCGGTGGCCGAAGCCTCCCGCTCGCCGGCCGGCATCCCGGCCGCTGACCGCTTCGGTGCGGGCACTGCGTCACCGCCCGGCCCGCCCACCGTCGTCCCCGCCGAGACAGTCTCGGCGGCGCCGGGGTCCGCGCAGGCCGCAGGTGGACCCTGGAGCGCAGCGCCGACAACCGCCTGGCAGGCGCCGCTGGGCGTGCCACCCGCCGGCTCTGGCGCGGCGCTTCCCGATCTGGGTGGTGCGCTGGTCGGTCTCGTGGCACAGATCGCGCAGGCGCTGGGCTCCTACGGGGACATCCCCGCGGCCGGTCGCCCCGAGGGCCCAGCGGAGACCCCGCCGGTCACCGTCAAGGCCGAACCACGCACGCCGGGACACCAGACGGACCCGCCGATGACGGCGGGCGCCGCTCCGTCACGCCTGCCGGACGGTGCCGTGCCGAAAAGCGCTGTTGTACTGCCGCAGCCCCCGGTCCAGGCACAGCCGGTTCCCTCGCCGGAGCTCCTCGCCGCCGAGAGGCCAGCTGATCCGGGCGTGGCCATGGAGTCCGCTCCACCACCGGTGGCCGCCGCGGTCCCTGATCCACCACCGCCACCAGCCGCCGACGTCGGGACAGCTCCCGTCGGGCCTGCGGACGCCAAGACGCCCTGTGAGATCGCTGCCGACGAACTCCCGAAGGTGGGGGAGTGACCTCTCAGTCGAGCAGGTGCTGCAATTGCTCGACGAACCCGACGTACTCGGCGCCGTCGGCTGTCACCGGAGTGGTCAGCAGAGTTGTCACCCCGGCCTCGCGAAACGCCGCGACGCGTTCCTTGACGTAGCCGCGCGGCCCGATCAGCGACACGCTTCGCACCAGATCGTCGGGCACCGCGGCGATCGCCTCTGCCTTACGGCCGGAGAGGTAGAGCTCCTGGACGCGATCGGCCACGTCGCCGAACCCGTACCGGGTTGCCACGTTGTGGTAGAAATTGCGGCCCTTGGCTCCCATGCCGCCGATGTAGAGCGCCAGTTGGGGTTTGGCCCACTGAAGTCGGTCCTCGACATCGTCCCCGATGGCCAGCGACACACCGACCATGACGTCCAGATCGCCGAGTGTGCTGTCGCGCTTCGCTTTTCCGGCCCGAAGGGCGTCGCCCCATACGTCATCGGCGCGCTCGGGATAAAAGAAGACCGGCTGCCAGCCGTTGGCGATCTCGGCGGTCAGCTCGACGTTCTTGGGGCCAAGCGCGGCGATGCTGATCGGGATGTTCTCGCGCACGGGCTCATTGATGATTTTCAGCGACTTGCCGAGACCGGTCCCGCGGTCGGCCGGAAGCGGAATCTGGTAGTGCTTGCCCTGATGCGACAGCCGTTCCCTGCGCCACACCTGACGGCAGATCTCGACGACCTCGCGGGTTCGGCCCAACGGTGCGTCGAACGGCACACCGTGGAAACCCTCCATCACCTGCGGGCCCGACGTCCCGATGCCCAGCATGAACCTGCCGTCGGAGACGTAGTCCAACCCCGCGGCGGTCATCGCGAGAAGGGTGGGGGTGCGGGTGTAGAGCGGAACCACTCCCGAGCCGAGTTCGATGGTGGTCGTCTTGGCGGCCAGGTAACCCAGTTGGCTGACCGCGTCGAACGAGTAGGCCTCCGGCACCAGGACGATGCCGACGCCGTGCTTCTCCAATTCGACGACCTGCTCGACGGTGTCGCGGAAGCCGCCCGCGTAGGACAGAAAGATGCCGGTGCGCATTACACGGTTATACGCCAACCGGTTGGTTGGGAGCTAACGGAACAGCGCGACGATCCGGTCCTCGTCGGTGACCGGCGGGGCGTCCGGATCAGGCCGGCCGGTGTGCGGCAGATCGGCTTCGGGGTCGGCGAACTCCTGGTAGGTCTTGTCTCCGGTCAGGTGGAACAGCAGGAAACCGGTCAATAGCGCGCGAACCGTCTTCTGGGTGTCGTCGCTGGAACCCGGAAAGCCCAGCAGTCGGGTGAGGCGCCGTTTCTCGGCGAGGCCGGCGGCGTTGGCCTTCTTGACCACGCGCAGCACCGCACCGTCCCAAGCCGCGGCCACCTCCAGGGCGTCGGTGCGCAGCGACGGCGCGTCGTCCGGAGTGGCGAGCACCAGTCCCGGTACCTGCAACTGCGCCGCCGCGGCCTCGGCCGACGGTTTGGTCACCGCGGGGAAGACCGCGGCCACTGCTTTGACCTGCGCCGGGCCGGTAGACGCCAGGACCGCCGCCGCCGCCCCGAACCCGTGCCCGGCCAGGCCCAGCGTCTCCGGGGCCACGCTGATCTGGCCGGGGCCGAGTCGCACTCCGGAAATCACGTCCAGCGTGGCACCGAGGTCGTGGGCCAGGGTGAGCACCGAGGGGACCGGGCCGCGCTGGGTGCCCGGGGCTGCCGAGACGATGCCCCAACTGGCCAGGTGCTCCAGGGTGCCGGTGTAGTTGTCGGTGTCGGTGAGCCAGTCGTGCCCGAAAGCGACCCCGGGCAGGTGGAACCCGTAGGCGGGCGTGAAGACCACCCCTGGAATGCCGGCGAAACCCAGGTCACCGCGCAGCACCTGATGCGGTCCGCGCCTCGTCAATGTGGCGAACAGCGTGCGGGTGCGGGCCATCTCCCGACCGTAGCCGACCGGTGCCCCCGCAGGGCTGGACTAGGCTGTTTAACCATGTGCGGAATCGTGGCGTATGTCGGCCACCGACCCGCCCGGGATGTCGTGGTCGACGCCTTGCGGCGGATGGAGTACCGCGGGTACGACTCGGCGGGTCTGGCCTTGCTCGACGGCGACGGTGGCCTGGTGGTGCGCCGGCGCGCCGGTCGGCTGGCCAACCTGGAAGAAGCGCTCGCCGAGACCGACCCCGCAGTGCTGACCGGGACGGCCGGGATTGGACATACCCGGTGGGCCACCCACGGCCGCCCCACCGACCGAAACGCCCACCCGCACCGTGACGCCGCCGGCAAGTTCGCGGTCGTGCACAACGGGATCATCGAGAATTTCACCGTGCTGCGCGCTGAACTCGAGGCGGCAGGGGTGGAGTTCGCCAGCGACACCGATTCCGAAGTGGCCGTGCACCTGGTGGCCCGCGCGTACCGGGAGGGCCCGACAGCCGGCGACTTCGTCGAATCGGTGCTGGCCGTGCTGCGCCGACTCGAGGGCCACTTCACCCTCGTGTTCGCCCATGCCGACGATCCGGGGACCATCGTCGCCGCCCGCCGATCCACTCCGCTGGTGGTCGGTATCGGCGAGAACGAGATGTTCCTGGGCTCCGACGTCGCAGCCTTCATCGAGTTCACCCGTGATGCGGTCGAACTCGGTCAGGACCAGGCCGTCGTCATCACCGCCGACGGGTACCGGATCACCGACTTCGACGGTAATGACGACGCCGCCAACGCCCGGGTGTTCCACATCGACTGGGATCTGTCGGCCGCCGAGAAGGGCGGTTACGACTACTTCATGCTCAAGGAGATCGCCGAGCAACCGACCGCGGTCTCCGACACCCTGCTGGGTCACTTCGTCGACGGTCGCATCGTTCTGGACGAGCAGCGACTGTCCGATCAGGAACTGCGGGAGATCGACAAGGTCTTCATCGTCGCCTGCGGCACCGCCTATCACTCGGGCCTGCTGGCCAAGTACGCCATCGAGCACTGGACCCGCGTTCCGGTGGAAGTTGAGCTCGCCAGTGAATTCAGGTATCGGGACCCGGTTCTGGACCGCAGCACCCTGGTGATCGCCATCTCGCAGTCCGGCGAGACGGCGGACACCCTCGAAGCGGTGCGGCACGCCAAGACGCAGAAGGCCAAGGTGCTGGCGATCTGCAACACCAACGGCAGCCAGATCCCGCGTGAGGCCGACGCCGTGCTCTACACCCGCGCCGGGCCGGAGATCGGGGTGGCGGCGACCAAGACCTTCCTGGCCCAGGTCACGGCCAACTATCTGGTGGGACTGGCGCTGGCGCAGGCCCGCGGCACCAAGTACCCCGATGAGGTGGCCCGGGAGTACCGGGAACTGGAATCGATGCCCGGCCTGGTCGCCGAGGTACTTCGGCACCTCGACCACGTCGCCGAACTGGGCCGCCAGTTCGCGCACTCCTCGGCGGTTCTGTTCCTCGGTCGTCACGTCGGTTATCCGGTGGCACTCGAGGGTGCGTTGAAGCTCAAGGAACTGGCCTACATGCACGCCGAGGGGTTCGCCGCCGGTGAGCTCAAGCACGGCCCGATCGCGCTCATCGAAGACGGCCTGCCGGTCATCGTCGTCATGCCCTCGCCCAAGAATGCGGCGATGCTGCACTCCAAACTGCTGAGCAATATCCGCGAGATCCAGGCGCGCGGCGCGGTCACCATCGTGATCGCCGAGGAGGGCGACGAGACGGTTCGTCCGTACGCCGACCACATCATCGAGATCCCCGCGGTGTCAACGCTTTTCCAGCCGTTGCTATCCACGGTTCCGCTGCAGGTGTTCGCCGCCTCGGTGGCCCGTGCCCGCGGCTACGACGTCGACAAGCCGCGCAATCTCGCTAAATCCGTCACCGTCGAATAGGACTCGGGCCAGCCCGCCGGCATGGGATCGGAAACCTGATGCGGTACTACGTCACCGCCGAGCAGATCAGGGCCGCCGAGGTGCCGCTGTTGGCCGGACTTCCCGACGGAGCGCTGATGCGCCGCGCCGCGACCGGACTGGCCTCCGCGATCGCCGAGGAACTGCGTCACCGCACCGGCGGGGTGGTTGGCCGCGGGATCTGTGCGGTCGTCGGCTCCGGTGACAACGGTGGTGACGCGCTGTGGGCGGCGACCTTCCTGCGCCGTCGTGGCGCCGCGGCATCGGCGGTCCTGCTCAACCCGGAACACACCCACGCCGCCGCACTGAGGGCTTTCCGGGCGGCGGGCGGCCGGGTGGTGCGGGTCGTTCCGGCGGGTACCGAGCTGGTGCTCGACGGTGTGGTCGGAATCTCCGGCACCGGGCCGCTGCGTCCGCCCGCCGCCGAGGTGTTCGCCGCGGTCGACCGCGCGGGTATCCCGGTGGTCGCCGTCGACATCCCCAGCGGCATCGATGTCCACACCGGCGCGATCCGCGGGCCCGCCGTCCGCGCCGCGCTCACCGTGACCTTCGGCGGACTCAAACCCGTTCACGCTCTGGCCGATTGCGGTCGCGTCGAACTCGTCGACATCGGTCTGGAGTTACCCGGCGCCGATCTGATCGGTCTGGAAGCCGCCGACGTCAAGGCCCGTTGGCCGGTGCCCGGGCCGCATGACGACAAGTACACCCAGGGCGTGCTCGGTGTGGTGGCCGGATCCGCCGCCTACCCGGGAGCGGCGATCCTGTGCAGTGGTGCGGCGGTCGCGGCGACCTCGGGCATGGTGCGTTACGCCGGACCCGCCGCGGCCGAAGTGGTATCGCACTGGCCGGAGGTGGTGGCCGCCTCGAGTGTGCAGACCGCCGGGCGGGTGCAGGCGTGGGCGATCGGCCCCGGACTGGGTACCGACGCGGCCGCGGTCACCGCCCTGACGTTCGTTCTCGACAGTGACGTGCCGGTCATCGTCGACGCCGATGCGCTGACCGTCCTGGCGGCGCACCCGGGCCTCGTGTCCGACCGCAAGGCTCCGACGGTGCTGACCCCCCATGCCGGGGAGTACGCGCGATTTGGTCTCGGGCCGGTGGGCGATGATCGGGTGGCGGCAGCCCGCAGGCTGGCTGACGCCCTCGGCGCCACTGTCCTGCTCAAGGGCAACGTCACTGTCATCGCTGACCCGGGAGGCTCCGTGTACCTCAACCCGGCCGGGGGCTCCTGGGCGGCGACCGCGGGATCCGGTGATGTGCTCTCCGGGATCATCGGCGCGCTGCTGGCCGCCGGACTGCCGGCCGCGGAGGCGGCTGCGGCCGCCGCATTCGTGCACTCCCGCGCCGCCAACGCCTCGGCCGCCGATCCCGGCCCGGCGCCGGTGCCGACGTCGGCCTCCCGCATCCTTGCCCACATCCGCTCCGCGCTCGCCCATCTGTAGCCACAACCCACGAGGAGAACCCGTGCCGCACATGAAGTATCGATCCCCGTCGATCGCCCCGGCCTACACCGGGCGGTTGTCCACCGACCCCATTCCCTCGCTGCGGCTGCCGGACGAGTCCATGGAGCCCGCCGCGGCCTACCGGTTCATCCACGACGAACTGATGCTCGACGGCAGCTCCCGGCTGAACCTGGCGACGTTCGTCACCACCTGGATGGACCCGGAAGCCGAGAAGTTGATGGCCGAGACGTTCGACAAGAACATGATCGACAAGGACGAGTATCCGGCCACCGCCGCCATCGAATCACGTTGTGTGGCAATGGTTGCCGACCTCTTCCATGCCGAGAATCTGCGCGACGACGACGCCTCCAGCGCTATTGGCGCCTCCACCGTCGGATCCTCGGAGGCGGTCATGCTGGCCGGCCTGGCGCTGAAATGGCGGTGGAAGCAGCGCGTCTCCGCCGATAACCCTGACGCATGGAAGGCCCGTACCCCCAACCTGGTGATGGGTTCCAATGTGCAGGTCGTGTGGGAGAAGTTCTGCCGATACTTCGAGGTCGAACCCCGGTATCTGCCGATGGCGGAGGACCGCTACGTGATCACCCCCGAACAGGTGGTCGACGCGGTCGATGAAGACACCATCGGGGTGGTCGGAATCCTGGGCACCACCTATACCGGTGAACTCGAACCGATCGCCGAAATCTGCGCCGCACTCAACAAACTTCAGAAGAAGGCGGGTCTGGACATCCCGGTGCACGTCGACGCCGCCAGTGGCGGATTCGTCGTCCCGTTCCTGCAGCCCAGACTGAAATGGGATTTCCGGCTTCCCCGGGTGGTGTCGATCAACGTCAGCGGACACAAGTACGGCCTGACCTATCCCGGTATGGGGTTCGTGGTGTGGCGCAACGCCGATCAGCTGCCCGAGGAACTGGTGTTCAAGGTGAATTATCTCGGCGGCGACATGCCCACCTTCACACTCAACTTTTCCCGGCCCGGTAATCAGGTCGTCGGCCAGTACTACAACTTCCTGCGACTGGGCCGGTCCGGCTACACCAACGTGATGAAGACGCTGTCCAACACCGCTCTGTGGTTCTCCGATCAATTGCGGAAATCCGAACATTTCGACGTCATCTCCGACGGCTCGAAGATTCCGGTGGTCGCGTTCAAACTGTCCGGTGACTTCGGCTTCAACGAGTACGACGTCTCCGCGGCGCTGCGCATCTACGGCTGGCAGGTGCCGGCGTACACCATGCCCGAGGGAGCCGAGAACATCTCGGTTCTGCGGGTGGTGGTGCGTGAGGGGTTCTCGTCCGACCTGGCTCGCTCGCTATGGGAAGACCTGCACGCGGTGATCGCTCACCTGGCCGAGATCAAGCCCGGTGGCCACTTCACCGAGGAGCGCTTCGCGCACTGACGCGTGCTTCTGGGAGAATCGACAGCGGTGACATGACCATGCAGACCACGCCGTTGACTTCCCCGACGACACCGGCCGCCGCAGCAGTCAACGGCGAGGCCGTCGTCGACCTCGATGCGATCACGCACAACGTGAGCGTTTTGCGCGAGCACGCCGGTCCGGCCGACGTCATGGCCGTGGTGAAGGCCGACGGTTACGGCCACGGCGCCACCGAGGTGGCTCGCGCCGCGGTGCGGGCCGGGGCCGCCGAACTCGGGGTTGCCACCATCGGGGAGGCGCTGGCGCTGCGCGCCGGTGGCATCACCGCCCCGGTCCTGTCATGGCTGCATCCGCCGCGCACCGACTTCGCGCCCGCACTGGCCGCAGATGTCCAGATCGGGGTGTCGTCGGTTCGGCAGGTCGGTGAACTGCTCGACGCTGTCGGGCGCACCGGCACTACGGCGGTGGTCACCATCAAGGTTGACACCGGCCTGAACCGCAACGGAGTCAGTGCGCGGGACTATCCCGAGGTGCTCGACGCGCTGCGCCGCGCCAGTGCCACCGACGCGGTGCGGGTCCGCGGGATCATGTCGCACCTCGCGTGCGGCGACGAGCCTGCGAGTCCCGTCAATGATCTTCAGGCGCAACGGTTTAGCGCGATGATCGCTGAAGCCCGCCGCGGTGGGATCGAGTTCGAGGTCGCGCACCTGTCCAACTCGCCGTCAGCGATGACCCGGCCGGATATGGGGTTCGACATGGTCCGCCCCGGCATCGCGGTCTACGGACTCAGCCCCATCCCGGACATGGGGGACATGGGATTGCGCCCAGCTATGACGCTGCGATGCCAGGTCGGCATGGTTAAGAAGGTGCCCACCGGGGAGGGCGTCTCCTACGGGCACACCTGGATCGCCGAACGCGACACCACGGTGGCCCTGCTACCCGTCGGTTACGCCGACGGCGTCTTCCGTGCCCTCGGCGGACGTATCCACGTTCTGATCAACGGGCGGTTGCGGCCCAGCATCGGCAGGATGTGCATGGACCAGTTCGTGGTCGACCTCGGTCCCGGGTCACCTGACGTGGCCGAGGGTGACGAGGCGATCCTGTTCGGCTCCGGCGGCTCCGGCGAGCAGACTGCCCAGACCTGGGCGGATCTGTTGGGCACCATCAACTACGAGATCGTGACGAGTCCCCGTGGCCGGATTCGGCGGACCTACACCGGAGGCGGCGATGACGGCCGATAAACCACGGCGCAAACGGGTGCTGGCCCGCCGGGGCAAGGGTGAACCCGTCGCCTCGGCCAGACCGGCGGCCGAGGTCGGCAGGAAGGCCGGCCTGTTGGCGGGGGTCGCCGGAATCGGGGCGGTGGGCACCGCCGCGGGCAGGTCGGCCGCCAAGGCATGGCGGGGGCGCAAGGAGCTCCGCGACGCCTACGAGGGCGAGGACTTCACGCTGCTGGACGCCGACCGCGGTTGCGTGGTCACCACCTCTGACGGGGTGCCCCTGATCGTCCGCGAGGTGGGTCCGGTGACAGCCCCGCTGACCGTCGTCTTCGCGCACGGCTTCTGTCAGCGGATGGGGGCGTTCCACTTCCAGCGGGCCGCCCTGGCCCAGCGCTGGGGAGAACAGGTCCGGATGGTCTTCTACGATCAGCGCGGCCACGGCCAGTCCGGCGAAGCCTCCATCGAGACCTACACCGTCGAGCAGTTGGGCAGGGACCTGGAGACCATTCTGCAGGTGATGGTTCCCCGCGGCCCAGTGGTCTTGGTGGGCCATTCGATGGGCGGGATGACGGTGCTGTCGCACGCCCGGCAGTTCCCCGCGAACTACGGCCGCCGGATCGTCGGGGCCGCGATCATCTCCTCGGCCGCCCAGGGTGTGTCCCGTTCCCCGCTGGGAGAGATCCTGCAGAACCCCGCGCTGGAGGCCGTGCGCTTCGCCGCCCGCTATTCGCCCAGACTGGTGCACCGCACCCGGGGTGCCACCAGGTCGGTGCTGCGCCCGATCCTCAATACCGCGTCCTTTGGCGACGACCACATCAGCCGCAGCGTTGCGGCCTTCAACGAGAAGATGATTCACGCCACCCCGGTCGCGACCCTGGTGGAGTTCCTGCACGCACTCGAAGTCCACGACGAGACCGCGGCGTTGCCGGTGCTGGCCCGCATCCCGACCCTGATCGCGTGCGGCGACCGCGATCTGCTCACCCCGGTCCGCAACTCCGAGGAGATGGCAGCCGCCCTGCCCGACTCGCTGCTGGTGATCGTCCCGGGGGCCGCCCACCTGGTGCAGATGGAACGTCCCGAGGTCATCAACGACGCCCTCGTGCGATTGGTCGAACGGGCGACCCCGTCGCGCCTCGTCGCATTCGCCCGGCGGTTGCGAGACCGGATTGACTGACGTGCGACCCGCCGGCGACACCGGGAACGACGGCGACAGCGGGAACGACGGCGGCGCAGTGGCTCTCGCCGCCGCCGGCGAACTGTCTCTCGCGACCGCCGAGGACACCTTCGGCCTCGGAGCGCGGATCGGCCGGCAGCTACGTGCCGGTGACGTCGTGGTCCTCTCTGGTCCGCTCGGCGCGGGAAAGACCGCACTGGCCAAGGGAATAGCCGACGGCCTGGATGTCGAAGGTCCGATCACCTCGCCCAGTTACGTGCTGGCACGGGTCCACCGGGCCAGGCGTAGCGGGCACCCCGCGATGGTGCATGTCGACGTCTACCGACTGCTCGACCACGCCGGGGTGGATCTGATGGCCGAACTCGACTCCCTGGACATCGACACCGACCTCGATGACGCCGTCGCGGTGGTCGAGTGGGGGGAGGGCCTGGCAGAACGGCTCTCGGAGCATCATTTGTGCGTGACGCTGACCCGTAATCCCGACAGCGAGGTCCGTACCGCGACGTGGCACTGGAGTCGGCCGTGACCCGAACCGTGCTGGCCATCGACACCTCAACGCCGGCGGTGATCGTCGGGGTGTTGCGGCGTCACGACGACGGCCGGATCGACACCGTGGCGCAGCGGATCGCCGTCGACGCGCATGCCCACGCCGAGCTGTTGACACCCAATGTCGTTGGGGCGATGGCAGATGCGGGGATGACGCTGCGCGCGGTGGACGCGGTGGTGGTCGGTTGCGGACCCGGTCCGTTCACCGGCCTGCGGGTCGGGATGGCCACCGCAGCGGCCTACGGTCACGCGCTGGGCGTGCCGGTGCACGGCGTGTGCTCACTGGACGCCGTCGGCAACCAGACCCGTGGTGAGGTGCTGGTCGTCACCGATGCCCGCCGTCGCGAGGTCTATTGGGCCCGCTATCGCGACGGAGTCCGCGTCGACGGACCCGGTGTCGCCGCGGCGGCTGACGTCCCTGCCGGGGGAGCGCGGCAGGTGGCCGGTTCGCCGGCGCACTGCGCGCTGTTCGAACTGCCGCGGATCGGGCCGACGCACCCCGTCCCGGCCGGTCTACCGGGGGCCGTCACCGACTGGACGGGCCCGCCGGATCCGCTGGTTCCGCTGTACCTGCGGCGGCCGGACGCCAAGACTCTGGCCGAGCGCGGGATGGCCCGATGACTGAGACCCATGCCGTCGTCTACGACGAACTCACCCGGCGGGACGCCGCCCGGTGCGCGGAGTTGGAAGCGCTGCTGTTCGACGGCGACGACCCCTGGCCGGAGGGTGCCTTCGTTCGGGAACTGGCCGCGACCCACAACCGCTATGTGGCGGCCCGGATCGACGACACCCTGGTCGGCTACGCCGGGGTGGCCCGGTTGGGTCGCACGCCGCCGTTCGAGTTCGAGATCCACACCATCGGGGTGGGTCCGGCCTACCAACGGCTCGGTATCGGCCGGGGCATGATGAACAGGCTGCTGGACTTCGCCGGCCCCGACTCGACGGTGTACCTGGAGGTCCGCACCGACAACGAAGCGGCGCTTGCGCTGTACCGCAGCCTCGGCTTCGTCGGCGTCGGTGTGCGCAAACGGTACTACCGGGTCAGCGGCGCCGATGCCTTCACCATGCGGAGAGACCCGGTGTGAAGACGATTCTCGCCATCGAAACCTCCTGTGACGAAACCGGAGTCGGCATCGCGGGTCTGCAACCCGACGGCACCGTCACGCTGTTGGCCGACGAGGTGGCCTCCAGCGTCGACGAACACGCCCGGTTCGGCGGGGTGGTGCCCGAAGTGGCGTCGCGTGCGCACCTCGAGGCGCTGGGCCCGACCATGCGCCGCGCACTGCAGACCGCCGGGATCGAGCGTCCCGATGTGGTCGCGGCCACCATCGGGCCGGGGCTGGCCGGCGCTCTGATGGTCGGGGTGGCCGCCGCCAAGGGCTATGCCGCGGCCTGGGGGGTGCCTTTCTACGCGGTGAATCATCTCGGCGGCCACCTGGCGGCAGACGTCTACGACCACGGACCGCTGCCCGAGTCGGTGGCCCTGCTGGTGTCCGGTGGGCATACGCATCTGCTGCATGTGCGGTCATTGGCCCAACCCATCGTGGAACTCGGCAGCACCGTCGACGATGCGGCGGGAGAGGCCTACGACAAGGTGGCCCGGCTGCTGGGGCTGGGTTATCCGGGCGGCAAGGTGCTCGACGACCTGGCCCGGACCGGCAACCCCGATGCGATCGTCTTCCCCCGTGGCATGACAGGTCCGCGCGACGCGGCCTATGTCTTCAGCTTCTCCGGCCTCAAGACCGCCGTGGCGCGCTACGTCGAATCCCATCCCGATGCCGACACCGCTGACATCGCCGCCGGCTTTCAGGAGTCGGTCGCCGATGTGCTGACCGCCAAGGCGGTGCGGGCGGCGACCGACCTGGGCGTGTCGACCCTGCTGATCGCCGGCGGGGTGGCCGCCAACTCCCGGCTGCGCGAGCTTGCCGAACAGCGTTGCGCGGCAGCCGGACTCACGCTGCGGATTCCCCGGCCCCGGTTGTGCACCGACAATGGGGCGATGATCGCCTCTTTCGCGGCGCACCTGGTGGCCGCTGGTGCGGAGCCTTCGGCCCTGGACGTGGCCAGCGACCCGGGACTGCCGATCCTGTGTGGGCAGGTCTCGTGAGCGACCGGGAAGCGATCCTGCATTTGATCTACCGCTATGCGGAGTTGATCGACGCCGGTGACTTCCAGGGCGTCGGTGAACTCCTGGCGCGTGCGGCCTTCGGCGGACCCCGAACCCCGACGGTGTCCGGCGCGGACAACATCGCCGCGGTCTTCACGATGACCACCCGGCGCTTCGACGACGGCACTCCGAAGACGCGGCACCTGGTTCTCAATCCGATCGTGGAGATCACCGGTGGCGTCGCCATTGCGCGGTCGACCTTCTGCGTGGTCCAGGCCACCGGGCGCATTGCGTTGCAGCCGATCGTCGTCGGCCGCTACGACGACCGGTTCGCCCACGACCCGGGTGCCGGGTGGCACTTCACCGAGCGCATCGCCGATGTGGAGATGGTCGGGGATGTTTCCGACCACCTGCTGATCGACCCCGCCGCCTTCGACAGCTGACCCGTATTTCGCGGAGGTGCCCTCCTACCTGGGCTGACGCAGCGGCGACTTCGCCCTCGGCGAATCGCACCGACCCCCCCTTGAGTGCTAGCACTCTCGGGTATAGAGTGCTAGGTGGCAGGCGGACAACCCCTGTGTCGGCACCCGCGACGACGGCGCGAGGGTGAGGACGAATGCCGAACACCTGGTGAAACCGGTCCGGGAAAACCCCCGGCCCAAGAACATCGAATAAGTGGAGGACCACGTGGCGAGCGTGAACATCAGGCCCCTCGAGGACAAGATCCTCGTTCAGGCGAACGAGGCCGAGACGACGACTGCGTCGGGTCTGGTCATCCCGGATACCGCCAAGGAGAAGCCGCAAGAGGGCACTGTCGTCGCCGTCGGCCCCGGCCGGTGGGACGAGGATGGCGAAAAGCGGATTCCGTTGGACGTCGCCGAGGGCGACACCGTTATCTACAGCAAGTACGGCGGCACCGAGATCAAGTACGGCGGCGAGGAGTACCTGATCCTGTCTGCCCGCGACGTGCTGGCGGTCGTCAACAAGTAACCGCAGTGAGCCGCCCCGGAAATCCCCGTGTGAGTATCGGGTGGTTTCCGGGGCGGAACACGTTAGAGGACAGAGACTCATGAGCAAGCAGATCGAATACAACGAAACCGCCCGGCGTGCGATGGAGGCCGGCGTCGACAAGCTCGCCGCTGCCGTGCGCGTCACACTCGGCCCGCGTGGCCGGCATGTCGTGCTGTCCAAGGCGTACGGGGGCCCGACCGTCACCAATGACGGTGTGACCATCGCCCGCGAGATCGACCTCCCGGACCCGTTCGAGAACCTCGGTGCCCAGTTGGTGAAGTCGGTGGCGACCAAGACCAACGACGTCGCCGGCGACGGCACCACCACCGCGACCGTGCTGGCCCAGGCGCTGATCAAGAACGGCCTGCGCAACGTGGCCGCGGGTGCCAACCCCATCACGCTGGGCTCGGGTATGGCCAAGGCCGCCGAGGCGGTCTCCCAGGCCCTGCTCGACGCGGCCACCCCGGTGGCCGGCAAGAACGGCATCGCCCAGGTCGCCACCGTCTCCTCGCGCGATGAGGAAGTCGGCGAGATGGTCGGCGAGGGTATGACACGAGTCGGCGCCGACGGCGTGGTCACCATCGAGGAATCCTCGACCATGGAAACCGAATTGGAGATCACCGAGGGGGTCGGTTTCGACAAGAGCTTCATCTCGGCCTACTTCGTCACCGACTTCGATTTGCAGGAGGCCATCCTCGAGGACGCCGTGGTGCTGCTGCACCGCGACAAGGTCAGCTCCCTGCCCGACCTGCTGCCGCTGTTGGAGAAGGTGGCCGAGGCCGGCAAGCCGCTGCTGATCGTGGCCGAAGACGTCGAGGGCGAGGCGCTGTCCACCCTGGTGGTCAACGCTATCCGCAAGACGCTCAAGGCCGTTGCGGTCAAGGCGCCGTTCTTCGGCGACCGTCGCAAGGCATTCCTGGAGGACCTCGCCATCGTCACCGGCGGCCAGGTCGTCAACCCCGATGTGGGTCTGCTGCTGCGCGAGGCCGGCCTCGATGTGCTGGGATCGGCTCGCCGTGTGGTGGTCAGCAAGGACTCCACGGTCATCGTCGAGGGCGGCGGGACGCACGAGGCCATCGCCGATCGGGTCAAGCAGCTCAAGAGTGAGATGGAAGCAAGCGACTCCGACTGGGACCGCGAGAAGCTCCAGGAGCGGGTCGCCAAGCTCGCCGGCGGGGTGGCGGTCATCAAGGTCGGCGCTGCCACCGAGACCGCGCTCAAGGAGCGCAAGCTCCGGGTCGAGGACGCGGTGTCCGCGGCCAAGGCTGCGGTCGAGGAGGGCATCATCCCGGGCGGCGGCAGCGCGTTGGTGCAGGCCCGTGCTGCGCTGAAGCCGTTGCTCGAGAAGCTTTCCGGTGACGAGGCGCTGGGTGTGCAGGTGTTCCATGACGCTCTTTCCGCGCCGCTGTACTGGATCGCCAGCAACGCCGGTATGGACGGGGCCGTGGTCGTCAACAAAGTCTCCGAATTGCCTGCCGGTCATGGCTTCAACGCCGCGACGCTGTCCTACGGCGACCTGGTGGCTGACGGCATCATCGACCCGGTCAAGGTGACCCGTTCCGCGGTGGTCAACGCCGCCTCGGTGGCGAGGATGCTGCTGACCACCGAGACCGCCATCGTCGATCGGGTCGCAGACTCCGACGACGACGGCCACGGCCACCACGGCCACAGCCACTAGAAAACGAGAAGCTGGGAGAAGGGGCACACCCGACTGGGTGTGCCCCTTTCCCGCCGAGCGGCCGCCGGGGTCCCACCCCGGCGTTCGCCCCGCTACCCAGTGCGGCACACCAGATGCCGTGACATTCCCAGTAAGGTTCGTTGTCATGGCAGGGGCGCATTCCGGGGGACGCTTGTTGGCGGCTGCGATGTCCGTCGCCGTCGCCGCCGCGATGTTCTACGTCCAGGGCAACGAAAAAGAGCCCACACCGGTGCCTACCGGGGCATCCGCCGCCGTGCCCATCAGCGCACCGCCTTCCGTGGCATTCCCGCCCGGGCCGATTCCCGCGGTCCCCGGCGCGCCCCCCACCGCGAATGTGACCGAAGCCGAGTTGTTGGCGGCCAGTGCCCCCGTGGCTGCTCAGGACTTCCAAGTCGAGTTGCCGCGCGGCGTTGCGCCGGAGCAGGGACTGCAGGTCCACACCATCTGGGCGGCACGGGCGATCAGCATGATGTTTCTCGACATCAAGACGATCGGCGGCGTACGGCAGGATCCGTTGAGATGGCATCCCGAAGGCTTGGCGATCGACGTGATGATCCCGAACTATCAATCCCCGGAGGGCATTGAACTGGGCAACCAGATTGCCGGGTTCGCTCTGGCCAACGCGAAACGCTGGGGGGTCCTACACGTGATCTGGCGACAGGGCTTTTATCCGGGCATCGGCGCGCCAAGCTGGACTGCGGATTACGGCAACGAAACCGCCAACCACTTTGACCACGTTCACATCGCCACCGACGGTGGGGGTTATCCGACCGGCCAGGAAACCTACTACCTCGGTTCGATGGGCGTCGCGACGCCGGGTTGACGGGTCGAGAGGTGTTCAGCTACGCCGGAGGGCTTCCCAGGCCACCCAGCAGCCCGCTCCGACGAGCGCGGCCACACCGGCCAGCGGTCCGAGGGTTTCGATGTGCCAAATGTTGAGCAGACTGTCCATCGTTTCGGCTCCTCCTGGAGCGCCTCACATCCGAGGCAGGCGATTGACCCTGTTGGGTCACGATATGTGTTCAGAATCCCCGTTCGACGGATCCGGGTACATAGACCTCAGGAGGGAACTGAGAGCTAGATCGTCATGAATCGCCGGATTTGGGCACCTTTACCGAGGGCTCGTCATGTCCGCACGTGGTTAGCTGTCCGAAGGCATCAGCAGAAGGGTTCCGCCGTGCACGTGAGAACACTCGGCCTCGTTCCCGCTCTGGTAATCGCCGCGGCGGCCTTGGGGTTGACCGTCGCGCCGACGGCGGCGGCCGACTGCAACACCGTCACGGGAAGCACGTTGTGTGCCAGTGGAACTGTCACCGGCAGTTCCGGGGCGCCGACCAGCGTGCCGACCTACAACCCCTACCCGTGCTACGGCAACCCGGCCTGCGATTACTACGACGACTACAACCCGGGGATCATCTTCGACCTCCCGAACTTCGGCGGCGGCAACCGGCCCCAGCCCCGGTAGCCGTTCAGCGATCACCTCAAAGGAGAAGTCCGACATGGCGCTCAGTCCCGGTTCGTTCCGTCACATCCTCGCCGGCGCCGTGGGTGCCGCGGCCATGGCCGCATCGCTTGTGGCCTGGGCGCCTGCGGCACTGGCCGATCCGCCCAACTGCACGGCGGCCGATATGGCCGGTGTGGCGGCGGGGGTGTCCGCGGCGACCTCGGCCTACCTGTTCACCCACCCCGACGTCAACGAGTTCGTCACCAACCTCAAAGGCCAGCCGCGCGACCAGGTTCTCGGACAGGTGCAGGAGTACCTGGACGCCCGGCCGCAGACCAAGGCCGAAATCCGGGCGATCCGTCAGCCGCTCGCCGATCTGCGCAGCCGCTGCGGTATCGGCAGCGACATGGCCACCACCAATGACCTGCCGATGGCGCAGTAGCGCACGTCAGGCGGTGCGGCGACGCAGTCCGTTCTTGAGCAGGAGTTCACGCTCCGACTCGCTCAAGCCACCCCAGATCCCATAGGGCTCGCCGACCTTGAGCGCGTGGGTCCGGCACTGCGTGATCACTGGGCACTGCCGGCACAACTGCTTGGCGCGCAGTTCGCGCTGAGCGCGAGCGCGGCCGCGTTCCCCGTCCGGATGGAAGAACACCGACGATTCGATGCCCCGGCAGCTGCCATGCATCTGCCAATCCCACAAGTCTGCGTTCGGTCCTGGTAATTGCTGCGGCTGCAACATGTGAAAGTCTCTCTCTCCGTGCATGTCTCGCACTTATCAGTCTGCTGACGGTTATCGAGATGCAGTCGCCGGTGACCACTCGCCCTCCACGCTAGGAGGGGCGGTGAAACCGCGTCAATAGGCTGAACCCTTGGCCATCGCATCTCCGCAGCACAGGAATTTACGTCGCGTTCATCTTGAGATCCGGTCACATTTGGATTACGCAGGACGACTGTCGGCGCCGTCGTTGAAAACCGGTTTCTCACAGCCGGAGTTGACACGGCCGTAACACGGGGACCACAAACTCTTAACTGCACAATTGATACCGTCGCGCTCGATGTCTTCCACCATGGCTGCCGCCGCCTTCGGCGGCCATCCAGGTCGGTGGCCACTGCCCGCGGCCCGCAGTCCGGAGGACCTCTGGTTGCGCGCCGTAGCCGCCGGTGGGCAGGGCCGATATGCGGCGGCCCGCGCGGAGCTCTCGGTGTTGATCCACAGCGAGCGAGCCGGCCGCCTGCGTTCCCTGGGGCTGAGCACCTACGCGTCCTTTCTGCGTCAACTCGGTTGGCACTGGCGGGCCCATGACTGGGACGGCCGCGCTTGGGCCGCTGCCGGCGGTGACCCGGAGGCCGGGACCGACGCGTTGATCGGCCTGGCGGCCGACGCGCTGGGTGTGGGCCGGCTCGCGGCTTCGGCCGCACTGTTGGAACGCGCCGCCGGGCTGGCCCGCCCCGCCGTCGAACCGCGACTGGAGATCCGCCTGGCGTGGGTCCGCGCCGAACTTGCGATGGCCGCCGGGGCCGGCTCCGACGCGCTGCGCCACGCCCGGCGGGGGGTCGAACTCGCCCAGGACGCCCTGCCTACGCTGCGCCGCCACCGTGTCAAGAGTGATGTCGTGCTCGCGGCGGCGATGTGCAGCGCCGGAGATCTGACCGGCTCGCGAGCCGTGGCGGACGCGGCGCTCGCCGATGCCGAGGCATACGGGCTGGCACCGCTGCGGTGGGCATTGGCCTGCCTGCTGTCCGATATCGGCAGCCCATCGCACAGTCCGGCCGAGATTGCCCAGGTCCGAGACCGAAGTGCGCAATTCGTGATCCGCCACGGCGGTCATTGGAAGATGCGCTAAGCAACGATGGGCGGCTTCGGCCGATATTGTCACTAGCTGGAGCCACGCCGTCCGAATTGCCACATCCGTAACGTTGGAGACACCGCCGTCGATGACCATTCCAGGAGAGCGTCTCGACGCCGCTGTTGCCGAGGCAGTAGCCGGCAGCCGCGATGCCCTCCGGGAGGTAGTGGAGATCATCCGCCCCGTTGTGGTCCGTTATGTCCGTGCCCGGATTGGATCCTCGGAGCGCAGTGGTCTATCCGCTGACGACGTTGCTCAGGAGGTTTGCTTGGCCGCCATCCAGGCGCTGCCCCGTTACCAGGACCAGGGACGCCCGTTTCTGGCCTTCGTGTACGGCATCGCTTCACACAAGGTCGCTGACGCGCATCGCGCGGCGGCCCGAAATCGCTCTGAACCCACTGACGTGGTGCCGGAGCGGTCCTCGCTGGACGCCGGCCCCGAGCAGATGGCACTCCAATCCGACACTGCCGCCCGGATGAACCGGTTGCTCGCCGTGCTGCCGGAGAAGCAACGCGAGATCCTCACGCTGCGGATTGTGGTGGGACTGTCGGCCGAGGAGACCGCTGAGGCGGTCGGCAGCACACCCGGCGCCGTCCGGGTGGCCCAGCACCGCGCCCTGGCGCGGCTGAAGTCGGAGATCTCCGGAACGGGGTTCGACTATGCGTGATTTTGGATCCGGGCCGCAGGAACCCTCACTGGACGCCGTTCGCCGCGCCGACAGCTTCGTCGACGCACTGGCCGGCGGCGGGCGGGCGATCCCGCAGGACCCCGCAGATGCGGAGCTGGCTGCACTACTCGGCGGCTGGCGCGACGAGATGCGCTGGCCCCCGGCGACCGGACTGATCGCCGAGGCCGACGCGGTCGCCGCCCTGAACGCCGGCCTCGCGGAGAAACGACGCCCCGGGCTGGACCGGGGGCAACGAGCCGCGCTCCAGGCCCGCAGCACCCAGAACCGCAACCGGCGCGGACTGAGCACAATCGGCGCCGCCGCCGCCGCGGTGCTCTGCATCGGCGGATTCGGCGCGGTCGTGGCCGGTGCCGGACCCGGTGATCCCCTCTACGGTGTGCGCACCATGCTGTTCGGTGCGTCCAAGCAGGTCCGTGACGACCAGGTCGGGTTGGCCGCCAAGACCGAACTCAACCAGGTTCAGGACCTCATCGCCCAGGGTGACTGGGAGCAGGCTCAGGACAAACTGGTCGCGGTGAGCACCCAGGTCGCCACCATTGACAACCAACAGCAGAAGCAGGAACTGCTCGATCAGTTCAACGATCTGTCGGCCAAGGTGGTCGAGCGCGATCCCGAGGCCACCGCACCCCCCGGCGTCGTCTACACCGTGCCGCCGTCGTCGGCTGCGCTGGTTCCGGCCGTCGAGCCGACCAGCACGCCGGGTGCTCCGCCGCTGACCACCTCGGCCACCTCGGAAACCCCGACGTCGGGGACTGCGCCCTCGTCCGATTCGTCGACGACCGTCACCAGTTCGCCGGTGTCGACCATTCCGACGTCCGCGTCACCCACCGAATCGTCGGCGTCGTCGATACCCTCGACGACCTCGCCGGACACGCAGAGCGCGCAAGCCACGACTCCGACCAGTGTCGCGCCGACGCCCAGTGCGGCGGCTCCGACGTCCGCCACCACCGCGGCCAACGCTTCGGCGGAGCAGACGACGGCTGCGCCGGTGACCACGACGGGTGAGGCGCCGAGGGCGGCAAACACCAGCACCGCCGCGCCGGCACCTCAGACCGCGGTGAGTGAAACCGTCCCCGAATCGGCAAGCGACGTACCGGCCCCGACCGCCCAGACCCCGACCGTCCAGACCCCGACCGCCCAGACGGCTCCCGCGCAGACCGAGGAACCGCTGCCGACAGCAGCGGTCACCACAACTCCGGTGCCGGTGCCGGTCGGTTGACCAAGGCGGGTCAGCGCGAGCCGTCGAGGTAGTCCGAGGTCGCCTCGTTCATCGAGGCGTCGGCGTACCCGCGGCAGTAATCCCAGGTGACATAGGCGTCCGGCTCGGGATCGTAAGCCGGCTCATGCGGACGGACGGTTCCGTCGATAAGAAGCTGAAGAAGGTTGGCGCGCAACATATCCCAGTCGTGGTAGTGATCCTGGTTGCACTCGTCGCAGCACACCACCAGGCCCCGGATTCCGCGATGCGCCAGCAGTGCCTCGTAGACCGTCAGGTCGGCCAGATCGGCCTCGACCGCGGCGCGCTCCTGGGGATCCAGCGGCTGGCCGGGCTCCAGTGCATCCAAGGCGGCCGACGGGTCACAGGGGTCGTCGGCGAACGGATCGGGCGGCAGGCCTGGTGGCAGGTGGTCGCGCACGGCTCCACATTACGCGAGCGGCACCGGTGGCGCGGCCCTCGAGTCGACGAGGCCGCCGAGGGACGAGGCGGTTGAGGAGCGAGACGGTCGGCCCCGGGACGCCTCCCGGGCAGCCGATAGGATGAAGGCTTCTTTCGCCCGCTGATGGAGGCCGAGCCGATGTCCATTGCCGAAGGCAACCCGGTCCGTACCGGCGGGGACGATCCCACCAAGATCGCCATGCTGGGGCTGACCTTCGACGATGTCCTGCTGTTGCCTGCCGCGTCGGACGTGGTGCCCGCGATGGCCGACACGTCGAGTCAGCTGACCCGGAAGATCCGTCTGCGGGTGCCACTGGTCTCCTCGGCCATGGACACCGTGACCGAGGCCCGGATGGCGATCGCGATGGCCCGCGCCGGTGGTCTGGGGGTGCTGCACCGCAACCTCTCGATCGTCGAGCAGGCCAGCCAGGTCGAGATGGTGAAGCGCTCCGAAGCCGGGATGGTGACCGACCCGGTGACCTGCTCGCCGCAGAACACCCTCGCCGAGGTCGACGCCATGTGCGCCAAGTTCCATATCTCGGGCCTGCCCGTCGTCGACGGCGACGGAGCACTGGTGGGGATCATCACCAACCGGGACATGCGCTTCGAAGTCGATATGAACAAGCGGGTAGCCGAGGTGATGACCAAGTCGCCGCTCATCACCGCGCAGGAGGGCGTCACCGCCGACGCCGCACTGGGCCTGTTGCGCCGCAATAAGATTGAGAAGCTGCCGATCGTGGACGGCCACGGCCGCCTCACCGGACTCATTACGGTCAAGGACTTCGTCAAGACCGAGAAGCACCCGTACGCCACCAAGGACAGTGACGGTCGACTCCTGGTCGCCGCGGCCGTCGGCGTCGGCGACGACGCCTGGGACCGGGCCATGGCACTGGTGGACGCCGGAGTCGATGTACTCGTCGTCGACACCGCCCATGCCCACAACCGCATGGTGCTCGACATGGTCGGCAAGGTCAAAGGCGAAGTGGGGGACAACGTCGAGGTCATCGGCGGCAACGTCGCCACCCGCGGTGCGGCCGCCGCACTGGTCGAGGTGGGCGCCGACGCCGTGAAGGTGGGGGTCGGGCCGGGCTCCATCTGCACCACCCGCGTGGTGGCAGGGGTGGGTGCCCCGCAGATCACCGCGATCATGGAGGCCGCCGCAGCCTGTGCGTCCGCCGGGGTTCCGGTGATCGCCGACGGCGGACTGCAGTACTCCGGCGACATCGCCAAGGCACTGGCCGCCGGAGCGTCGACGGCGATGCTCGGGTCGCTGCTGGCGGGCACCGCCGAAGCGCCCGGCGACCTGATCTTCGTCAACGGCAAGCAGTTCAAGAGCTACCGCGGCATGGGTTCGCTCGGCGCCATGCAGGGCCGCGGAGAGGCCGGGTCCGCTCAGCGGAGTTACTCCAAGGACCGCTACTTCCAGGATGACGTGCTCTCCGAAGACAAGCTCGTCCCCGAGGGCATCGAGGGGCGGGTGCCCTTCCGCGGACCGCTGGCCACCGTCATCCACCAGCTCACCGGCGGACTGCGGGCCGCGATGGGCTACACCGGGGCCGCCACCATCGCCGATCTGCAACGCGCGCGGTTCGTCCAGATCACCGCCGCCGGGCTCAAGGAGAGCCACCCGCATGACATCGCCATGACCGTCGAAGCGCCCAACTACTACGCGCGGTAAGGAGAAAAACCGTGCGTGACATGGTTGAAATCGGCATGGGCAGAAACGCCCGCTGCACCTACGAACTCCAGGACATCAACATCGTCCCGTCCCGGCGCACCCGGTCCTCGCAGGACGTCTCGACCACCTGGCAGCTCGACGCCTACCGCTTCGAGGTCCCGGTCGTCGCGCATCCCACCGACGCGCTGGTGTCGCCGGAGTTCGCCATCGAACTGGGCCGGCTCGGCGGGCTCGGGGTGCTCAACGGCGAGGGTCTGATCGGCCGGCACGCCGACGTCGAGGACAAGATCGCCCAGGTGCTCGATGCCGCGCGCTCCGACGACGACCCGGCCGCCCCCGTCCGGCTGCTGCAGCGACTGCACGCCGCGCCACTGGACCCCGAGTTGCTGGCCCGGGCCGTCGCCCGGGTCCGCGATGCCGGTGTCACCACGGCCGTGCGCGTCAGTCCGCAGAACGCCCAGGCCCTGACCCCCGTCCTGGTGTCGGCCGGTATCGACCTTCTGGTCATTCAGGGCACGATCATCTCCGCCGAACGCGTCGCGTCCGACGGCGAACCGCTGAACCTCAAGACCTTCATCTCCGAACTCGACATCCCGGTGGTGGCCGGGGGCGTTGCCGACCACCGCACCGCGCTGCATCTGATGCGCACCGGTGCCGCGGGCGTCATCGTCGGATACGGCTCCACCGCGGGAGTGACCACCAGCGACGAGGTACTCGGCATCAGCGTGCCGATGGCCACCGCGATCGCCGACGCGGCCGCGGCTCGCCGCGAGTACCTCGACGAGACCGGCGGCCGCTACGTCCACGTGCTGGCCGACGGCGACATCCACACCTCCGGTGATCTGGCCAAGGCGATCGCCTGCGGCGCCGACGCGGTGGTCCTCGGCACTCCGCTGGCCGTGGCGGCGGAGTCCCTCGGCGGAGGCTGGTACTGGCCGTCGGCCGCCGCCCATCCCTCGCTGCCCCGAGGTGGGCTGCTTGAAGTGGCACTCGGGCAGCGGCCGTCACTCGACCAGGTGCTCAACGGGCCCTCCGACGATCCCTACGGTTCGCTGAATCTCGTCGGCGGACTGCGCCGGTCGATGGCCAAGGCCGGCTACTGCGACCTCAAGGAATTCCAGAAGGTCGGACTCACCGTCGGCGCCTGACGCGCAGGCCATACTGGACTGATGGAACCGGATTACGACGTTGCCGTCATCGGCTCGGGCTTCGGCGGGAGTGTCAGCGCACTGCGGCTGACCGAGAAGGGGTACAAGGTCGGCGTACTCGAGGCCGGTCGCCGGTTCGCCGACCACGAGTTCGCCAAGACATCCTGGCGGCTGCGCGAGTTCTTATGGGCGCCGAAGCTGGGCTGCTACGGCATCCAACGCATCCACCTGCTGCGCAATGTGATGATCCTGGCCGGTGCGGGCGTCGGCGGCGGCTCGCTGAACTACGCCAACACGCTCTATATCCCACCGGACCCGTTCTTCGACGACCAGCAGTGGGCACACATCACCGACTGGCGCGCCGAGTTGATGCCGCATTACGACCAGGCGCAGCGGATGCTCGGCGTGGTCAAGAATCCCACCTTCACCGACGCCGACCGGATCATGAAAGAGGTCGCCGACGAGATCGGCTGCGGTGACACCTACACCCCTACCCCGGTAGGGGTGTTCTTCGGAGTCGACGGCAAGCAGCCCGGCCAGACCGTGCCCGATCCCTATTTCGGCGGAGTCGGTCCGGACCGCACCGGCTGCATCGAGTGTGGCGAGTGCATGACCGGCTGCCGGCACGGTGCGAAGAACACCCTCGTCAAGAACTACCTCGGGCTGGCGGAAAAGGCTGGGGCACAGGTGCTTCCGATGACCACGGTGACCAGCATCCGGCAGGGTACCGACGGCATCTGGCAGATCGACACCGTTCGGACCGGTCGCTGGGTCCGCACGTACAAGTCCACGTTCACCGCCCGCCACGTCATCCTGGCGGCCGGAACGTACGGAACCCAGAAGCTGCTGTTCGACATGCGCGACACCGGCACCCTGCCCGGCTTGTCCGAGCGACTCGGCGTGCTGACCCGGACCAACTCGGAGTCGATCGTGGGCGCCGGGCGTTATCACGCGTCCTCGGATCTCGACCTCACTCACGGCGTGGCCATCACATCGTCGATCCACCCGACCCCCGACACCCATATCGAGCCGTGTCGCTACGGCAGGGGTTCCAATGCGATGGGTCTGTTGCAGACACTGATGACCGACGGATCCGGCCCCGGCGGCTCGGACGTGCCGCGCTGGAAGCAACTGCTACGGGCGGCCGTGACCAACCCGCGCGGCGCACTGCGCGTGCTGACGGTGCGGAAGTGGAGCGAACGCTCGATGATCTCTCTGGTCATGCAGCACCTGGACAACTCGATCACCACCTTCACCAAGAAGGGCCTGTTGGGTCGGCGCATGACCAGCAAGCAGGGCCACGGCGAACCCAACCCGACCTGGATCCCGGTCGGCAACGAGGTGACCCGGCGCATCGCCGACAAGATCGACGGCGTGGCCGCCGGCACCTGGGGAGAGATGTTCAACATCCCGCTGACCGCGCACTTCCTCGGCGGTGCGGCGATCGGCGACAGCCCCGCGAACGGCGTCATCGACCCCTATCACCGGGTGTACGGCTATCCGTCGCTCTATATCGTTGACGGCGCGGCCATTTCGGCCAACCTGGGGGTGAACCCGTCGCTGTCGATCACCGCCCAGGCCGAGCGCGCCGCCGCGCTGTGGCCCAACAAGGGCGGGCAGGATCAGCGTCCCACCCAAGGTGAGCCCTACCGTCGGCTGGATCCCGTCCCGCCGGTACGTCCGGTGGTTCCGGCTGACGCGCACGGAGCACTGCGCAGTCTCCCGCTGATCGTGCTCCAGCCGGCCCGGCGGCAGGATTCCACGACTCCGGCGTGACACCCCGCCGCGGGCACGCCCTTAGACTGACCGGGTGCAATTCGTGGAGTCGCGCTCGCCCCGCCCCGTCCTGGTGGTCGATTTCGGCGCCCAGTACGCGCAGCTGATCGCCCGGCGGGTCCGTGAGGCGCGGGTGTTCTCCGAGGTCATTCCGCATACCGCGGGGGTGGCGGAGATCAAGGCCAAGGATCCGCAGGCCATCGTGCTCTCCGGTGGGCCCTCCAGCGTCTACGCCGACGGCGCTCCCCAGCTCGACCCAGCACTGTTCGACCTCGGAATCCCGGTGTTCGGTATCTGCTACGGCTTCCAGGCCATGGCGCAGGCCCTCGGCGGTACCGTGGCGCGAACCGGGACCAGTGAATACGGCCGCACCGATCTGAATGTGCTTGGCGGCGAGTTGCATTCGGGACTGCCCGGCGCCCAGCCGGTATGGATGAGCCACGGTGACGCGGTGACCGCCGCACCGGAGGGCTTCGAGGTGGTTGCCACCAGTGCCGGCGCGCCGGTGGCGGCGTTCGAGGACCGCACCCGCAGGCTGGCCGGTGTGCAGTACCACCCCGAGGTGATGCACAGCCCGCACGGCCAGCAGGTGCTCAGCCGGTTCCTGCACGATTTCGCCGGCATCGGGGCGTCCTGGACGCCGGCCAACATCGCCGAGTCCCTGATCGAGGCGGTCCGGGCGCAGATCGGTGACGGACACGCCATCTGCGGGTTGTCCGGGGGAGTGGATTCCGCGGTGGCCGCGGCCCTGGTGCAGCGCGCCATCGGCGACCGGCTGACGTGTGTGTTCGTCGACCACGGTCTGCTGCGTGCGGGTGAACGCGAACAGGTGCAACGGGATTTCGTGGCGGCGACGGGCGCCCGCCTGGTGACGGTCGACGCCGAGGAGACGTTCCTGGACGCGCTGTCCGGGGTGAGCAACCCGGAGGGCAAGCGCAAGATCATCGGCCGGGAGTTCATCCGCGCGTTCGAGGGCGCGGTGCGGGAAGCCTCGTCCGGCGAGCACATCGATTTCCTGGTTCAGGGAACCCTCTATCCCGACGTCGTCGAGTCCGGCGGGGGAACCGGTACGGCCAACATCAAGAGCCATCACAACGTCGGCGGCCTGCCGCCGGATTTGAAGTTCCGGCTCGTCGAGCCGCTACGACTGCTGTTCAAGGACGAGGTGCGTGCGGTGGGCCGTGAACTCGGCCTGCCCGAGGACATCGTTGCCCGCCAACCCTTCCCGGGACCCGGCCTGGGCATCAGGATCGTCGGTGAGGTCGATGCGCATCGCCTGGACATCCTGCGCCGGGCCGACCTGATCGCCCGCGAGGAACTCACCTCAGCCGGGTTGGACGGCCAGATCTGGCAGTGCCCGGTGGTACTTCTGGCCGACGTCCGATCGGTCGGGGTGCAGGGCGACGGTCGCACCTACGGTCACCCGATCGTGCTGCGGCCGGTGTCCAGCGAGGATGCGATGACGGCCGACTGGACCCGGGTGCCCTATGAGGTGCTGGAGCGCATCTCCACCCGGATCACCAACGAGGTGCCGGAGGTCAACCGGGTGGTGCTCGACGTGACGAGCAAGCCGCCGGGGACGATCGAGTGGGAGTGACCTTCTAGCGGGTTGCTCTTAGGTCCCTGAGGCGTCGGCGATTTCGGCGATCGAGGCGTCCAGTCATCCGCGCATCGCGCCATAAACCTTGACGGTTGTCGGCGGGTCGGTGTTTACTCATGGTATCGAACAAATGTTCGATAACGATAGTGAACAGGCACGGCCGGAGGTAGGCGATGGCAGCGGCGCTTGCCCTGAATAAGGGCCAGGATAATCGCGCTGAACAGCTTGAACAGCTGCGCCGCCAGATGGCGGCGGTCTCCGGGAAGGTGGGTGCGCGCTGGTGTCCAGCCGAACATCCGGCTGAGGTCCTGCCCGGGTCGCAATCTTTGCTGCCGGTGCCCGATTCGCTGGCTGCGCAGCTTCCTGGCGGGTTGCCCAAAGGCACCGTGGCGGTGCTCTCGGGTGCCCGCTCGCTACCGGTGGGCATGGCCGCCGCGGTGACGGCCGCCGGCGGCCATGTGGCCGTCGTCGGGATGCCGGACTTCGGTCTGCTGGCCGCTGCCGAGATGGGTGCCGACCTCAGTCGGCTGGCGGTGATTCCGAACCCGGGTAACGATCCGGTCGAGGTGGCCGCGGTGCTGATGGACGGGATGGACCTGGTGGTGCTCGGACTGGCCGGTCGTTCGGTATCTGCCACCCGGGCGCGGGCGGTGGTGGCCCGGGCCCGTCAGCGGGGCTGCACCCTGCTGGTCACCGGAGGGCAGTGGCAGGGGGCGTCGATGCGGATGGATGCCCGGGTGTGCGGGTATGACATCACCGCGGGCCGGGCCGGCGCACCGGTGGCGGGCTGTGGGCGAATCAGCGCGGTACGGCTGTCGGTCCGGGCCCGGGGAAGGCCATGACCGCCCGAGTCCTGGCGATCTGGTGCATGGACTGGCCGGCCGTGGCAGCGGCGGCAGTTGCCGGTCTGCCGTCTACCACACCGGTGGCGGTCACCCTGGCCAACCGGGTGGTCGCCTGCTCGGCAGCGGCGCGCGAGGCCGGGGTGCGGCGCGGCCTGCGGCGGCGCGAGGCGCAGGCGCGCTGCCCGCAGGTGCACATCGCCACCGCCGACTCTGCCCGCGACGCCCGGTTCTTCGAGGGAGTGATCGTCGCGGTGGACGATGTGGTGCCCCGTGCGGAAGTGCTACGGCCGGGCCTGCTGGTACTGCCGGTACGCGGTGCGGCCCGCTATTTCGGCACCGAGCAGGCGGCCGCCGAACGCCTGGTCGACGCCGTCGCCACCGCCGGCGCCGAGTGTCAGGTCGGGATCGCCGACCAGTTGCCCACCGCCGTCTTCGCGGCCAGGGCCGGGCGGATCGTGGAACCCGGTCAGGATGCGGCGTTCCTTTCCGGACTGTCGATCAGTCTGCTGTCCGCCGAGCCCAGCCTTTCCGGAGCCGGCCGCGAGGAGCTGGCTGATCTCTTGTGGCGCATGGGAATCCGATCCCTTGGCCAATTCGCGGCGCTGCCCCGCCGGGATGTCGCCTCCCGGTTCGGCACCGATGCGGTGGCCGCCCACCGTTTCGCCAGGGGTGAGCCGGGGCGCGGGCCGTACGGGCGCGAACTCCCACCGGAACTCGACGCGGTGCTGCACTGTGACCCGCCGATCGATCGGGTCGACGCCGCGGCGTTCGCGGGGCGGACGTTGGCCGCCGCCCTGCATCGCAGCCTGGAAGGGGCCGGTGTCGGGTGCACCCGGCTGGCCATTCACGCCGTCACCGCCCCCGGCGGGCAGGAGCGCAGCGACCGGGGGATAAGTACCGGCGGGGAGTTGACCCGGGTGTGGCGCTGCGCCGAGCCGCTGACCGAGGATGCCACCGCTGACCGGGTGCGCTGGCAACTCGACGGCTGGCTGACGTCCCGGCGACTCGCAGGAGGTGGTGGACTTACCGGCCCGGTGACCATGTTGCGGCTGCAGCCCGTGGAAGTGGTGTCCGCAGAAGCGCTTCAGCTGCCGCTGTGGGGCGGCCTCGGCGAGGAGGACAGGCTGCGGGCCCGTCGTGCCCTGGTCCGGGTGCAGGGCCTGCTGGGGCAGGAGGCGGTTCAGGTGCCGGTGCTCAGCGGCGGCCGCGGGCCGGCCGAGCGGATCACCTTGACCCCGCTGGGTGACGAACCGGTGCCGCGGGCCGAGGCCGACCGCCCCTGGCCCGGTCAACTCCCGCAACCCGCCCCGGCAGTCCTTCTGGATGACCCCGTGGAATTGCTTGACTCCCAGGGGAATCCGGTTCGGGTCACCGCCCGGGGGATGTTCACCGCCGAACCCGCCCGCCTGGACGCCGCCAGCTCGCCCTACCGGGGGGAGCTGAGTTGGTGGGCCGGGCCGTGGTTGGTGGACGAGCGGTGGTGGGACTCTGGGCGGGACGGCGCCGAGTCCAGGCCCGGACGGTCGGCCCGCGCCCAGGTTCTGGTGGCCGACACCGCACTGCTGCTGTGCTACCGGCAGCGCCGGTGGTACCTCGAAGGCGTCTATGAGTGAGCGCGCTGCCGGGCGAAGGGCCCGACCCGTTCGAGCAACCGCTCGAAGAACACCGCCGGGTCGACCTCCACGCCCACTCGGGCATTGGGTCGGCGGTCCCAGTGGCCGCTCCGTTGCTCGTGGAATTCGAAATAGAACCGCATCGCATCGCCGAGAACCACCCGGTGGGACCATGAGTGTCCTCAGCGGTGCGCATCGGAATGCAGAGCGGCTGCCCGGCTCCTTGCGACACCGGGATGTGGGTGCATCCGCAAAGTTGCAGCAGGCCGAGGTTGTTGCGGCACATCTGATCGACGTCCACGTTGCCCCCGGTGGAGGCGACGCCCACCAGATCGGCGTCATCGCTGGCGAGCAGGTAGACCAACGCCATCGCGTCGTCGACGCCGGTGTCGACGCCGGCGAACACCGGCAGGGTCATGGTGTGCCCGCGGCGGCGGCCAGCTCATCGCGGAACCAGTCCGGCCAGGGCCGCTTCTCGAAGCTCGCCGCGTCCACGCAGACGTGTGTCAGTGCCGCCTCGGCGATCAGTTCGGTTCCGCGGTCGATGCGGTAGCGACTGCGCAGTGAGGTGTGTCCCGGCGGCTCGATCCAGACGTTCACCACCAGTTCGTCGTCGAACCGCGCGGGCCGGCGGAACTGCACCTCGGCGTTGACCACCACGACGTCGATACCGCGTTCGGTCAACACCTGATATCCGCCGACCAGGGCCCGCAGTGCTTCGGTGTGGGCCATGTCAACCCATGTCAGGTAGTGGCCGTTGAAGGCCCGTCCCTGCATGTCGCACTCGACGTAGCGGACCCGCAACGGCATCGAGAAGTGTGCGTCGCGGCTCACGCAGCGTCGGACACGAAGTTCGTGATCCCGTCCCACTCCTTGAGCGTCCAACCGGTGACCGGATTGCCGGTCAGCACCACCCGTGAAGCATTGGGCAGCGGGTGATCGGTCAGTAGGTTGCGCTGTCCGTTGCGGGCGTTCATCAGTGTCCACATCATGATCGCCAGCCCGCTGGAGAAGGCGACCGGCTTTTCCTGGCCGCTGTCGTACATCTTCTGTACCGCGCCGGTGAACGCGGCATTGAACTGATTGCCGTTGACCGAACCCGGGATGCCGAAGCGGCGGTCGCCCTTCAGCCAGCTCTCGGGGCCCAACAGGAAGGTGCCCGAGGTGTCCGACATCGGGATGCCCTCGAACCAGCCCGCGGAGATCTCGTTCAGGCCCGGCAGCACCGTCACCTGCTCGCCCAGGGCCTTGGCCGTCGGTGCGGCGGTCTGCTGGGTGCGCAGCATCTGCGAGGCGTACACGCCGTCGTATCTGTTCGCCGCCAAATCATTGGCCAGTTTGTCGGCCTGTTCGAGACCTGCCGGGGTCAGCGGGGGGCCGGGTACTGCCGTCGATGCGACGTCGGCGGCGTTGGCCAAGGACTCGGCATGCCGGATGAGGGTGAGCGTCATCGTGCGGACGTCCGGCTTGGGCTGGCTGCCACAGGCAGCGAGCAGTGAGACGGACATCAATAACGCCAGAAGGGACCAGACTCTGCGAACGCGGGATACCTGCATACCCACAGCGTGCCCCTTCGGCCGCTCCGGCGGGGAGAATTTGACCGAGTGCAACCATAGAGATCGTCAAAGACAGGAGTGGAAATGGCAATCGACCCGTCGGCCATCGGAGCGGTCACCGAACCCACGATCTACGAGTGGACCGACCGCGACACCCTGCTGTATGCGCTCGGCGTCGGCGCCGGCACCGAGGATCTGGCCTTCACCACCGAGAACAGTCACGACGTCCCGCAGCAGGTGCTGCCGACGTTCGCGGTGATCTGCTGCATGGGCTTCGGTGCCGCCCCCCTGGTCGGCAGCTTCAACTGGGGCAAGCTGCTGCACGGCTCGCAGGAGGTCCGATTGTCGGCGCCGCTGCCGCCGTCCGGCGCGCTGTCGGTGGTGGCCGAAGTCGCCGACATCCAGGACAAGGGGGAGGGCAAGAACGCCATCATCGTGCTGCGCGCGCGGGGCAGCGATCCCGCCACCGGGGCGCAGGTCGCCGAGACGCTGACGACCCTGGTGATCCGCGGCGACGGTGGATTCGGCGGCCAGCCGGGCCGGCGCCCCGAGGCACCGGAGTTCCCCGACCGCGAACCCGATGCCCGGATCGCGCTGCCGACCCGGGAGGACCAGGCGCTGCTGTACCGGCTCTCCGGGGACCGCAATCCGCTGCACAGCGATCCGTGGTTCGCCCGTGAACTGGCCGGCTTCCCCACGCCGATCCTGCACGGTTTGTGCACCTACGGTTTCGCCGGTCGGGCGCTGCTGGGCGAACTGGCCGGCGGTGACGCGGCGAAGCTGACGGCGGTGGCCGCCCGGTTCTCCTCCCCGGTTTTCCCCGGGGAGACGCTGACGACCTCGATTTGGCGAACCGGGGCAGGAAAGGCGCTTTATCGCACCGAAGCCAGCGGCCAGGACGGGTCCAACGCCCGCGTCGTACTCGACGACGGCTTTGCTCAGTACACCGACTAAGCCGAGTACATCGACTGAACGTCTAGATGACCCCACCCATCGCCAGGCCGATTCCGTAGGTGATCGCCATCGCCAAAGCGCCGCCGATCACCACCCGCTTAGTCGCCCGGTGCGGGTCGGCACCGCCGAGGCGCGCGCTGACCCATCCGGTGATGGCCAGGGCCAGCAGCACCGCCACGAACGTGATCGGGATCCGGACCGAGGCCGGCGGCAGCAGGATGGCCAGCATCGGCAGCATCGCCCCGACGGTGAAGGAGATCGCCGAGGAGATCGCGGCGTGCCAGGGGTTGGTCAGCTCGTCGGGGTCGATGCCGAGTTCGGCGTCGACGTGCGCGGCGAAGGCATCGTGCTCGGTCAGTTCGGCGGCCACCTGGCGAGCGGTCTCCGACGAGAGTCCCTTGTGCCGGTAGAGCCCGACGAGTTCCTCGAACTCGGCTTCGGGCTCCTCGATGAGTTCGCGGCGCTCCTTGGCCAGCAGCGCCTGCTCGGTGTCGCGCTGGGTGCTCACCGAGACGTACTCGCCGAGCGCCATCGACAGCGCGCCGGCGGCGAGTCCGGCGATTCCCGCGGCCAAGACCGGGCCGCGTTCGGTGGTGGCGGCCGCCACGCCGATCACGATGCCGGCCACCGAGACGATGCCGTCGTTGGCGCCGAGAACACCGGCGCGCAACCAGTTCAGCTTGGTATTAATGGCCCCGACGTGCGGTTCGGCGGGATGAGTTTCTGAGGTCACCGGTCGAGCCTAGGGCCCCCGCTGTAGTAACGCGCGATTTCCCCCGCAGCCCTAGTCCATAGAACATATGTTCGATAACATGGCGCGGTGGGCTGGAACGACGGTCCGCCGAGTTGGGCGGAGATGGAGCGGGTGCTCAACAGCCGTCCGCCTTCGGAGGCGCCCGGCCGGCGACATCAGGTCCTGGCTGATCCGGTGGCCGACGGCAGCGACAGCCCGGCCTGGTCCCGTAAGCGCCCCGGCTACCTGCCGCCCGAGGGTGACCTGCGCCGCGGCGGTCCGGCGGTGCCCTACGCCGAGTTGCACGCCCATTCGGCGTTCAGCTTCCTCGACGGTGCCAGCACCCCGGAGGAACTTGTCGAGGAGGCCGCGCGGTTGGGGCTGCGCGCGATCGCACTGACCGACCACGACGGGCTGTACGGGGTGGTGCGCTTCGCCGAGGCGGCCCGGGAACTTGCCATGGCGACGGTGTTCGGCGCGGAGCTATCGCTGTCCAACGCCGCCCGCACCGACGTTCCCGATCCGCCCGGCCCGCATCTGCTGGTGCTGGCCCGCGGTCCCGAAGGGTATCGGCGGCTGTCTCGTCAGCTGGCCGCCGCCCACCTGGCCGGGGGCGAGAAGGGCAAGCCGCGCTACGACTACGACGCTCTCACCGAAGCCGCCGGCGGCCACTGGCACATTCTGTCCGGCTGCCGCAAAGGTCATGTCCGCCAGGCGTTGTCGAGTGGAGGCCCGGATGCCGCTGCCGAGGCGCTGGCCGACCTGGTGGCCCGATTCGGGGCGGACCGGGTCAGCGTCGAGCTGACCCACCACGGCCATCCCGTCGACGACGAGCGCAACGCCGAGCTGGCCGCACTGGCACCGCGGTTCGGGGTGAGCGTCGTCGCCACCACCGCAGCCCATCTCGCCGAGCCGGGTCGGGCCCGGCTGGCCGCGGCCATGGCGGCGATCCGCGCCCGCAACTCCCTGGACTCCGCGGCCGGCTGGCTGGCCCCGCTGGGCGGCGCGCACCTGCGATCGGGTGAGGAGATGGCCCGGCTGTTCGCCCAGCACCCGAACGTGGTCACCGCCGCCGCCCAACTGGGCGAGCAATGCGCCTTCGAGTTGGCGCTGATCGCGCCGCAACTGCCGCCCTTCGACGTCCCCGACGGCCACACCGAGGAAAGCTGGCTGCGCGAACTGGTGATGGCCGGGGCTGCACAGCGCTACGGTCCGCGGGCCGGCGCCGCGCGGGCCTACGCCCAGATCGAGCATGAGCTCGCCGTCATCGCCCAGCTGAACTTCCCGGGCTACTTCCTGGTGGTGCACGACATCACCCAGTTCTGCCGCCGCAACAACATCCTGTGTCAGGGTCGCGGGTCGGCAGCCAACTCGGCGGTCTGCTATGCCCTGGGAGTCACGGCCGTGGACCCGGTGGCCAACGAGCTTCTCTTCGAGCGGTTTCTGTCCCCGGCCCGCGACGGGCCGCCCGACATCGACATCGACATCGAGTCGGATCTGCGCGAGCAGGTCATTCAGTACGTTTACGAACGCTACGGACGCGACTATGCCGCGCAGGTGGCCAACGTGATCACCTACCGCGGCCGCAGCGCGGTGCGCGACATGGCCCGGGCGCTGGGGTTCTCCCAGGGTCAGCAGGACGCCTGGAGCAAGCAGGTCAGCCGCTGGAGTCCGGTTGCCGCTGAGCTCGACGGCATTCCCGAGCAGGTGGTGGATCTGGCGGTGCAGATCAGGGACCTGCCACGACACATGGGCATCCACTCCGGGGGCATGGTGATCTGCGATCGCCCGATCGCCGACGTGTGTCCGGTGGAATGGGCCCGGATGGCCAATCGGAGTGTGCTTCAGTGGGACAAAGACGACTGTGCCGCAATCGGTTTGGTGAAGTTCGACCTACTCGGACTGGGCATGCTCTCGGCGTTGCACTACGCCATCGACCTGGTGGCCGAACACAAGGGTGTCGAGGTCGATCTGGCCAAACTCGATCTGGCCGAGGCGGCTGTGTACGAGATGCTGCAGCGCGCAGATTCCGTCGGCGTGTTCCAGGTGGAGTCCCGCGCGCAGATGGCCACCTTGCCGCGGCTGAAACCACGGATGTTCTATGACCTGGTGGTCGAGGTGGCGCTGATCCGACCCGGCCCCATCCAGGGTGGCTCGGTGCATCCCTACATCAAGCGACGTAACGGCCTGGAGTCGGTCACCTACGACCATCCGGCGATGGAGTCGGCATTGCGAAAGACGTTGGGCGTCCCGCTCTTCCAGGAGCAGCTGATGCAACTGGCGGTGGACTGCGCCGGGTTCTCACCGGCCGAGGCCGATCAGTTGCGCCGCGCCATGGGCTCCAAGCGCTCGACGGAGAAGATGCGACGGCTGCGTGACCGCTTCTACTCCGGGATGGCTCAGCTGCACGGCATCACCGGGGAGGTCGCCGACCGGATCTACGAGAAATTGGAGGCGTTCGCCAATTTCGGCTTCCCGGAAAGCCATTCGCTGTCCTTCGCCTCACTGGTGTTCTACTCGTCGTGGTTCAAGCTGCACCATCCGGCGGTCTTCTGCGCGGCGCTGCTGCGCGCTCAGCCGATGGGCTTCTATTCGCCGCAGTCGCTGGTGGCCGATGCCCGCCGGCACGGGGTCGTCGTGCACGGGCCCGATGTGAACGCCAGCCTGGCGCACGCCACCTGTGCGAACCGCGGCATGGAGGTCCGGTTGGGACTTGCCGCGGTGCGTCACATCGGCACGGATCTGGCGCAGCGCATCGTCGACGAGCGGCAGTCGGCCGGGCCGTACCGCGGCATGCTGGATCTCACCGGCCGGATCCAGCTGTCGGTTCCCCAGACCGAGTCACTGGCCACCGCCGGTGCGCTGGGCTGCTTCGGCATCACCCGGCGGGAGGGATTGTGGGCCGCCGGCGCCGCGGCCGCCGAGCGCCCGGATCGGCTGCCCGGAGTGGGCTCCTCGTCGACGGTTCCGGCGCTGCCCGGGATGAGTGAGGCGGAACTGGCCGCCGCCGATGTGTGGGCCACCGGCGTCTCGCCCGACAGTTATCCGACGCAATTCCTGCGCACCCGCCTCGACGATCTGGGCGTCGTTCCGGCTGCGAGGTTGTTGGAGGTTCCCGACGGCACCCGGGTGCTGATCGCCGGTGCGGTCACCCACCGTCAGCGTCCGGCGACAGCGCGGGGTGTGACGTTCATGAACATCGAAGACGAGACCGGAATGGTCAATGTGCTGTGCACGCCGGGGGTGTGGGCGCGGCACCGGCGGCTGGCCCAGACCGCGTCCGCGCTGCTGATCCGTGGCCAGGTGCAGAACGCCAGTGGCGCGGTGACGGTGGTGGCTGACCGGTTGCAGCAACTCACGATGATGGTGGGCTCACGCTCCCGTGATTTCCGGTAGCTGGATGCCGACCGCTCTGGTCACGGTGGTAGATCTCGCCGTAGTCTCCAGCCATGACATTGCACCTCACCGCCGACGAAGTTCTGACCACCACCCGCTCGGTACGTAAACGGCTGGACTTCGACAAACCGGTGGAGCGCGGGGTGTTGATGGAGTGTCTCGACATCGCCCTGCAGGCCCCGACCGGCTCCAATTCCCAGGGCTGGCAGTGGCTGTTCGTCGAAGACCCCGCCAAGAAGAAGGCTCTGGCCGACATCTACCGCGCCAACGCCACCTCCTACCTGGATCTGCCCAAGCCGGTGCGGGGCGACATCCGCGACGAGCAGATGGACGCCGTCATGAACTCCGCGAAGTACCTCAACGAGAACATGGAAAAGGCGCCGGTGATGATGATCCCGCTACTCGAGGGACGCCCCGACGGCGCGCCGGTCGGGACGCAGGCCTCGTACTGGGGGTCGATCCTGCCGGCTGTCTGGAGTTTCATGCTCGCACTCCGGGAGCGGGGGCTGGGTACGGCCTGGACGACGCTGCACCTCATCGGCGACGGCGAGAAGCAGGCTGCGGATCTGCTCGGCATTCCCTTCGAGCAGTACGCCCAGGGCGGGCTCTTCCCGATCGCCCACACCAAGGGCACCGACTTCAAGTTGGCCAAGAGGCTGCCCGCCGAGCAGCTGACTCATTGGGACAGTTGGTGATTCGCTCTCACCGAGGGTTCGAAGTGGCCGGTCCGGCGGCTCCGTCGTAGCGGTGCTGGCGCCACGCCTCATAGGCGGCCACGGCAGCGGCGTTGGACAGGTTCAGCGAGCGCCGCCCGTCCAGCATCGGGATGCGGACTTCGGCGGTGATGTGCGGGTCGGCCAGGATCGCGTCGTCAAGCCCGGTGGGCTCCGGGCCGAAGAGCAGTACATCGCCTGGCGCGTAACGGATTTCGGTGAACGACCGCTCGGCGTGCGCGGTGAAGGCGAACACTCTCGAGCCCGCGACCGCGGCCCACGCCTCCTCCAGGTTTCGGTGGACGGTGACCGACGCGAGGTCGTGGTAGTCCAGTCCGGCGCGGCGCAGCTTCGGCTCGGACAGGTCGAACCCCAGCGGCTCGACCAGATGCAGTTCACATCCCGTCGCGGCCACCATGCGGATCGCATTGCCGGTGTTCGGTGCGATTCGGGGCGAGAAGAACATGATCCGGAACATGTTGTGCGTCAGTCCTGCTCGGACCTGGCGAGGATGTAGTCCAGGTTCGCCCGCACGGTCGGCCACTCGGCGGCGATGATGCTGTAGACGCAGGTGTCCCGCAGTGCGCCCGGCGCGTCCTGATGCAGGTTGATCTGATGGCTGCGCAGCACGCCGTCAAGTTTGGCCCCCAGTCGCTCGATTGCGCGGCGGCTTGGCTGGTTGAAAAAATGCGTGCGGAACTCCACGGCGATGCAATCCAGGTCGTCGAACGCGTGGGTGAGCAGCAGACGCTTGGCTTCGGTATTGAGCGCGGTTCGCTGGGCGCTGCGCCGGATCCAGGTGGATCCGATCTCCAGGCGGCGGTTGGCCGCGTCGATGTTCATATAGGTGGTCATGCCCGCCGGAGTGTCGCTGACCGGATCGATCAGCGCGAAGGGGCACATGGTGCCGCGGACTTGCTCGTCGAGGCGGCGCTGTATTTCTCGACGCATCTGGGCCGGTTCCGGGATCACGGTGTACCAGAGTCGCCAAAGCTCTCCATCGCGAACGGCTTCGCAGAGCCCGTCGTGGTGGGCAGTCGAGAGCGGCTCGAGTCGGACATGGGCACCCGTCAGAGTGACTGGTGTCAGCCAATCGATCATTCGCTAACGGTCCTGGTCGTCGATCAATCCGTGAATCAGATCAGCGATCCTGCTGCTCGCTCAGTGACTCGCTGTCGGGCTCATCACCAACCACGACGGCGGCGCCGCCGTCGACGTCGTCGGGAGTTTCAACCAGCACTGCGGCGGTGTTGGCGCCGTCAGATGTTTCGGCTTCGATCAACACGGCGTCGGCAGGTGCCTCCCGGGGCGGCTCGGCTTCAGCCTCGTCGTCGGGGTAAGGCTCCGCGTCATCGTCGTCGGCGGTGATCGCGGGCGCGACGACCACTGCCGTCACCTTGGCCGCCTTCGCCTCGGGCTTCGGCGCCACCTCCGGCGCGACCTCGGGTTCGGGCTTCTTCGCCGATTCCTGCACCGAGGTAAGCCCGATATCGGCTTCGTCTTCGGGTCCGACCAGCGTGACCCCGGTCAGGTAGATGACGACGAAGACGGCCGTCACGGCCACGCTGAAGCCGCCAGCCCACGACGCCAGCAGCAGCGCGGCGACGCAGGATCCAAGCCACCATCGGTGGAACTTCGACTCCATGGCCCCAGAGCCTATGCGGATTTCAGTCGTATCTTCCAACGCACCATCACCAGATAGAAGACGCTCAGGCCCGCCAGCATCGCCATGTCGAACCACCAACTCGACGCCGTGTGCTTCCACCATCGGTCCTTCGGTGTCAGCGGACCGGGGACCATATTCACCAGATCCACCGTGGAGGCCGAAGCGGCGAATCCCCACCGGGCCGGCGTCAGCCACGAAAGCTGATCGAGGACAAGACGGTTGGTGACCGGGACCATGCCGCCGGAGAACACCAGCTGGCTCATGATCGCCACCACCAGCAGCGGCATGATCTGCTCGTTGGACTTCGCCACCGCGGACAGCAGCAGGCCGAGGTTGGCCGACGCCACGCAGGTCGCGGCGATGGTGGCGAACAACTCCAGCGACGGATTGCCCAGCGCGACCGCGCCCTGCGTCGGTCCGCCCTTGCCCCACACCACGATCGAGACCATGATCGCCGATTGCAGCACGGCGAACAGCGTGTAGACGCAGACCTTCGCCAGCAGGTATGCCGTCGTCGACAACCCGACGGCCTGCTCCCGGCGGAAGATCGGCCGTTCGCTGATCAGATCGCGGATGGTCAGCGCGGTTCCCATGAACACGGCGCCGACATTGAGGAAGACCAGAATCTGCCCCGGTTCGTTGGGCGACCCGCCCATCGGGTCGGGCTGGCCGAACCCGACGGTGCCCGGCACCGCCAGCGACAGCACCCCCATGATGAAGGGCAGCAGCGCCAGGAAGATGAAGTACCCGCGGTCGGAAACGATCAGCCGGGCCTGCCGGCGCACGATCGTCGAGAACTGACGCCGCAGGCTGGTGTGCACCGGCTCGCCCAGGTCGGAAGGCTGCTCGACCGGTGGCGGTTCTGGCTGCGGCCCGCTCAGCGCGAGATAGCGGTCGTTGGCGCCCTGCGGGTCACCGGCGACGGTGGAGAAGATGTCGGCCCAGTTCGTGGTGCCCATCGCCGGCCCGATCTCGCTGGGCGGCCCGCAGAACGCCGTCTTGCCGCCCGGCGCCAACAGCAGCACCTGATCGCAGACGTCGAGGTAGGTCAGCGAGTGGGTGACCACCAGCACCACGCGGCCGGCGTCGGCCAGGTCGCGCAGCATGGTCATCACCTGCCGGTCCAGCGCCGGGTCCAGCCCGGAGGTGGGCTCGTCGAGGATCAGCAGCGACGGCCCGGTGAGCAGTTCCAGCGCCACCGATGCGCGTTTGCGCTGACCGCCGGAGAGCTTGTCCACCCGCGTCTCGGCATGCTGGGTCATCTCCAATTCGGCCAGCACCTGCTCGACCACCTGCTGGCGGTCCTCTTTGGTGGTGTCCGGCGGCAACCGCAACTCGGCGGCGTACATCAGCGCCTGATTGACGGTCAGTTGACCGTGCACCACGTCGTCCTGCGGGACCATGCCGATCCGGGACCGCAGTGAGGCGTAGTCGGCGTGGATGTTGTGGCCCTCGAAGCTGACCGCCCCGCTGGTGGGATGGGTGTAGCCGGCGATCTGGCGGGCCAGGGTGGACTTTCCCGCTCCGGACGGACCGATGACCGCGGTCAGGCTGCCTGGGCGGGCGGTGAACGAGATGTCCTCCAGCAGCGTCTTGGTGCCCTCGATCGTCCAGGTCACCCCACGCACGTCCAGGCCGCCGGTCCCGGTGTCCGCGGCGGTCTCGGTGCGCCGCACCAGCGTTCCGCCGGAGAAGACGAGGTCGACGTTGCCGATGGTGACGACGTCGCCCTCGTTGAGCAGAGCGCTGTCCACCCGGGTGCCGTTGACGAAGGTGCCGTTGATGGAGCGGTGGTCGGAGATCTCCGTCCCGCCAGGCGTCGGGATCAGTGTGGCGTGATGGCGGGAGGCCAGGACGTCGGGAATAACGATGTCATTGTCGGTGGCCCGGCCGATCTTCAGCGATCCGGGTGGCGGGGGACCCGACGAGCCCGGCCGCAGGATCTTGAGCATCGAGGTACCCAAGTTGGACGTCGAGGTGGCCGGGGTCGGCGACGGACCCATCTGCGTCGGCGCGGCATCCGGTGTGGGCGGCGGCGGGATCGGTCGGCTCGGCGGCGGAACCGGTGGGCGGTAAGGGGGCAGAGTCGGCGGCGGGTAGGGCTGGGTCGGCGGAGCCCAGCCGGGATGGCGCTGCGTCGGCTGGTCGATCAACACCGTGGAGGTCTGCGGGGGCCGGCCCGCCGAGCCCTGATGGCGACCGACCTCGAACGTCAGCGGCGGGCCGTCGGGATTGCCGATGTTGACCGTCGTGCCGTCGGCGATGTCGACTTCCTGCACCCGGCGGCCGTGGACGTACATCCCGTTGAGGGATCCGTTGTCGACTGCGATCCACCTGCTTCCCCCCGACTTGGAGGGGCCGAAGCGCAGCACCAGGTGCGCGCGGGACACCAGAGGATGGGCGATACGGACGTCGGCGCGCAGGTCACGACCGACGACGACGTCGTTGCCGGCGGCGAAGGTACGGGGCGGGCCGTTGTACCGGACGGTAAGAACGGGCGCATTCATCGGCGCCACTCTAGGTGATGGCCGGCCTCCTCGGCGGCTCGCTTCGCTGCGCCGCGTCGTCACCGGGCGTAATTGAACGTCAGGACGGACCGCCGGTGACCACGCAGTGCGTCCGCGAGTAGATGGTCGGCATGCACTTGTTGCAGTGGTCGCACACCGAGCGCACCTGACCGTCGGCCTGGATCCGGTTGATCAGGTCCGGCTCGGCCAGCAGTGCCCGTCCCATCGCGACGAAGTCGAACCCCGCGGCCATCGCCCGGTCCATCGTCTCGCGGTTGGTGATGCCGCCCAGCAGGACCAGTGGCAGCGTGAGCTCGCGGCGGAACTGCTCGGCGTCGCCCATCAGGAAGGCGTCCCGGTACGGGTACTTGCGCAGGAACTTGGTGCCGGTCATCCGCATGCCCCAGCTCAAGGGGGGTTTGAAGGCGGCGGAGAACTCCTTGATCGGTGAGTCGCCGCGGAACAGATACATCGGGTTGACCAGCGAACTGCCCGCCGTCAGCTCCAGCGCGTCCAGGCCGCCGTCGTCCTGCAGCCATCGGGCGGTCTGCAGCGACTCCTCGATGGCGATGCCGCCGCGTACTCCGTCGGCCATGTTGAGTTTGGCGGTCACCGCGATCGCCGGCGCGCCGTCGCGGTCGACCTCGCGGCGCACGGCGGCCATGATGCCGCGAGCGACCTTTGCCCGGTTGGCCAGCGACCCGCCGAAGGAGTCGGTGCGACGGTTGATCAGCGGGGACAGGAACGCACTCGCCAGGTAGTTGTGGCCGAGATGGATCTCGACCGCGTCGAAGCCGGCGTCGATCGCGTACCGGACGGCGCGGGCGTGTGCGGCGGTCACCTCGGCGATGTCGTCGGCCGTGGCGGCCTTGGCGAACCGCATCGACAGCGGGTTGAAGAATCGCACCGGCGCCAGCGCGGTGGCCCGGTTGGAGCGGGCATTGGCCACCGGTCCGGCGTGGCCGATCTGTGCACTGATCGCAGCGCCCTCGGCGTGGACGGCCTCGGTGAGGCGTCTGAGCCCCGGCTGCGCCTCCGGCCGCATCCACAGGGCCGAGGCGTCAGTGCGCCCGCCGGGGCTGACCGCGCAATAGGCGACGGTCGTCATGCCGACACCGCCGGCGGCCATCGCACGGTGGAAGGCGATCAGCTCGTCGCTGACCAGTGCCTGCGGGGTGCGCGCCTCGAAAGTGGCCGCCTTGATGATCCGGTTGCGCAGCGTGATCGGGCCGAGTCGAGCCGGGCTGAAGACATCCGGAACCGTACTCATATGCAGAATGTAGCCGTGCCCGCGCAAACCCTGGACGGCAAGCTCACTCGTGACGAGATCTTCGTCGACCTCACCCGTCGGGTCGCCGCTCTCACCGCCGCGGGCCGCACGCCCGGATTGGGCACCGTTCTGGTCGGTGACGATCCCGGCTCGCACGCCTATGTTCGCGGCAAGCACTCCGACTGCGCCAAGGTCGGCATCACCTCGATCCGCCGCGACCTGCCCGCCGATGCCGGTGCCGCCCAGTTGAACGACACCATCGACGAACTCAACGCCAACCCGGACTGCACCGGCTACATCGTGCAGTTGCCGTTGCCGCGCCATCTCGACGAGAACGCCGCGCTGGAACGCATCGATCCGGGTAAGGACGCCGATGGCCTGCATCCGACCAATCTGGGCCGGCTGGTCCTCAACGAGCCCGCGCCGCTGCCGTGCACACCGCGAGGCATCGTGGCACTGCTGCGCCGCTATGACGTCGGAATCGATGGCGCCCACGTGGTGGTGATCGGGCGCGGCGTCACCGTGGGTCGGCCGCTGGGACTGTTGCTGACCCGACGGACCGAGAATGCCACAGTCACGTTGTGCCACACCGGAACTCGAGATCTGCCGGCGCTGACGCGGCAGGCCGACATCATCGTGGCCGCGGTGGGAGTGCCGCACATGCTCACCGCCGCCATGGTGCGGCCCGGGGCTGCGGTCGTCGACGTCGGCGTCAGTCGGGTCGACGGAAAGCTCACCGGCGACGTGGCGCCGGACGTCTGGGAGGTTGCCGGCCAGGTATCACCCAACCCCGGCGGCGTGGGCCCGCTGACCCGGGCCTTCCTGCTGACCAACGTTGTGGAACGGGCGGAAGCGGAACTGGCAGAAGCGGGGCTGTGAACGCCCGCGAGCGCGCCCGCGTGGTGGCGCGGGCGCAGTGGCCGATCCTGACCGTGGCCGGCATCTTCCTGGTGGCGCTGATCCTGGTCGCCGCGGGCTTCTGGCGGCGCGGTGCGTTCCTGATCGGCGTCGGAGTCGGGGTGGCGGCCGCGTTGCGACTGGTGCTTCCCGAAGATCGGGCCGGACTATTGGTGGTGCGCACCAAATCGCTGGACTTCGCCACCATGACGACCTTCAGCGTCGTGATGATCTACGTCGCGTACACCATCGACCCACTGGGAACCAGTTAGCCCAGCATCGCCCGCGCGCATGCCGTGATGTACGGCAGCGCGATCCCCTCGGCGCCGGCCAGTGACGGATGGGTTGCCAGCAGGGTGCGCACCTCGTCGAGGGTGCGGGTGCGCGCCTCGGCGGGTGAGGTGATGCAGTAACTGCGGGAGGCGACGTAGTCGATCAGCGCCTGCGGGGTGATGTAGTTGGTCCACTCCACCCGGTGGGTCTGCACATCGGTGAACGGCTTGGGCAACACCACGGTGGTGTTGGCCCAATCGTGCTCGAGGCCCACGATCCGGCCGAACTCCTTGACCCAGCCCAACCGTTCGTCGCGCACATTCCACAGGAGGCCGAGTCGACCGCCCGGTCGCAGCACCCGGGCCACCTCGGCAGCCGCCCGTTCGGGATCGAACCAGTGCCAGGCCTGGGCCACCAGAACGGCATCAATACTGTTGTCCGGCAACGGAATCTGTTCGGCCGTGCCCAGTAGGGCCGGAGTGTCCGGGAGAGTGGTGCGCAGGACGTCGAGCAGTTCGGCGATCGGGTCGACGGCCACCACGTTGAGCCCCCGCTCGACCAGGCGACTGGTGAGCTTGCCGGTGCCGGCCCCGAGATCGAGGACGTCGCGGACGGGCGTTCCCGGTCCCGCCGCCAGCAGCCAGTCGACGGCCTCCGGCGGATATGACGGCCGGCCCCGCTCGTAGGCGGCGGCCTGTGAACCGAATGACAGTGAGCGTTCCCTGCGGCCCCCGTCAGCGGCGGTCATCGCCGGCGGTCGCTGTCAGCCAGGGCCAGGGTCTCGCGGATCAGTTCGCCTACCGCCTCGGTCTCGATCAGGAACCCGTCGTGGCCGTAGATCGACTCCAGGACATTGAGGCCGCGACAGCCCGGCAGCAGATCGGCCAGCTCCTGCTGCAGTCGCAGCGGGTAGAGCCGGTCGGAGGTTATTCCGCCGACCACCGTGGGCACCGGGCATGAGCGCAGCGCCGCTGCGACGCCGCCGCGTCCGCGGCCGACGTCGTGGTTGGACAGCGTCTCGGTGAGCGTCACGTAGCTGCCCGCGTCGAATCGCCGGGCCAGCTTGGCGCCCTGGTATTCCAGGTAACTCTGCACGGCGTAGCGCCCCCCGGACAGCGGGTCCTCCCGGCCTTGACCGGTGGCTTGACCTTCGTTGCCGAACCGGGTGTCCAGCTCGGTCTCGCCGCGGTAGGTCAGGTGGGCGAATCGTCGGGCCAGCTGAAGTCCGGCGTCGGGGGAGCGGTCGGTGCCGTGGTAGTCCCCGCCCTGCCAATCGGGATCGGAGGTGATCGCCGCGATCTGGGTGGTTTGGGTGCCGATCTGATCGGCGGTGGCCCGCGCGCCCACGGCCAGCACCAGGCCCGCCCGCACCCGGTGGGGGTAGCCGACCATCCACTCCAGCGCCCGCGCCCCGCCCATCGAGCCGCCGATGACGGCCGCCACCTCGGTGATCCCCAGCGCAGCCAGGGCTGCGACGTCGGCCTTGACCTGATCGCGGACCGTGATCAGGGGAAAGCGCGAGCCCCAGGGCTTGCCATCCCGGGCCAGCGAGCTAGGCCCGGTGGATCCCCGGCAGCCGCCCAGCACGTTGGTGGCCAGCGCGCACCAACGGTTGGTGTCGATCGGCGCGCCGGGGCCGATGACGCCGTCCCACCAGCCGGGCACTCGCGAATCGCCGGTGAGCGCATGCAGCACCACCACGACGTTGTCTCGGCTGGGGGAGAGTTCGCCCCAGCGCTGCACGGCGATCGACACGTCGTCGATGACCGCGCCGCTCTCGCACGTCAGCGGCCCGATGTCGACGACGCCGATCTCACCTTCGGCCGGAAAGGCCGCGGTGTCCAACTCGTTGGAAAGAGTCATATCCGGCTCCCTCAAACGGCCGCCACGGCGCGCGGGTCCGAGGCCAGCCCGTGATCGCGAGCGCCGGACGGCGATGCGGCGGTGAAGCCGCGTTCCAGGTCGGCGAGGATGTCGTCAATGCCCTCCAGGCCCACGGCCAGCCGCACCAGGCCCGGGGTGACCCCGGTGCTGAGCTGTTCCTCGGCGGACAGCTGCTGGTGGGTGGTGGATGCCGGATGGATGACCAGTGACCGCACGTCACCGATGTTGGCGACGTGGCTGTGCAGCGTCAACGCGTTGACGAAGGCCTTCCCGGCCTCGATCCCGCCGGCCAGTTCGAAGGACAGCACCGCGCCGGTTCCCTTGGGCGCCAGTTGTTTCCCGCGTTCGTGCCACGGCGAGCTGGGCAGCCCGGCGTAGTTGACGCTCACCACATGCTCGTGCCCGGCCAGGTACTCGGCGACGCGCTGGGCGTTGGCCACGTGCCGCTCGATCCGCAGGCTCAGGGTTTCCAGGCCCTGGGCGATGAGGAAGGCGTTGAACGGTGCGGCCGCCGACCCGAGATCGCGCAACAGTTGCACCCGCGCCTTGAGGGCGAACGCCGGCGCGCCCAGATCGGCGAACACCACGCCGTGGTAGCTCGGATCGGGAGTGGTGAATCCCGGGAACTTCCCGGAAGCCGTCCAATCGAAGGTTCCGCCGTCGACGATGACGCCGGCGATGGCCGTCCCGTGCCCGCCGAGGTACTTGGTCGCCGAGTGCACCACGATGTCGGCGCCGTGTGCGATCGGCTGGATCAGGTACGGGGTGGCGATGGTGTTGTCGACGATCAACGGCACCCCGTTCTTGTGGGCGACCTCGGCCACCCCGGGAATGTCGAGAACGTCGATCTTCGGGTTGGAGATCGTCTCGCCGAAGAAGGCCTTGGTGTTCGGCCGGACCGCCGCCTGCCAGGAGTCGAGGTCGTCGGGGTCTTCGACGAAGGTGGTCTCGATCCCGAGCTTCGGCAGGGTGTGGTGGAACAGGTTGTAGGTGCCGCCGTACAGCCGCGGGCTGGACACGATGTGATCGCCCGCGCCGGCCAGATTGAGGATCGCGAAGGTCTCGGCGGCCTGGCCCGAGGACAGCAACAGCGCAGCCACTCCGCCTTCGAGCGCGGCGACGCGTTGCTCGACGACATCGGTGGTCGGGTTCATCAGCCGGGTGTAGATGTTGCCCGGTTCGGCCAGTCCGAACAGCGCGGCCGCGTGGTCGGTGCTGTCGAAGGTGTAGGACGTGGTCTGGTAGATCGGCAGCGCCCGGGCGTGGGTATCGCGGTCCGGGGTCTGTCCGGCGTGGATCTGCTTGGTCTCGAAGGACCAGTTGTCAGTGGTCGTTTCCAACGACCCATTGTCGGTGGTCATGGGGGTATTGCTCCTTGAATGTCACTGGGCTGGGACACGCGCCGCGGCGTCCACGGGACGGACGGGGCGGCGCGGCGGGATCAGCAACAGCGACACATGGTCGGGCTCCGCATCAGGTTTCCCTGTCTACTCGGGGGGCCCGTCATGGCGGACCCGCGCTTGCCGTGCAGCCGCTATGGCTGCTCAACCTGGTCAATCACCCGGGGCACCCCACCGCGGTTGGAGGGTTGTCGGCCAGCAAGCCGGGGCTGAACGCTGGCACTCATGACCGCTTCAGAGCCTAACGCACATTTGCCGCGGCTGGCCAGCCGGTCTTTCGGTGTTGGACGGGCGGCGAACAAAGTGAGCGGAAGCATGGGATACGGACCGCCGCGCGCCTGCCACCCCTTGTAATGTTGGCCCGGCGAGCGCTTGCTCGCGGGGCCGAGGAGGATGGGCGACTCACATGGGCAGTGGACGCAAGATCAAGGTCGAGGGCACTGTCGTCGAGCTCGACGGCGACGAGATGACACGAATCATCTGGAAGCTCATCAAGGACACCCTGATCCTGCCCTATCTCGATGTGAACCTCGAGTACTACGACCTGGGCATCGAGCATCGCGACGCCACCGACGACCAGGTCACCATCGACTCCGCGAACGCCATCCTCAAACACCATGTCGGCGTCAAGTGCGCGACCATCACTCCCGACGAGGCCCGCGTCAAGGAGTTCAACCTCAAGAAGATGTGGCTCTCGCCCAACGGCACCATCCGGAACATTCTGGGCGGCACCATCTTCCGCGCACCGATCGTCATCTCCAACATCCCCCGGCTGGTGCCCGGCTGGACCAAGCCGATCATCATCGGCCGGCACGCGTTCGGCGACCAGTACCGCGCCACGAACTTCAAGGTGGACCGTTCCGGCACGGTGATGCTGACCTTCACCCCCGACGACGGCAGCGAGCCGATCGTGCACGAAGTGGTGCACATTCCCGAGGACGGCGGCGTCGTCATGGGGATGTACAACTTCAAGAAGTCCATCGAGGACTTCGCCCGCTCGACGTTCAGTTATGCGCTGCAGCAGAACTACCCGGTCTACCTGTCGACCAAGAACACCATTCTCAAGGCCTACGACGGCATGTTCAAAGACGAGTTCGAGCGCATCTTCGAGGAGGACTACAAGGCCGAGTTCGACGCCCGCGGCCTGACCTACGAGCACCGCCTCATCGACGACATGGTGGCCTCCTGTCTGAAGTGGGAGGGCGGCTACGTCTGGGCCTGCAAGAACTACGACGGCGACGTCGAGTCCGACATCGTCGCCCAGGGCTACGGCTCGCTGGGCCTGATGACCTCGGTGCTGTTGACCCCGGACGGCAAGACGGTCGAGGCCGAGGCCGCCCATGGCACCGTCACCCGCCATTACCGGCAGCACCAGCAGGGCAGGCCCACCTCCACCAACCCGATCGCCTCGATCTTCGCCTGGACCCGCGGGCTGCAGCATCGCGGTAAACTGGACAACACGCCTGAGGTGATCGAGTTCGCCGAGGCTCTCGAAGAGGTCGTCATCCACACCGTCGAGGGTGGGCAGATGACCAAGGACCTGGCCCTGCTGATCAGTCCCGATCAGCCCTATCAGACCAGCGAACAGTTCCTGGCGACGCTGGCCGACAATCTCAAGAAGACGCTGGCATAACCGCGCTAACCCGCCGGCGGCGCCTCGCGCAGGCGGGGCGTGTGGTCGTCCACCCACGCGATGATCAGATCGGCGATCAATTGCGGTGCCTCGAACATCGGGATGTGGCCGACGTTGTCCAGCGTGGTGAGCCGGTCGATGTCCGGGATGTGCTTGAGGAAGTGCTTGGTGTAGCGCGGGTGGGGCAGTACCCGGTCCTTCTCGCAGATCACCAGGTTGGTGGGTGTGTGGATGGTCGCGAGTTCCATCAGTCCCGGTAGCAGCAGCGCCTTGACCAGCAGTTGGTAGTAGGCACGGCAATGCGTGACGTCATCGATGATCTCCCGCAGGTCGGTGTCGGACAGGCCGGCCGGGGTGGCACTGCACGGCACGCTCGCGGCGGCCTTGGCCCCCGGCAGTAGCGCCGCGCGCCGCCCCAGGAGCAGCGCCGTCATCCAGACCGGAAGACCGGCAACGAATTTGGCGACGATTTCGTACTTGACCGGGGACCAGCGGTGCCAGCCGCCTGCCGGGGCGATCGCGGTCAGGGTTCGAGCCCGGCCGCGCCGCTCCAGTTCGAAGGCCACCCACCCGCCGAGTGAGTTGCCGACGATATGCGCTGTCTCCCAGCCCAAATCGTCGAGCTGGGCGTCCACATGGTCGGCCAGGGTCTTGGTGTCCAGGAACCACGAGCGGGTGTGCGGGCCGCCGTTGTGCCCGGCCATACTCGGTGCGAACACCTCGAACCGCCCGGTCCGGGCCAGTGCCGGGGCGACGTCGTGCCAGACGTAGGACGACATCATGAAGGGGTGCAGCAGCAGGATGGGTTCCCCGGAACCGAGGTGGATCGGTGCCCGGTCGCTCATGGTCCTGACGTTACGTCATCCTCCGAGCTGCATCTGGCGCAGCTTCTTGCGGTCCGGCTTGCCGACCGAGGTGACCGGGAGCGTGTCGAGGAACACGACCTCGGCGGGCACCTTGTAGCCGGAGAGGTTCTCCTTGCAGAACGCGCGTGCCTCGTCAGCGGTCAACTCCTCGCCGGGTTTGAGGACCAGCGCGAGTTTGAGGCTCTCGCCGCGCTTCGGATCGGGGATGCCGAACGAACACGCCTGCAGCACTTTCGGATGGGTGTACATCAACTCATCGATCTCGCGCGGGTAGACGTTGAACCCGCTGGAGAGCACCATGTCCTTCTTGCGGTCGACGATGAAGATGTGGCCGTCTTCGTCCATGTAGCCGATGTCGCCGGTCAGCAGCCAGCCGTCCCGGAAAGTCTTCTCGGTCTCGGCGGGGTTGTTCCAGTACTCCCGCATGACCGTCGGGCCCTTGCAGGTGAGCTCGCCGGGCTCGCCGAGCGGCATCTCCTTCTCGCCCGTCTCGAGATCGACGATGCGGACGTCGTTGTCCGGGAACGGGATCCCGACTCCGCCCGGTTTGCGGACGGTGAACAGCGGGTTGGCGGTGACGATGTTGGAGGTCTCCGACATCCCGTACCCCTCGAAGATCAGCGCTCCGGAGAGCGCCTCGAAGGTCTTCATCGCCTCCAGTGGCAGCGGCGCAGACCCCGAGACGACGGCCTTGACCGACCCGATCTTCGAGGTGGCGATGTCGGGATGCTGGTTGAGGCCGATGATCATGGCGGGCACGGCCGGGAACAGGTTGGGCTCGTGCTTGTTGATCGCCTCCAGCACGTTGTCGACGCTGGGCTGCGGAACCATGATGATCGTCCCGCCGCTGATGTGGTTGGCATTGACGTTCATGTTGAAGCCGTAGATGTGATAGATCGGGACGGCCGCCAGGCAGCGGAGCGGCTCGTCCCTGTCGATCAGCGGAGCCATCCAGTAGTTCTCCTGGTAGGCGATCGACACCAGGTTGTCGTTGGTCAGCACGCAGCCCTTCGACAGCCCGGTGGTGCCACCGGTGTACTGCAGCATCAGGACGTCGGACCCGTGGATGTCGGCATCGGGTTCGGAATCGGCCGCAGCACCGACGAGATCGTTGAAGTCGTGGATGCCCGGTCCGCTCTCCACCTCGGAGGTCACCGACGGGATCTGGAAGGCGATGACGTTGCGCAGCGGGGTGTCGCTGGCTTTCAGAACAGCGATCGGGCCCTTGGCGAAGGCCGCCAGCACGATGACGGTCTCCGCTCCGCTGTCGTTGATGTAGTGATGCACCTCGGGACCGGCCGCCAGCGGGTTGATCGGCACCACAATGGCGCCGAGCTTGGCGCAGGCCTGGAAGGCGATGACGTACTGCGGCACATTGGGCGACATGATGGCGACCCGGTCGCCCTTCTTCACCCCGAGCGTCACCAGGGCGTTCGCCGTCTTGCGCGCCATCGTGTTGACCAGCCCGTAGGGCAGGCGCATGTCGTTGATGATCAGGTAGTCCCGGTCCGGGTTCTTCTCGGCGCAGCTATTGAACATCTGCTTGATCGACAACGGCGGGTAGATGACGGAGTACGGAACCCCTTTGTCGTAGAGAGCGAACCACGGGCGGTTCCGATCAGTCATGGCATGTTCCTCATTCCGCGCCGACGTCAATTGTTCAGAAGAGCATTCCACCGCGGGCGCGGGTGCGGATCGGAATGGATCCACCCGCTGTTAAGTTGTGCAGCCGTGATCGTCACGACAATCAACGTCAACGGGGTGCGTGCCGCGGTGCGCGAGCGCTCCGAGGACAACCGCGGTCTGCTGGCCTGGCTGACCGCGACCGCCGCCGACGTGGTGTGTCTGCAGGAGACCCGGGCCGATGATGCCCAACTCGCCGACGCACTGGCGCCGGCGCTGCAGGACGGGTGGCACCTGGCCTCGGCCGAGCCGCACCTGCGTGGCCGCAGCGGTGTCGCGATCCTGAGCCGGGCACCGTTCGAGAGCGTTCGGATCGGTCTGGCTGCAACCGAATTCACCAACCACGGCCGCTATCTGGAGATCGACCTCCCCGGCGGTGCGACCGTCGGCAGCCTCTACGTGCACTCCGGCGAGGCGGGCACCGACCGCCAGGTGGAGAAGGAACGGTTCATGGCGGCACTGGCCGTCCGGATGGCCGAACTCGCGGCCGACGGCCGGCACGCGGTGTTGTGCGGCGACTGGAACATCGCCCATACCGAACACGACATCAAGAACTGGAAAGGCAACCTCAAGAAGGCCGGCTTCCTGCCCAACGAGCGTCACTGGCTGACTGAGCTGATGGAGTCCGGTTGGGTCGATGTGGTGCGCCGACTGCACCCCGATCGCCCGGGTCCCTACAGCTGGTGGTCGTGGCGGGGCAAGGCCTTCGACAATGACGCCGGGTGGCGCATCGACTATCACCTGGCCACCGAGGCGCTGGCGGGGCGGGCCCGCGCAGCCCGGGTGGAGAGACCCGAGGCCTATGCGTTGCGCTGGTCGGACCACGCCCCGGTGACCGTGGAGTTCGACGACTAGACCACGACCGCCGCGTGTCCGAGATGGCCCGGGAATGGGCTACCGGCGCCTTGGGTGACGACCTTGACCTGGTCGCCGACGCCGCGGTGCGGTTACTGATGCCGACCGGGATCCGCGGCTAGGGGCAACCATCCCGGTTGGCCGTCGACATCGCCGTGGACGCGTCCCGGATCGCCCGGTCGATCACCTCGAAGACCTGTGGATCCCAGGTCAGTGCCGTCTTCCACTCCAGCCCGGCGGCGTTCGACACGAAGATGCTGTGGGTGTCGTCGAAGACGTAGCAGCGCCGGTGCGGCAGCACCGGGTCGGTGACGCTCTTGGCCAGGGCGCTCTCCTCGGCCACCAAGCCGTCGTTGGGCCACACCCCGGGGTTCGCCGGGGCGGGGGCGGTGAACTTCTTGCCGGCGATCAGAACCACCGGGATCTGGTCGAGCACTCCGGACTGGAATTCATTCCACCCGCCCTTGCCCGTCAGAAAGTTCTTGTTGACCTCACGGCCGGAGCCGGCCATCAGTTGCAGCACGCGTTCTTTGAACTGCTTCATCCCCGACTCGCACAGCTTGTCGCCCCGGCACTCGGACAACGGGATCAGGTCGTTGGCGTAGTCGGAGAGGTAGGAACCCTGCCACGGTGTGCCGACGGTGGTCAGTGAGCGGATCTTGACCTTGCTGTCGGTGGTCGCCAGCACCCGGATCGCCGCCCGCGAGTACAGCCCGCCCATCGAGTGGGCCACGAAGTCAACCTCGGTGACACCCTTGTCGTCGTGCAGCCAGTTGATGAACCGGGCCAGGTGCTCGCCGGCGGTGTCGATGCTGGCGGTGGAGTTGACCGTCACGTTCTCCGGCAGCGTCACCGGGCACACCCCGAATGCGCCGAAGCCCTGCTGGTCGACGACCTGACCGCGCCCGTTCATCGCCGGCGAGGTGTAGACGGTGTAACCCTTGCCGAGCAGGTGCTCGCGGATCGCGGTGTTGGTGTTGCCGGCCGCCAGTCCGGTGGCGCAGGCCTGATCGGGTGTGGTGAAGGGGCTGACGGCATCGCCGCCGGAAACCACCACCACCGCCGCGCCGGGGGGGCGTTTCTCGCCGGATCCGGGGGCGCCGGAACAGCCGCTCAGCACCGATGTCGCCGTCAGAGCCGCAACCATCGCCGCAAGGAATTTCCGCATGACAGGATTGTCCCATCATGAGCCAGCAATCCCGTGTCGTTTTCTCCGGTGTGCAGCCCACCTCCGATTCCCTGCATCTGGGTAATGCGCTGGGTGCGGTCGGGCAGTGGCCCGGATTGCAGGACGACTATGACGCCTATTTCTGCGTCGTCGACCTGCACGCGATCACCGTGCCCCAGGATCCCGAAGTGCTGCGCCGGCGCACCCTGGTCACCGCGGCGCAGTACCTGGCTCTTGGCGTCGACCCGGCCCGCTCGACGATCTTCGTCCAGAGCCATGTGCCCGCGCACACGGAATTGGCCTGGGTGCTGGGCTGTTTCACCGGTTTCGGCCAGGCCTCGCGGATGACCCAGTTCAAGGACAAGTCGCTCAAGCAGGGGGCCGACTCGGCGACGGTGGGTCTGTTCACCTACCCGGTGCTCCAAGCCGCCGACGTCCTGCTCTACGACACCAACCTGGTTCCGGTGGGCGAGGATCAGCGCCAGCACCTGGAACTGGCCCGCGACATCGCCCAACGGTTCAACGCCCGGTTTCCCGGCACCTTCGTGGTGCCGGAGGTGATGATCGCCAAGGAGACCGCGAAGATCTTCGACCTCGCCGAGCCGACGTCGAAGATGAGCAAGTCGGCGACCACCGACGCCGGACTGATCAACCTGCTCGACCCTGCAAAGGTGTCGGCCAAGAAGATTCGGTCCGCGGTGACCGACAGCGAGCGCGAGATTCGCTTCGATCTCGAGGCCAAGCCCGGCGTGTCCAACCTGCTGTCCATCCAGTCCGCGGTTACCGGAACGCCGGTGGACAAGCTCGTCGACGGCTACTCCGGTCGCGGCTACGGCGATCTCAAGGCCGAAACCGCCGAGGCCGTCGTCTCCTACGTCACCCCGATCCAGCAGCGGGTCGACGAGCTGCTCGCCGACCCGGCCGAATTGCAGGCCGTCCTCGCCGCTGGTGCTCAGCGTGCCCGCGAGGTGTCGACCGCGACCCTGGGCCGGGTCTACGAGCGGTTGGGTTTCCTGCCGGAGAGTTGATGCCCATCAAGGACCGGCTGGAGCAGTTGCGCGCGCGCCAACCCTGGCTGGACCGCGCCATTCGGGCCCAACAGCGCTACGACACCGCCAAGGGCGACTTCTGTGCGGCCGCCGTCACCTACTTCACCATCTTCGCGATGTTCCCGCTGCTCATGGTCGGCTTCGCGGTGGTCGGGTTCGTTCTGGCCAGCCGGCCCGCAGTGTTGGCGGAGATCGACAGTCGGGTCAAGGCGGCGGTTTCCGGCGACTTCGCCCAACAGTTGATCAGCCTGATGGACGCCGCCATCGACTCGCGGACCTCGGTCGGACTGATCGGCTTGGGCACCGCACTATGGGCCGGGCTGAATTGGATGACCCACCTGCGGGGCGCGCTGACCCAGATGTGGGCTCCGGATACCGACATCCCCGGAGGCTTCGTGAAAACCAAGATCTCCGACCTGACGGCGCTGGTGTCGACGTTCGTGGCGAGTCTGCTGACCATCGGATTGACCGCTCTGGCCAGCGGTGCGCTGAACCTCGCCGGGATCCTGCGGGGAGCATCGCTGGTGGTGTCGGTGCTGGTGGCGTGGCTGATGTTCACCTGGATGATCGCGCGGTTGCCGCGGGAGCCGGTGCCCATGCGCCGCGCCGCCGCGGCCGGTCTGCTCGCCGCTGTGGGTTTCGAGGTGTTCAAGCAGGTCGCGTCGGTCTATCTGCGGGTGGTGATGCACGGCCCGGCCGGCACCACCTTCGGTCCGGTGTTCGGCCTGATGGTGTTCGCGTACATCACCGCCCGACTGGTGCTGTTCGCCACCGCGTGGGCCGCTACCGGGCCTGGACCCGTTGATTCAGCGACCGCGCCGCCAGCATCAGGCTGAACACGATGACGGTGCCGATCACCGCCACGCCGATCCGCACCGGCAGTCCGTCGCCGGACAGGATGGGGTTATTGTCCGGGGCCGCTTCGGGTTTGGGCGGGATGAGCGAGGGATCGGGTTCGATCAGGGCGCCGATCTTGGTGTCGACCTTGGTGGCGAACCCGTAGTCCAGCAGATGCGCGGCCTGCTCCCACGGGGCGATCTTTTCGCGCGTCCCGCGCAGCAGGATCGCGACGAGACGGCGACCGTCGTGATTGGCCGCGCCGACGAAGGTCTGCCGAGCGTCGTCGGTGAATCCGGTCTTGCCGCCCATGGCGCCCGGGTAATTCAGCAGCAGTTTGTTGTCGTTCTCCAACTCGTAACCCGGGTGGTCGGCGTTCTCGCCGGGCTTGGCGGGGTGCCCGGGGAAGTTATAGGTGCGAGTGGCCACGATGTCGGCGAACGTGGGGTTGTTGAATGCGTACCGGTAGAACAGCCCCATGTCGTAGGCCGAGGTGCTCATGCCCGGGCCGTCCAGCCCCGAGGGGGTGGCGACGCGGGTGTCGCGGCCGCCGAGTTTGGTGGCCAGCGTGTTGATCTTCTGCATCGCGACGTCCATGGCGACTCCCGGGTCGCTTCGCTCCTGCCCTCCGGATGCGATTCCCGGGTCGCTTCGCTCCTGCCCTCCGGATGCGATTCCCGGGTCGCTTCGCTCCTGCCCTCCGGAGCGGCCGAGTGCTATTGCCAGCGCGTGGGCGGCGTCGTTTCCGGAGTGCATGAGCAGTCCGTGCAGCAGGTCGTTGACGGTGTAGCGCCCGCCCAGGTCCACGCCGACCTTGGTGCCCTCGGCGTTGGCGTCCTCCTGGGTGCCTTCGATGACTTTGTCGAGCGGGAGTTCATTGATGGCCGCCATGGCGATCAGCACCTTGATGATGCTGGCCGGGCGGTGCCGACCGTGTGGATCCCGCGCCGCGATGACGTCGCCGCTGTCGAGGTCTGCGACCAGCCAGGCCTCCGCGGACACGTCGCCGGGCAGCGGGGGAGTGCCGGCGGCGACGCTCACGCCGCAACTGCCCAACGCGTCGCCGCCCACCGGGGTGGCCGGTACGGCCAGCGGTTGCGGCGGATCACCGGCGGTCGGCACCTCCGAGGAGTCCACCGCCGGCGGGGTGGAGACCTTGTAGGGGCAGCTGTTGGGGTCCGGTGCCGCCTCCGGGTCGGCCCAGGCAGTAGTCGGGGCGCCCACCAGGCACAGTGTTGCCGCCAGGGCGACAACCCGTGCCACCTGTAGGGGGATCCGCATTCAACGCAGGTTAGGCGATCAGCGGCAGGATTCCACGGAGCCGCGCTGTGACTGGTGTGGTTATTGTGACTCGGCCGGGTCAGGCCGGCAATGCGCAGTGTGCGACGGCGGGAAAGCCGATGCTGCTCATCCACAACCGGCCCCGATGCTCCACCAGGCCGGTCACCACGCCGAAGTCCGGCCGTTTCATTCGTACTCCGGCCACGGCGGCGCCGGAGTCCGGGTCGAACGCCACCGCGTACACCTCGGGTGCGATCTGCGGCTGCAACCGGTCCGGCAGCAACCACACCGCCTTGCGCAACCAGGGCGCACGCGGGGCCAGGGCATCGGCGATGGCATTCGCCTCGCTGACCATCGCCACCCAGATCCGCCCGTCGGTCCCGGTCGAGATGTTGTCCGGCATGGCCGAGAGGTTGATTGCCAGTGGGGTCACCGTGCCGGCCCTCGGTCCGGTCAGCCAGTACTTGGACAGCCGGCGACCCTGGGACTCGGCGAACACCAGCGCTGACCCGTCGAGGGTGGCAGTGAGCCCGTTGGCGAAGTACAGGTTGTCCAGCACCGTGCTGACGGTGCCATCCGGGTCGCGGCGGTTCAGGGCGCCGTCGCCGCGCGCCTCGATGATCGCGCCCTTGAAATGCGCATAGGTGAATTTCGCGGTGGATTCGGTGAAATAGATTGTACCGTCGGGTAGTTCGACGACATTCGAACAGAAGTTCAGGGGTCTGAAGTCGACAGCGTCCACCAGCACCTCGGTGCTGCCGGTGGTGCGATCCATAGCCAGCAGGCCACCCGGGCTGGTGCAGATCAGCAGCCGGCCGTCGTGGGCGACGGTGAGCCCCAGTGGCCGGCCCGCTGTGTGGCCCACCACCGTCGTTTCGCCGGCCGGGCCGATCCGCACGATGCGCCCGTCGACCAGTCCGGTCCACAGCGCACCGTCGGCGTCGACGACGATGTCCTCGGGCGCGTCACCGGGCATCGGCACGACGGTCAACTCCGCTGGTCCGAACTCCGGCAGCGGGGTCACCGGCGGCGGTCGCCAGCGGACGGGATTGACTTTCGGCTTGGCGCCGCTCGGTCCGGCCATCAGCTCGCCCAGGCGTCCCCGCGCGTCTGCAGATGATCCCAGGCCTGGATGAGCACGCGGCGCAGGATCTGCTCGATCTCGTCGAACACCGCCTGGTCGCTGATCAGCGGCGGGGCAAGCTGAATCACCGAGTCGCCACGGTCGTCGGCGCGGCAGTACAGACCGGCTTCAAACAGTTCGACGGACAGGAAACTGCGCAGCAGCCACTCGCTGAGCTCGTCGTCGAGGATCTCCTTGGTGGCCTTGTCCTTGACCAGTTCGATGCCGTAGAAGAAGCCCTCGCCGCGCACGTCGCCGACGATCGGCAGATCGAGCAGCCGCTCCAGGGTGGCCCGGAATGCGGGGGCGGTGTCCTTGACGTGCTTGTTGAGCCCCTCGCGCTCGAAGATGTCGAGGTTGGCCAGCGCCACCGCGGACGACACCGGGTGACCACCGAAGGTGTAGCCGTGCGCGAAGGCGGTGATGCCATCGTTGAAGGGCTCGAAAAGACGGTCAGAGGCGATCATCGCGCCGACCGGGGAGTAGCCGGAGGTCATTCCCTTGGCGGTGGTGATGATGTCGGGGATGTAGCCGAAGTCGTTGCAGGCGAACATCGAACCGATCCGGCCGAACGCGCAAATCGTCTCGTCAGAGACCATCAGAATGTCGTACTCGTCGCAGATCTCGCGGACCCTGTCGAAGTAGCCGGGCGGCGGCGGGAAGCAGCCGCCGGCGTTCTGCACCGGCTCCAGGAATACCGCCGCCACCGAGTCGGGACCCTCGAACTCGATAGCCTCGGCGATCCGGTTGGCTGCCCACTGGCCGAACTCTTTGATGTCGGTGTTGTGCCCCTCGGGCGCTCGATACCAGTTGGTGTTGGGCACCCGGAACCCGCCGGGGGTGATGGGCTCGAACGGCACCTTGAAGGTGGGCAGGCCGGTGATCGCCAGGGCGCCGTGCGGGGTGCCGTGGTAAGCGATCGCTCGCGAGATCACCTTGTACTTAGCGGGTCGGCCGGTCAGCTTGAAGTACTGCTTGGCCAGCTTCCAGGCGCTTTCGACGGCCTCGCCGCCGCCGGTGGTGAAGAAGACCCGATTCAGGTCGCCGGGGGCATAGCCGGCCAGTCGGGTGGCCAGTTCGATCGCGGGTTCGGTCGCGTACGACCACAGCGGGAAGAACTCCAGTGTCCTGGCCTGCTTGGCGGCCGCCTCGGCAAGCTCCTCCCGGCCGTGGCCCACCTGGCAGGTGAACAGGCCGGACAGTCCGTCGATGTAGCGCTTGCCGGTGCTGTCCCACAGATAGACGCCCTCGCCGCGGGTGATGATCGGCGGGGTGATGCCCTCGCCGTGTCGGGCGAAGTGGCCCCAGAGGTGCCGATCGGCTTGCGCGGAAAGTTCCCTGTATCGGTCTGTTGTCATCGTGTACCCCAATTGTATTGCTGTTTAACGAGTTTCAGGTAGACCAACGTCTCCGTAGACATCACCCCGGGCACCGATCGGATCTCGGTGTTGAGGAGGTCCAGCAACTCCGAATCGTCGGCGCACACCACCTCGACGATGGCGTCGAAAGTGCCGGCGGTGAGGACCACGTAGTCCACGGATCCGAGTTCGGCGAGCCGTTCGGCCACCTTGGTGGCATCGCCCTGGCAGCGTATGCCGATCATGGCCTGGCGGGAGAAACCCAGTTGCATGGGGTCGGTCACCGCGACGATCTGCATCACCCCGGCGTCGATCAGTCGCTGCACACGCTGCCGAACGGCGGCCTCGGACAGGCCGACCGCCTTGCCGATTCCGGCATAGGACTGGCGACCGTCGTGCTGCAGTTTTTCGATGATGGCCTTCGACATCTCATCCAGGTGCGACACCCCTGCCGGGGTCGGGGCCACGACGCGGACCGGAATCCGGCCGGTGGGCACGCCCGAGTCTCGCATCTGATGATTGTGCACGGAATCCGTTGTTTTGGGCAATCCTCGCGACGGAATACGTAGCATTTACCCGTGATTCCCAGCAGTTGGATCGACGGTGCCCGGGTGAGCACCACGGGCGCCCGTCACCACGTCATCAATCCCGCCACCGGCGAACAGGTCGCCGAGATGGCACTGGCGTCCCCGGCCGACGTCGACGTCGCGGTGGCCTCCGCCCGGGCGGCGTTGCCCGATTGGTCGGCGGCCACCCCGGCTGCGCGCTCGGCGGTCCTTTTCGCACTGGCCGAACTGGTGCAGGCGCACGCCGACGAGCTCATCGCCGAGGAGGTCAGCCAGACCGGGAAGCCGGTGCGGTTGGCGACCGAGTTCGATGTGCCCGGCAGCATCGACAACATCGCGTTCTTCGCGGGCGCGGCCCGGCATCTGGAGGGCAAGGCCACCGCCGAGTACTCCGCCGACCACACCTCCTCGATCAGACGCGAAGCGGTGGGTGTCGTGGCCACGATCACCCCGTGGAACTACCCGTTGCAGATGGCGGTGTGGAAGGTGATCCCCGCGCTGGCCGCGGGCTGCTCGGTCGTGATCAAGCCGGCCGAACTCACGCCGCTGACGACGCTGACGCTTGCGCGTCTGGCCACTGAGGCGGGACTGCCCGCGGGGGTGCTCAACGTGGTGACCGGCGCGGGCGCGGATGTGGGCTATGGGCTGGCCGCGCATGCGGACGTCGACGTCGTGACCTTCACCGGGTCGACGGCAGTGGGCCGCAAGGTGATGGCTGCGGCGGCGGTTCACGGCCACCGCACCCAACTGGAACTCGGCGGCAAGGCTCCCTTCGTGGTGTTCGAGGACGCCGATCTCGACGCCGCCGTGCACGGCGCGGTCGCCGGCGCGCTGATCAACTCCGGTCAGGATTGCACCGCCGCGACCCGCGCGATCGTGGCCGCCAACCTCTACGACGACTTCGTTGCCGGGGTGGCCGAACTGATGGCCAAGGTGGTCGTCGGCGACCCGCAGGATCCGGACACCGATCTCGGGCCGCTGATCTCGATGGCCCACCGGGACCGGGTCGCCGGGATGGTGGATCGTGCCCCCGGCCAGGGTGCGCGGGTGGTGGCCGGCGGTAAGGCGCCCGACCTGCCCGGCTCCTTCTACCTGCCCACGCTGATCGCTGACGTGACCGAGGATTCCGAGGTCTACCGTGACGAGATCTTCGGGCCGGTGCTGACGGTGCGCCGCCATAGCGGCGATGACGACGCCCTGCGCCAGGCCAACGACACCCAGTACGGACTGGCCGCTTCAGCCTGGACCCGGGACGTGTACCGCGCTCAGCGGGCGTCCCGGGAGATCAAGGCGGGCTGTGTGTGGATCAACGACCACATCCCGATCATCAGCGAGATGCCCCATGGCGGGCTGGGCGCCTCCGGCTTCGGCAAGGACATGTCCGACTACTCCTTCGAGGAGTACCTCACCATCAAGCACGTGATGAGCGACATCACCGGGTCCGTCGAAAAGGGTTGGCACCGGACCATATTCGCGTTGCGCTGAGTTACCGCCGCCAGCCGTAACGCCACGGCGGGAAAGTGCCGGCAATCCCGCCGTGGCGTTACGTTCGTGATGTCTGGGTTATGCGTGCGGACCCTTGGTGAACTCCTCACCGGTCTCCGGGTTGACCGCGGTCTCGCCCGGCGGCAGGTTGGACAGGTCAGGGGCGATCACGGTGGGCACGTCACCGGAGTCCGGGAGACCGAACATCGCCTCGACGGCGGTGGCTGGGGCCAGTACCAGGTCGGCGCTGGTTCGCATCGGCAGGGTGTCGCCGTGGAAAAAGGCGGGTGAGGCTATCCACCACACCACCATCATGATCACACCGAGTACCAGGGCGCCGATCCCCACCACCGCCACCGCGCCGAAGCCGAGGATGGTGACGTTGTTGCCGTCGTCGTCGGTGAGCCAGTCCACCTTGGCGTACTGGATCAGCCCGTAGATGAAGATCACCAGCAGGATGATGCCGCCCGTCAGTGGAACGATCCCGCGCATGACCAGGTCGCGCGCCGATTTGGTGAGGTCCTTGCGGTAGAACCAGGTGCAGGCGAAACCGGTGAGGCCGTAGTAGAACGCGATCATCAGGCCGACCGAGCCGATCAGTGCCGACAGCAGATTCGGGCTGACCAGGGTGAACAGCACGTAGAACAGGATCGAGACCGCGCCCATGACGAGTGTCGCGACGGTGGGGGTCAGGTAGTTGCGGTGGATCTTGGCGAAGGACGCCGGCAGTGCCTTGTAGACGCCCATCGACAGCGTGGTGCGCGCGGTGGGCAGAATCGTGGTCTGCGTCGACGCCGATGCCGAGGTGAGAATGGATGCGGCGAGCAGCATGAGCCCTATCTTGCCGATGACGCTGTCACCGAAGAGGTCCGGGCCGATCGCGGCGAAGGCGTCGTCGGCGTTGTCCGGGTTGCCCAGGCCGATGCCCTCCTCGCCGACGCCGGCGAAGGCGATGGCGGAGACCGTGACCAGTGCGTAAGTGGCCAGCAGCAGGAATGTCGAGATGACGGCGGCGCGCCCGGGGGTGGTGCCGGGATCGTCGGACTCCTCGTTGCAGGCAACCGCGGTGTCCCAGCCCCAGTAGATGAACAGCGCCGTCAGCAGGGCCGGGGCGATGACCGTGCTGAAGTCCAGCCCGGCCGGCCAGAACCAGTCCAGCGACGGGTGCAGCGAGTAGGTTTCGGCCGTGCCGGAGTACACCCTGAACAGGGCGATCACCGAGAAGGCGACCAGCACGACCATCTCGATGCCCAGCAACCCGTATTGGATGCGCGCCGACACTTCGATTCCGCGGTAACAGATGTAGGTCATCACGACGATCCAGATGACGCCGGCCACCGTCGACCACAGCGTGCTGTTGGCGAGGTCGGCCACCGACTCCCAGCCCAGTCCGCCGACGAAGGTGAACGAGTAGGAGCCCGCGATCTGGGCCAGGTTGGCCATCACGATGACGTCGGCGGCGATGATGCCCCAGCCACCCATCCAGCCGACCAGGGGTCCGAAGGCGCGGGTGGCCCAGGTGAACGTGGTGCCGCAGTCCGGTTCGGCCTTGTTGAGCTCCTGGTAGGCCACCGCGATCATGTACATCGGGATGAAGGCGAGAAGCACGATTGCCGGCGCCTTGACGCCGGCGAGCAGGGCGCCGCCGCTGGCGACGACCAGACCAAGGGTCGCGGCCAGCGAGTAGGCCGGCGCGGTGGAAGCCATCCCGACGACGATGCTGGACACCAGTCCCAGGGCACCGCCTTTGAGGCCTTTGCTCTCGACCCCCGGAGTGTGTCCGGGGCCAGGTGACTCGATCGTCAGCTCGCCTTTGCTCATGGGCACAGAGGTTACGGGCAGACCTGTATCGGCGCGCTGCGAAAGCCCTGATTGTTTCCCCAACGAAACATGGCGACCGGCTCGTCGTGGGACCTCTGACGAGGCCCTCCGGTCACCGCGCGAACATCAGGGCGCGCTTGACCTCCTGGATCGCCTTGGTGACTTCAATCCCGCGCGGGCACGCGTCAGTGCAGTTGAAAGTGGTGCGGCAGCGCCACACCCCGTCGACCTCGTTGAGGATCTCCAGTCGCTCTGCCGCGCCCTCGTCGCGGCTGTCGAAGATGAACCGGTGGGCATTGACGATCGCGGCCGGCCCGAAGTAGCTGCCCTCGTTCCAGAACACCGGACAACTGGTGGTGCAGCAGGCGCACAGGATGCATTTGGTGGTGTCGTCGTAGCGGGCCCGGTCGGTCGGGCTCTGAATGCGCTCGCGGGTCGGTGGGTTTCCACTCGTCATGAGGTAGGGCTTGACCGCGCGGTACGCATCGAAGAACGGCTCCATGTCCACCACCAGGTCCTTCTCCACGGGCAGCCCGCGGATCGGTTCGATGGTCACCGTCAGTGCCTTGTCGGCCTTCTTCGGCAGCAGGTCTCGCATCAGCACCTTGCAGGCCAACCGGTTGACACCGTTGATCCGCATGGCGTCTGACCCGCACACGCCGTGAGCGCAGGAGCGCCGGAACGTCAGGGACCCGTCGAGGTAGCTCTTCACGTAGATCATCAAGTTCAGCAGTCGGTCGCTGGGCAGGCATGGCACCCGGAAGCTCTGCCAGCCGGCGGAGTCGGCGTATCTATCGGGGTTTTCCGGATCGAAGCGCGCGATCTTCAGGGTCACCATGACCGCGCCCTCGGGAACCGGGGGAAGCGGCGGGCTGGCTGGGGACGGTGCGATGGTCACTGAAGTCTTCTCTCTTCGCGCAAGCGGCTCATCGTC
>CAISDL010000081.1 GCA_903884065.1 uncultured Actinomycetes bacterium | reverse complement strand
GTGGTCAGCTTCCAACTGAACTGGCCGCGCTTCCACAGCCCCAACGCCGGCGGCTGGGTGATGACGATCATCAAGCAGGTCTTCGGCTTGCTGCCGCGCTACCGCTGATCGGTACTCAGCCCGATGTCTGGACTGAGAAGCGCAGAGACGGCCGGCCACCCGTGGTGACCGACCGTCTCGGCGACTATCGACAGCTGACTACTCGGTGGCCGTGGTCGCCAGGTCCGGCTCGACGATCTCGACCCGCTTGGGCCCACCGCTGAAGGTGAACTTCGCGTCCTCGCCGGCGCCTTCGCCGTCCCAGTTCTCGACGTCGACGGTGACCAGCTGACCGGGTCCGAGTTCCTCGAAGAGGATCTTCTCCGACAGCGCGTCCTCGATCTCGCGCTGGATGGTCCGCCGCAGCGGGCGGGCACCCAGGACGGGGTCGAAGCCACGTTTGGCCAGCAGGGACTTTGCCCTGTCGGTCAGCTCCATCTCCATATCCTTGGCCTTGAGCTGCTTGCCGACGCGGTTCACCATCAGGTCGACCATCAGGATGATCTCGTCCTGCGTGAGCTGGTGGAAGACGATGATGTCGTCGATACGGTTGAGGAACTCCGGCCGGAAGTGCTTCTTGAGCTCGTCGTTGACCTTCTGCTTCATCCGCTCGTAGTTGTTGTCTCCACCCCCCTGGGTGAACCCGAGGCCGACGGCCTTGGAGATGTCGGAGGTGCCCAGGTTCGAGGTGAAGATCAGCACGGTGTTCTTGAAATCGACCGTGCGGCCCTGGCCGTCGGTGAGGCGGCCGTCCTCGAGCACCTGCAACAGGGTGTTGTAGATCTCCTGGTGCGCCTTCTCGATCTCGTCGAACAGCACCACCGAGAACGGCTTGCGCCGCACCTTCTCGGTGAGCTGGCCGCCCTCCTCGTAACCGACGTACCCGGGCGGGGCGCCGAACAGCCGCGAGGCGGTGAAGCGGTCGTGGAACTCGCCCATGTCGATCTGGATGAGGGCGTCGTCGTCGCCGAATAGGAACTCCGCCAGCGCCTTGGACAGCTCGGTCTTACCGACACCGGACGGACCGGCGAAGATGAACGAGCCCGACGGGCGTTTGGGATCCTTCAGGCCGGCGCGGGTGCGGCGGATGGCCTTGGAAACAGCCCGGACCGCATCCTCCTGCCCGATGATCCGCTTGTGCAGCTCGTCCTCCATGCGCAGCAGCCGAGTGGTCTCCTCCTCGGTCAGCTTGAACACCGGGATGCCGGTCCAGTTGCCCAGGACCTCGGCGATCTGCTCGTCGTCGACCTCGGCCACGACGTCCATATCACCGGAACGCCACTGCTTTTCGCGCTCGGCGCGCTGGGCGACCAACTGCTTCTCCTTGTCACGCAAGGAGGCGGCCTTCTCGAAATCCTGCGAGTCGATCGCCGATTCCTTCTCCCGGCGGGCGTCAGCGATCTTCTCGTCGAACTCCCGCAGGTCCGGCGGAGCGGTCATCCGGCGGATCCGCATCCGCGCACCGGCCTCGTCGATCAGGTCGATCGCCTTGTCCGGCAGGAAGCGGTCGTTGATGTACCGATCGGCCAGTGTGGCCGCAGCCACGATCGCCGAATCGGTGATCGACACCCGATGGTGCGCCTCGTAGCGGTCACGCAGACCCTTGAGGATTTCAATGGTGTGCGCCACCGACGGCTCGCCGACCTGGACCGGCTGGAAGCGTCGCTCCAGGGCGGCGTCCTTCTCGATGTACTTGCGGTACTCGTCGAGGGTGGTCGCGCCGATGGTCTGCAGCTCACCGCGAGCCAGTTTCGGCTTGAGGATCGAGGCGGCGTCGATCGCGCCCTCGGCGGCACCGGCACCGACGAGGGTGTGCAACTCGTCGATGAACAGGATGATGTCGCCGCGGGTGTTGATCTCCTTGAGCACCTTCTTCAGGCGCTCCTCGAAGTCACCGCGGTAGCGGCTGCCGGCCACCAGGGAACCCAGGTCGAGGGTGTAGAGCTGCTTGTCCTTGAGCGTCTCCGGAACCTCGCCGTTGACGATGGCCTGGGCCAGGCCCTCGACCACCGCGGTCTTACCGACCCCGGGCTCGCCGATCAGCACCGGGTTGTTCTTGGTGCGCCGGCTGAGCACCTGCATCACCCGCTCGATCTCCTTCTCGCGGCCGATGACGGGATCGAGCTTGCCCTCCATGGCGGCGGCCGTGAGATTGCGGCCGAACTGGTCGAGCACGAGCGAGGTTGACGGGCTGCCCGCTTCGCCGCCGCGGCCGCTGGAACCGGCCTCGGCGGTCTCCTTACCCTGATAACCGGAGAGCAGCTGGATGACCTGCTGGCGCACCCGGGTCAGCTCGGCGCCCAACTTGACCAGAACCTGCGCAGCCACGCCCTCGCCCTCCCGGATGAGACCCAGGAGGATGTGCTCGGTGCCGATGTAGTTGTGGCCCAGCTGCAGCGCCTCGCGCAGGGACAGCTCAAGCACCTTCTTGGCGCGCGGCGTGAACGGGATGTGGCCGGACGGGGCCTGCTGGCCCTGGCCGATGATCTCCTCGACCTGGGAACGCACTCCCTCGAGGGAGATGCCGAGGGACTCCAGTGACTTGGCTGCTACGCCTTCGCCCTCGTGAATGAGCCCGAGCAGGATGTGCTCGGTGCCGATGTAGTTGTGGTTGAGCATCCGGGCTTCTTCTTGAGCCAGGACGACAACCCTGCGGGCGCGGTCGGTAAATCTCTCGAACATTCGGTGGTTACCTGCTCTCCGTCACCTGGGTGCAGCGGTAGGCACCGTGCACCTCAATGTCCACTCTAGTGGGGCCGCGCCGAGGAGGTACTTCTCCCCTGCCAGCGGTACCCGCCGATCAGGGCGGACACTGCTGTGCAACGCCGAAGAGCGCCGATTCGTTTCCCAGTATCGCCAGTCTCGCCTTCGCCTCGAGCGAAACCAGTCTGACGAGAGGCTGACGACCGACCCCCCGAGCGGAGAGCGGCTCAGCTTGCGGCGTGGAAAGCCTCGATGATCTCGGCCGGGATCCGGCCCCGGGTCGAGACCTTGTGGCCGTTGCGACGTGCCCAGTCCCGGATGGCCGCACTCTGCTCGCGGTCGATCGACGCGCGAGCGCCGCGACCGGGGGCGGAGGGCCGCCCACGGCGACGTCCGCCGACGCGGCGTCCCGCTTCGGTCCACGCCTTGAATTCCTCGCGCAACCTCTTCGCATTCTTGGACGAGAGATCAATTTCATAGCTCACGCCGTCGATGGAGAATTCCACAGTTTCATCCGCGGGACCCTCACCGTCGAAATCGTCGACAAGGGTGACGGTGACTTTTTTAGCCATGACTTTCGGGGGTCCTTCTGTGCGGGAGAATCGCCAACGTTGTTTTCGTCTGCCGACAATGTGCCACAACTTCGCACTGAATTACAACATTATTCTTTCGTGCGGGTTCAGTTGCCGTGCCGCCGCACAATGGGGAACAACACCGTCTCGCGAATTGACAACCCGGTGAGAGCCATCAATAAACGGTCAATACCCATTCCGGTACCTGTCGTGGGCGGCATTGCGTACTCCATTGCGGCCAGGAAGTCCTCGTCGAGAGCCATCGCCTCGTCATCGCCGGCGGCCGCGGCACGGGCTTGGGCTTCGAATCTCTCCCGCTGAATTATCGGATCGACAAGCTCGGAGTAACCGGTGGCCAGTTCGAAGCCGCGGACATAGAGGTCCCATTTTTCGGTGACGCCCGCAATGCTGCGGTGCTCACGGGTCAACGGTGTGGTCTCGACGGGAAAGTCGCGTACGAAAGTCGGAGCCCACAAAGCGTCGCCGACGGTGTGTTCCCACAGTTCCTCGACAAGTTTGCCGTGGCCGTATCCGCGGTCCCGGGGAATCTCCACACCGAGTCGGTCGGCAATAGCCAGCAGATATTCCAGCGACGTGGCGGGGGTGATCTCTTCGCCGAGCGCGTCGGATAAAGACGGGTACATCTGCAGCGACTGCCATTCCCCGTCGAGGTCGTACACCTGCCCGTCGGGCAGTGGGACCTGCCGGGTGCCGAGTGCCTCGTCGGCGACCTCCTGAATGAGTTCGCGGGTCATCTGGGCTGAATCGTCGTAAGTGCCCCAGGCCTGATAGGTCTCGAGCATCGCGAATTCGGGCGAGTGCGTGGAATCGGCGCCCTCGTTGCGGAAATTGCGGTTCAGCTCGAAGACCTTCTCCAGTCCGCCGACCACGCACCGCTTCAGGAACAGTTCCGGGGCGATCCGCAGATAAAGGTCGGCGTCGAGGGCATTCGAGTGCGTCACGAAAGGGCGCGCCGCCGCTCCCCCGGCGAGGGTCTGCAGCATCGGAGTCTCGACCTCGAGAAAGCCCCGTCGTTCCAGGGCGTGACGAACGCCCCGGACGACGGCGATGCGCTGCCGCGCCACCGCGCGCGCCTCCGGCCGGACGATCAGGTCGACGTAGCGCTGCCGGACCCGCGATTCCTCACTCATCTCCTTGTGCGCCACCGGCAGCGGGCGCAGGGCCTTGGCGGCCATCTGCCAGGAGTCGGCGAGCACCGACAACTCGCCGCGCCGGGAGCTGATCACCTCACCGCGAACGAAGACGATGTCGCCGAGGTCGACGTCGGCCTTCCAGGCCTCCAGGGCGGCCTCTCCCACACCGGCCAGGCTGACCATGGCCTGCAGTTGAGTGCCGTCGCCCTCCTGGAGCGTGGCGAAGCACAGCTTCCCGGAGTTACGGGCGAAGACCACCCGCCCCGTGACCCCGACGACGTCCCCGGTGGCGGCATCGGCGGGCAGATCGGGATAGCCGGCCCGGATCTCGGCCAGGGAGTGGGTGCGGGGCACCGCGACCGGATAGGGCTCGTGCCCCTCGTCGATCAAGCGCTGCCGCTTGCCCTGCCGGATCCGGAACTGCTCGGGAACATCCTCGGAATCGGCCGTCCGCTCGTGCGGGCCGCCGGTAGCCGGCGCGTCAGCATCGCTCACGGCGTGCCAGCTTAAAGGGCCTTTTGGCGCCGGTGGGTCAGCGGGCGGGCTTCAGGCGGCTTTGCCGGTCTCCCGGGTCGCTGCGCTCCTGCCCTCCGATACCTATCTCCCGGGTCGCTGCGCTCCTGCCCTCCGATACCTATCTCCCGGGTCGCTGCGCTCCTGCCCTCCGATACCTATCTCCCGGGTCGCTGCGCTCCTGCCCTCCGATGCTGGCCTTCCTGGTTGCGTTCGAAGACCATCCGCAGCCCATCAAGCGTGAGGTGCTTGTCGTAGTGGTCGACAGTGTGCAACTCGGGGAGCAGCAGTGGCGCGGTGTGCCCGGTGGCAACCACCGCCACGTCACCGCCGGCGAATCCATCCACGTCCTGACGGATTCGGGAAACCAGGCCGTCGACCAGACCGGCGAAGCCGAAAACCGCGCCGGCCTGCATGCATTCGACGGTGTTCTTGCCGACGACCGAGCGCGGCCTGGTCAACTCGACGCGGCGGAGCGCGGCCGATCGGGCGGCCGCGGCGTCCGAGGACAGTTGCAGACCGGGGGCGATCGCACCGCCGAGGAACTCGCCCTTCGCCGAGACCACGTCCACACATATCGACGAGCCGAAATCCACCACGATCGCGGCGGAGGCGAACTTGGCATAGGCGGCCAGGCAGTTGACGATCCGATCGGCGCCCACTTCCTTGGGATTGTCGACCAGCAGCGGGATCCCGGTCCGCACGCCGGGTTCGATGAGGACGTGCGGTATCGACGGCCAGTACTGGCCTAGCATCGCCCGGACCTCGTGCAGCACCGAAGGAACGGTGGACAGCCCCGTCGCACCGGTGATCCGTTCGGAATCGTCGCCGATGAGACCTTCGATCGTCAGCGCCAGTTCGTCGGCGGTGACTTCCGGCTCGGTGCGAATACGCCAGTTCTGCAACACTTTCGCGTGTTCGCCGGATCCGGAGACCAAGCCCACGACGGTATGCGTATTGCGGACGTCAATGGCGAGCAGCACGCTGGTACCCCCCACCTGTCAGTCGGAACATCAGTTCCGCCAAGCCATTTCGTGTGGCTCGTCATCGCCCGACACCGGAGCGGACACGCCGTCCGGAAGGTCGATCGCGATGTTGTCCAGCAGACGGGTGCTGCCCAACCGGGCCGCTACCAGCAATCGGACCGGTCCGGCGGCCGGCGCCGGCTCCAGCCACGGCCCGCGAAGTTCCAGGTAGTCAGTCGCGATCGCGGGAACCTCATCGAGAACGGCACGGGCGGCATCCAGCACGGCCGCCGCCCCGCCGCCGGCCGCGTACATCCCGGCCAACAGGGCCGACGACAGTGCGGTGGCCTGTTCGCGCTCCTCCGCGCTCAGATACCGGTTCCGCGACGACATCGCCAGTCCGTCGGCCTCCCGCACCGTCGGGACGCCGACGATCCGGACGTCGACGTCGAGGTCCTCGACCATCTGACGCACCAGGACCAGTTGTTGGTAGTCCTTCTCTCCGAAGAAGGCGCGATCCGGCCGCACGATCTGCAACAGCTTCAGGACGACGGTCAGCATTCCGGCGAAATGCGTTGGACGAGAGCCACCTTCGAGTTCAGCACCGAGCGGCCCCGGATGCACGGTGGTCCGGGGACCGGAGGGGTACATCGTCGAGGGCGTCGGGGTGAACACGGCCTCGACGCCTTCGGCGCGAAGCATCTCAAGATCGGCGTCGAGGGGGCGTGGATAGGCGTCGAGATCCTCGCCCGCGCCGAACTGCAACGGGTTGACGAAGATCGACACCATGACGACGGCGCCGGGAACGCGTTTGGCGGCACGCACCAGGGCGAGGTGGCCCTCGTGCAGCGCACCCATGGTCGGCACCAGCATCACCCGGCGCCCGGTGTGACGCAAGGCGCGACTGACGTCGGACATCGCATGCGGTGTCGGGTAGACGTTCAACTGCCCGGCGCTGAACTGGGGCGCCTTGACGCTCACCGGTGCGGCCCCCTCGATCGCGACCAGTCGGCCAACACGTCAAGAACCTCCTCGGGGGCGTGGGCTCGTTGCGCGGTTCGCAGCGAGTCGGCGCAATACGCCTGCGCCAGTTGCGGATCAACGGCATTCAGTGCGTCGAGATGGGCCGCGACTGCCGCGGCGTCGCCCCGGGCAACCGGACCGGTCAGCGCGGCCTGCCCCCGGTGCAAGGTGTTCTCCAGCGCGGCTCTGGCCAGCGGGCCGATGATCCGTTCGGCAAGCCCTCCCGGGGCGTCGCCCACGGTCTCCTGACCGAGTAGCTCCTGGCCCTGCAGCGCAGCCCGCAGGGCGGTGAGCGAATCGGCGACGACGGTGACGATGTGGTTACTGCCATGCGCCAATGCGGCGTGGTACAGGGTGCGGGCGTCCTCCCGGACGCCGAATGGCTCGCCCCCGATTTCCAGCACCAGCGACTGGGCGATCGCGTAGCCGACCTCGTCGGCGGCGGTGATCCCGAAACAGGCGTCGGACAACCGGTCGATATCCTCGTCGGCGCCGGTGAACGTCATGGCCGGATGGATGGCCAGCGGCACGATGCCCTGCTCGGCCAGCGGGGCCAGCAGGCCGACACCGTTGGCTCCGGACGTGTGCGCCACGATGGTTCCCCGGCGCACCGCTCCCGTTGCCGCCAGGCCGCGGATCAAACCCGGCAATTCGGAGTCCGGGACCGTCAGCAACAGCAACTCGGCGTTGTCGGCGACCTCGGGAACCGGCAGCACGGGTGTGTCGGGCAGTCGACGTTCCGCCAGTCTGCGCGACACGGCGGAGATGGCGCTGCAGGCGACCACCACATGCTCGGCCCGCTCCAGGGCTACGCCCAGCGCGGTCCCCACCCGGCCAGCCGAAATGACGCCCACTTTGAGCCGGGCAGGCCGAAGGCCGTTGGGGGTCCCCATCTGACGACGACCTCGCTGACGTGAGTGCGTTCCGGTCCCGCTGACGCGGGTACCGGACGGTCGGCTCGATTCTAGCGCCCGACTCAGTCCTCGCGTCGCCGACGACCGCCGCCGCCGGAGGACGGACTGACCTGGAAGCGGGCCATCATATCGGCGAACGACTGGCCGTCGGCGTGCTGGCCCGGTGGCTCCTCGACCACCGGCTCGTCGGCGGCTTCCGCTGATCCGCGATGCCGGCCCGGTGGCGCCGGCTGGTCCTCGGACGGTACCCAGTGGCGACCCCGCGGAGGCTCCGGCTGCACATCGGGCTCGGGATGTTGACTGCCGTCGGATGAGTGCCGGCCGAGGCGAATCTCCGGCGGGCGCCACGGCACGTCCGGCTGACGGGGCGGCGCCATCGGGGGCGCCGGCATCGGGGGCGGCGGCATCGGGGGCGGCGGCATCGGTGGCGGCGGCATCGGTGGCGGCGGCATCGGTGGCGGCGGCGCAGCCACGACGACGGGCTCGGCCGGGTACGGCGGCGGATAGGAGACGCCGTCGGCGGGTCGCCGGTGGCTGCCCGGGCCCCGCACCGATTCGGTGTGTGGCGGAGGGGGCGCCTCGACCGTGGCCGGCGCCGCTTCGATCAGGGGCTCTTCGTGAACGTCGATGATCGCGTTCTCCGCCATCTCCTCGTGGGCGACGACGGTCACCACCTCTTCGGTGACCACGGTCACCCGGCTGCTCTCCACCCGTCCTGGCGCCGCAGGCATCGCCATGGCGGTGCGATCGCTTTCCAGCGCCGGTCGATGCCCGAGATCGGTGCCGAGCATCGCTTCCAGCTGTGAGCGCAACGCGACGAGCTCATTCCGAAGACCGGCCATCTCATCGGCAGCCTCCGCGCGGATCTCACGGGACAGCGTGCGACGCAGGTGCGATTCGACCGACAACTCGTATTCCCGCCGGGCGGAGATCTCACGGTCGAGTTGGAGGTCGTAGACGAACTTCATGTCGCGGGCCCGGGCCTGGTCGAGCTCGCTCTGCCGCCGGTAGACGACTGTGACGAAGGCGGCCACCACCGCGGCCCACAACGACAGGACCACCGCCAGTCTCAGCAGCTCGACCCGGTTGGTGAACACCAGGGTCGCACTCGCCAGAATAGCCAGAACCAGCAGCGAGGTCAGCAGCAGCCAGCCCGTTCCGCGGCCGCCGCGCCGGCTTCTGGCGCCGCGGGACACTTCGGTCATGGCGTGCACTGTACCGCGTGGAAAGTGGTTGCCGGCAACGACAAGCTGCGGCGATTCACCGTCGAGTCGAGGATGCAACCGCTATTCGGCCAGGGCATCCTCGCCGTTGGGTTCACCCGGCGATTTGCAGCAGTGCTGGAGCCACAACGCGGCAGCCACCAGTGCGAAGGCACTGGCGGCGGCCACCAGTGCACCCGGGGTGTCGGCGGCGGCCACCCGTAATTCCGCGCGCCGGGGCAACAGGTAGGCCAGCACGGCCAGCCACCAACCCAGCATCACCGCACCCACCCACGCCGAGGCTTTGGCGATCGCGACCGTCCGGGCCACGGCGAGCGGATGCAGTCGCCCGGCACCGACCCCGATACGTCCGTCGCTGATATGGCCGCGGACCGTTGCCGCCCACCAGGTCTCTCCGGCGGCGACCGCCAACAGGGAAAGCCCGGTCCACAGGGTGATCGGCGGGAAATAGCGGTAGAGCAGGTGGATCGCCAGGTAACCCGCGATGGCGGCGACGGCAGCGGCGGCGGCCAGGTCGCGTCGTCGGGTGGGACCCATCAGGCCCGGCCCACGGCGAGGGTCAGCCCGGTTGGCCGGACACCGCCGCGTTCGGCCGGGTCCAGCGTGCCGAGCAACTCGCGCGCGGGCCTGTGCTGCCCGTCGACGGTGAGTGCTGCGGCCGGTTCGACGTCGAGCCAGGGAATCAGGACAAAGGCCCGCTCATGGGCGAACGGGTGCGGCAGGGTGAGATCGGCATCGCTGCACACCACGTCGCCGTCGGGGCCGGACACACACACCAGATCGACGTCGAGGGTGCGCGGTCCCCACTTCTGCCGGCGCACCCGTTCGTTCCGGGTCTCGATCGCCTGTGCCCGGCGCAACCACGCGGGCCCATCCAGGGCCGGGTCCTCGGCGATCACCACCGCATTGAGGAACGGGCCCTGTTCCACTCCGCCCCACGCGTCGGTCTCGTAGACCGGCGACACCGACCGCACGGCATCGCCGAGGGAGTCGACGACGGACTGCAGCCTGGCCAGGCGGTCACCGAGGTTGGACCCGATGGACAGCACGACGCGGCTCATAGCGCTTCCCCTAAGCCTTTTATTGTGGCCGGAACGATCTGTCCCCGACCGCCCCGACGGGACCGACGGGCGACGACGGCCACATCGCTGAACGTCAGTGGGATCGGTGCGTGGGGCTTGTGCACGACGACTTCGACGGCGTGCACCCGGGGATCGACCATGACGTCCTCGGCGATCTCGGCGGCGACCGTCTCGATGAGGTTGCGCGGCGGGCCGGACACGATGTCGGCGGCGCGCTTTGCCAGCACGCCGTAGTCGAAGGTGTCGGACAGATCGTCGGTGGCGGCGGCGTCGGCCAGATCGATCCAGACGGTGATGTCGACGATGAAGTCCTGCCCGTCGCGGCGCTCGTGGTCGAATACGCCGTGGTTGCCGCGGACAGCCAGGCCGCGCAGTTCGATGCGGTCAGCCATCAGCGTCACCGCCTGCGTGCTGCCAGGCCCCGACCACCTTGAGTGCGTCGGCACTGGCCCGCACGTCATGCACGCGGACTCCCCACGCCCCGTTCACGGCGGCCAGGGCCGAGACCACCGCGGTCGCGGTCTCCCGGCCGTCGGGCGGGCGTACCGTGCCGTCCGGCGCTGCCAGCAGGCTGCCCAGGAATCGCTTGCGCGATGCCCCCACGAGTACCGGAATCCCGGTCGAGACGAACTCGGGCAGGGCATGCAATAACGCCCAATTGTGTTGTGGCGTCTTGGCGAAACCCAGGCCAGGGTCGATGATCAGTTTGTCCTGATCGATGCCGGCGGCCAACGCGGCATCGACGCCGGCGAGCAGTTCGTCACGGACTTCGGCCACGACATCACGGTAGTGCGGTGCGTCGTGCGGTTGGGCATCTCGGACGGACCGCCAATGCATCAGCACCCACGGGACGGCGGCCTCGGCGATCAGTGGCGCCATTCCCGGGTCGGCGCGACCGCCGCTGACATCGTTGACGATGCTGGCGCCGCTCTCCAGTGCCGCCCGCGCCACCGCCGCATGCATGGTGTCGATACTGACGGTAATCCCCAGGGCGGCAAGCTCTTTCACGACGGGAAGGATCCTGGCCGCCTCGACGACGGAGTCGATCCGGACGGCTCCCGGCCTCGTCGATTCGCCACCGACGTCGATGATGTCGGCACCGTCGGCGACCAGTGCCAGCGCGTGCTCGACGGCCCGGGTCGGGTCGAGGAAGCATCCACCATCGGAGAAGGAGTCGTCGGTGACGTTGACGACCCCCAACACCTGCACGCGGGTAGGCCTCACTTGCGAAGAATCAGGCCCAGTGCCTCGGATCGCGACGCGTCGTCGGTTTTGAACTGTCCGCGCACCGCAGACGTCATGGTGACCGAACCCGCTTTGCGAACACCCCGCATCGCCATGCACAGATGCTCGGCCTCGATGACGACGATGACACCGCGCGGCTTGAGTTTGCGCATCACCGCGTCGGCGATCTGGCCGGTGAGCCGTTCCTGAACCTGAGGACGCTTGGCGTACAGGTCGACCACCCGTGCCAGCTTCGACAACCCGGTTACCCGACCGTCTTTGCCTGGGATGTAGCCGACGTGGGCCATTCCGTGGAACGCCACCAGATGATGCTCGCAGGTGGAGTACATCGGGATCTTGGTGACCAACACCAACTCGTCGTGCTCTTCGTCGAACGTGGTCTCCAACACGGCGTCCGGGTCGGTGTAGAGCCCGGCGAAGATCTCCCGGTAGGCGCGGGCCACCCGGGCCGGCGTCTCCTTGAGACCCTGGCGGTCGGGATCCTCGCCTACCGCCAGCAGCAGTTCCCGGACGGCCGCCTCGGCGCGCTTCTGATCGAACTCCGGGGTGTCGAGCGTGATCGTTTCGCGCTTCGGCATGGCCGCTCCCTTGTCGTCGGTCAACGGTCGTTGCGTTCGCCCTCGGCACCGTAGCCCTCCTGCGGAGCAGGAGCGGTGGGCGCGGGGTAGGGCTGCTGCGCCGGATACGGGTGCTGCCCGTGCTGCGGATGCTGACCCCAGCCCTGCTGCGGCGGGTACCAGCCCTGCTGTTGGGGGGGCGGCGGCCAGCCGGGGGCATGCCAGCCGGCCGGCGCACCGTAGTCGGGCTGCGCGGGGCCATCCGCAGCCTGGTGCCGACCGTGGTGCTGGGCATGGGCCCCAGGGTGGGCGCCCCCAGGGTGGGCGCCGTTGCCATTGGCCCCCTGGGCCTGATGCGCCCCGGCGGCGGCCGAAGCCTGGGCGATCGCCTTCTTGAACGCGGGCTCCGGTATCGGCTGGGGCCACGGCTCACCCCGCTCGATCGCCAGTTCGCCGGGCGTCTTGATCGGCGGCTTGTCCGACGGAATGCGGGAGCCGAAGTCGTTGAACACGGCCAACGGCGGACGCTTCCGCACGTTGGCGAAGATGGCCTGCAATTCGGCGCGATGCAGGGTTTCCTTCTCCAGCAGCTCGCCGGCCAGCACGTCGAGCACATCGCGGTACTCGGTGAGGATCTCCCACGCCTCGGTGTGCGCGGCCTCGATCAACTTGCGGACCTCGTCGTCGATATCGCGGGCGACCTCATGGCTGTAGTCGGCCTGGGTTCCCATGGTTCGACCCAGGAACGGATCCCCGTGTTCGGTGCCGTAGCGGACCGCACCCAGCTTGGCGCTCATGCCGTACTCGGTCACCATCGCGCGGGCGATCTTGGTGGCCTGTTCGATGTCGGAGACCGCTCCGGTGGTCGGCTCGCGGAACACCAGTTCCTCGGCGGCGCGCCCGCCCATCGCGAACACCAGGCGGGCGATCATCTCCGAGCGGGTCATCAGACCCTTGTCGTCCTCGGGCACCGACACCGCGTGGCCGCCGGTGCGGCCGCGGGCCAGGATCGTCACCTTGTAGATCGGCTCGATGTCGGGCATCGCCCACGCAGCCAGGGTGTGACCGCCCTCGTGGTAGGCGGTGATCTTCTTCTCCAGCTCGCTGATGATCCGGCCCTTGCGGCGCGGTCCGCCGATCACCCGGTCGACGGCCTCTTCCAGCGCGGCGCCGGTGATGATCGTGCCGTTCTCCCGCGCGGTGAGCAGCGCGGCCTCGTTGATGACGTTGGCCAGATCCGCACCGGACATGCCGACGGTGCGCTTGGCCAGACCGTCGAGATCGGCGTCCGGCGACAGCGGCTTGCCCTGGGCGTGCACCCGCAGCACGGCTTTGCGGCCGGCCAGGTCGGGGCTTGAAACGGGGATCTGACGGTCGAAGCGGCCGGGACGAAGCAGCGCCGGGTCCAGGATGTCGGGCCGGTTGGTGGCCGCGATGAGGATGACGCCCTGGCGCTCGCCGAAGCCGTCCATCTCCACCAAGAGCTGGTTGAGGGTCTGCTCGCGCTCGTCGTGACCGCCACCAAGACCGGCGCCGCGCTGGCGGCCGACCGCGTCGATCTCGTCGACGAAGATGATGCAGGGGGCGTTCTGCTTGGCCTGCTCGAACAGGTCGCGCACCCGGGAGGCGCCGACACCGACGAACATCTCGACGAAGTCCGATCCGGAGATGGTGAAGAACGGGACCCCGGCCTCGCCGGCCACCGCGCGGGCCAGCAGGGTCTTGCCGGTGCCGGGCGGCCCGTACAGCAGGACACCCTTGGGGATCTTGGCGCCGAGGGCCTGGTAGCGGGCCGGGTTCTGGAGGAAGTCCTTGATCTCGTAGAGCTCCTCGACCGCCTCGTCCGCGCCGGCGACGTCGGCGAACGTGGTCTGCGGCATGTCCTTGGACAGCAGCTTGGCCTTGGACTTGCCGAAACCGAAGCCCATCCGGCCGCCGGTCTGCATCCGGGAGAACAGCACGAACAGACCGACCAGCAGCAACAGCGGCAGCATGTAGATCAGCAGCGAACCGAGCACGCTGGGCTGATTGACGGCGGTGTTGGTCTTGATGCCCTTGGCGGTCAGCGAGTCAAAGAGTGGCACCGCGTATCCGGTCGGGTATTTGGCGATCACCTTGGCGGCATCGCCGGTCTCGCCGTTGCCGCTCTTGAGTTCGAGCCGGACCTGCTGCTCGCGGTCGTCGATCTGCGCCACTTTGACGTTGTCGGCGTTGATCTGGGCGACCGCCACGGACGTGTCGACCGGCTTGAAGCCGCGGGTGTCGTCGTTGAAGTAGAAGAACACCCAGCCGAGCAGCAGAACGGCGGCGACCACCGTCAGCGTGCGGAATACGTTTTTCCGGTTCATCAATGTCGGCCCGACCGGGCCCCGTCCTTCCAATATGCGTATATGCGCTGCCCTGGAGTCTTTCAGGCTACCGGTACCACAACGTCGGACGGTGCCCGCTGGGTTTCCGTCACCGTTTGGTTCGCGCCCCGATGCCCGGCGCTGCCGGGGCCGACCCGCTGTGCTTGGCTGAGCACGTGGTCTCAGCGACCGAACGCTTCATCGACGTCAACGGGGTCCGCCTGCGGGTGTACGACGCCGGCCCCGCCGACGGCCCCGTGGTCATCCTGGCGCACGGCTTCCCTGAACTGGCGTTTTCCTGGCGCCACCAGATTCCCGTGCTGGCTGCCGCCGGCTACCGTGTCCTCGCTCCGGACCAACGCGGGTACGGCGGTTCCTCGCGCCCGGAAGAGGTCGAGGCCTACGACATCGCCGCGCTCACCGCAGACCTGGTCGGCCTGATGGACGCCGTCGGCGCCGAACGCGCCGCGGTCGTCGGCCACGACTGGGGTGCGGTGGTCGCCTGGAGTACCCCGTTGCTTCATCCCGACCGGGTCGCCGCGGTCGCCGGCTTGAGCGTGCCACCGGTACCGCGGCCGTTGACACCGGTGACCGAGGCGTTGCGCAGGATCTTCGGGGACAACTTTTTCTACATGCTCTATTTCCAGGAACCCGGCGTGGCCGACGCCGAGATGGACGCCGATCCCCGACGCAGTATGCGGCGGATGCTGGGCGGAATGCGGGCACCGAAGGATGCGGAGGCCGCGTTGCGCATGGTGGCACCCGGACCGGAGGGATTCATCGACCGGCTCCCTGAGCCCGATCGGCTGCCGGACTGGCTGACCGACGCCGATCTCGACCACTATGTCGCCGAGTTCAGCCGTACCGGCTTCACCGGCGCGCTGAACTGGTATCGGAATTACGAACGAAACTGGGACATCACCGCCCACCCCGCCGCCGAGACCATCAGCGTTCCATCGCTTTTCGTGGGTGGCACAGATGACCCGGTACTGACGTTCACCAAAACCGATCGGGCGGACGAGGTGGCGAAGGGGCCCTACCGCCAGGTGATGCTCGACGGGGCCGGACACTGGATTCAACAGGAGCGACCCCAGGAGATCAATGCGGAGCTGCTGGCCTTCCTATCCGAAGTGAGGTGGACATGATTCGTCGAACAGTCTGTGCTGCAGTGGCTTTAGCGACCGCGGCAGTGCTTTCCGGGTGTGACTCGGCCCCGCCGGTGCAGACGAATGCCCGCCAGGTCACCGTGGTCGGCTCCGGCGAGGTTCAGGGCACGCCCGACACCGTGACCGCCGACGTGGGCATCGAGGTGGTGGCCCCGGATGTCACCGCAGCGATGAACCAGACCAATGAGCGGCAGCAGGCAGTGATCGGCGCCCTCACCGCGAACGGGATAGACGCCGCGGACATCAGCACCACCGCGGTGAACCTGCAGCCCCAGTACGGCGACAACTCGGTGGTCACCGGGTACCGGGCGGGCAACACCATCAGCGTCAAGATCCGCCAACTGGACAACGCCTCCCGCGCACTGGCCACCATCGTGGACACCGGCGGCAACGCGGCCCGGATCAACTCGGTGAGCTTCTCCATCGAGGACGATTCCACGCTCGTCTCCGACGCCAGGGCGCGGGCATTCGAGGACGCCAAGGGCCGGGCGCAGCAGTATGCCGAACTGTCCGGGATGTCGCTGGGGAGAATCATCTCGATCTCCGAGACGCCGGGCGGCACGCCGCCGCCGCAGCCGTTTCCCGTTCCGGCGCAAGCGAAGGTCGCCGATGTCCCCCTGCAGCCGGGTCAGCAGACGATCAGCTTCGCGGTGACGGCGGCCTGGGAGCTGAGTTAGTCGATCTCCGCGGGCGGCTAGTGCTCGTAAACCCTGGGTTGCAACGTCCCGATGTAGGGCAGATCCCGGTAGCGCTCGGCATAGTCGAGTCCGTAGCCCACGACGAACTCGTTGGGGATGTCGAACCCGATGTAGGCGATGTCGACGTCGTCGCGCACCGCGTCAGGCTTGCGTAGCAGCGTGCACACCCGCAGCGACTTCGGATGGCGGGTCGCCAGGTTGCGCAGCAGCCAGGACAGCGTCAGTCCGGAGTCGACGATGTCCTCCACGATGAGCACGTCTCGATCGGCGATGTCGCGGTCGAGGTCCTTGAGGATGCGCACGACGCCGGAGGATGAGGTCGATGACCCGTACGAGCTCACCGCCATGAACTCCAACTGGGTGGGCAGCGGGATGGCGCGGGCAAGGTCGGTGACGAACATGACCGCCCCTTTGAGGACGGTGACCAGCAGAAGGTCCTGGCCGTTGAGGTTCTCGGCGTAATCGCGGGCCACCTCGGCCGCCAGTTCTGCCGTTCGCGCCTGGATCTGCTCTTCGGAGACCAGTACAGATTTGATGTCATCCGGGTAGAGCCCATGCGCCGACACGAACCACAGCGTGCCATGCCGACACCGCCAGGACAATCAGACCGGTTCGCAGCGCAACGTCAATGTGCCCGCATGCCGCTCGGCGAACAGCCGGGTACGGGGCCGATCGGATCCCACGGCCACCCCGCCCTGGCCGCGCCAGGTGGTCACCAGCGCGTCGACTGCGCGGAGTTGACCGTCGGTCAAGCCGGTCGCGCCGCCCGCCAGCAGCCAGCCGCGGATCACCCGTCGCCTCAATGCGGCCGGCAGATGGTGGATCGCCGCGATCTGCACCGCGCCACCGGAGGTTGCCGCGGCCAGATCGTCGCCGGCCATGCAATCCAGTGCATCGTTGTCCTCGCGCAGCGCCGCCGCGGTGCGGGCCAGCGCCTCGGCCACCCCACCACCCAGGACGTCCTCCAGCAAGGGCAGCACCTCACCGCGCAGGCGCACCCGGGTGAATCGGGGGTCGTGGTTGTGCGGGTCGTCCCAGGCGGGCAGGTCCAGTTCGGCGCAGACGGCGTGAGTGACACTTCGCCGAATATCCAGCAGCGGGCGGTACCACGGCGGGTCGCAGGTCCGCATCCCGGCGATCGAGCGGGGGCCCGAACCCCGGCCGAGCCCCAGTAGCACCGTTTCGGCCTGATCGTCGAGAGTGTGGCCCAGCAGAACCGGTGCGTTGTGCCTGGCCGCGTCGAGCGCGGCGTACCGGGCCGCGCGCGCCGCGGCCTCCGGGCCGCCCGCCTGCCCGACCCGGACCGTAAGTATCCGTGCCGCAACGCAACCCAGCTCGAGCGCCTGTCGATGAGCGGTTTGCGCAACAACTGCAGACCCGGGCTGCAGCCCGTGGTCCACGATCAGTGCGGTGGTGGGAAGCGTCGCCGCCGCTGCGGCGGTCAACGCCAGCGAGTCCGGACCGCCGGACAGCCCGACACACCAGGACGGAGCGTCGGCGAGCCTGCCGGCGGCGAAGCCGGCGACTGCCGCGCGTAGGCGCGCTACAGCACCCGGTCGATCCACCGCTGCGGATTCTCGATCTCGTCGGGAAGCGGGAGTGTCTGGGGCCCGGTCCAGACGGCGTTGAACCGCGCCATCCCGACGCGGTCGACGACGTGGTCGACGAACTTCCTCCCCCGGGTGTACTGGCTGAGCTTGGCGTCCACCCCGAGCAGCGCGCGCACCAGTCGCTGCAGGGGCGGTTGCTTGCGCTGTCTGCGGTCGTCGAAGCGGCGGCGGATGAGGTGCACCGATGGCACGACCGCCGGACCGACGGCGTCCATCACGTAGTCGGCGTGGCCCTCCAGAAGGGTGCCGAGGACGAGCAACTGGTCCAGCGCCGCCCGCTGCGGCTCGGACTGGATGGCGCGCAGCACGCCGAGCACCCCGGCGTTGTTCGCGTCAGCGACCGGCGCCCGACGGCGCTGCTTGACGAACTCCGCGAGCCGGCCGGCCACCTGGCCGACGTCGTCACCACGGTCGGCGGTCAGCACCCCGAGAGCGCCCGACATGTGTTCGACCAGCCACGGATTGGCGGTGAACTGAACCCGGTGCGTGACTTCATGCAGGCACACCCACAGCCGAAAGTCCTTGGGGTTCAGGTGGAGTTGGCGCTCCACGGAGATGATGTTCGGGTAGACCAGCAGCAGATCGCCGGGCCCGCCGGCCTGCCCGTCGGCGAAAGGGTCGAACTGGCCGAGGATCCCGGAGGAGATGAACGCCAGGACCGCGCCGGTTTGCGCGCCGGCCATCCGCCCGGTGACGGCATTGCCGGGGCTGTCGGTGCCACCGGTCATCACCCGCATGGAATCCGACGCGGCGCGGATCCACTGCTTACGGTCCACGACGCGGGCCGGCGGTACCGGCGCATCGCTGCCGAGTCCGGTGACCTCGCGAACGGGCGCCTCTGAAGCCAGCGCCGCCCCGGTGAGGTCATCGATGGCCTGCCGGCGGGTGTAGTCGCTGGCAGGCGGTGCCGGACGCACCAACCGCGACCCCACGGTTCCCGCGAACTTCCAGTCGACGGCGCGGCCGACGGTCAGTTGCGAGGAATCGCTCACCGGCGCATCAGCTGCAGCCGGGGAGGCTCGACGGACCGGCTCATCAGCTGCAGCCGGGGAGGCTCGACGGACCGGCTCATCAGCTGCAGCCGCAGGTGCGCAGGGTCGCGGCGAGCGCGTCGATCGCCGTCCGCCCCTCGTTTCCCGCGTTGTTCGAGATGAAGGCGAACGTCAGCACCCGGCCGCTGGCATCGGTCACGATGCCGGCCAGCGAATTGGTCTTGGTCAGCGATCCGGTCTTGGCACGCAGCCAGCCCGCCGCGGACTTCTTCACGTCGGCCTCGTAGAACCGGTTCGACAGGGTGCCGCTGCCACCGGCGACCGGCAGCATGTCCAGCATCGGACGCAGTGTCGGCTGGTCGGGGCCGGCCGCCGCGTTGACCACCTCGTCGAGAGTCTTGGCAGTCAGCAGGTCGGCTACCGACAGTCCGCTGGAGTCCGCGAGGGACGCGCCGGACATGTCGATATTCGCCGACGCCAATTTGCTGATCACAGCGTCGACGGATCCGGCGAAACTCGACGGCCGCCCGGTCGCCCTGGCCACTTCGCGACCGATGGTCTCGGCCATCACGTTGTCGGAGGCGTTCATCATCTGGGTCAGGCGCGCCATCAGCGGTGCCGATTGCACCGACGCCAGTTGCCGGCCCTCGGCAGGACCGGGGGCGAACGTCACCTTGGCCAGGTCGACGCCGAGCGCGAACGCAAGCGCCCGCCCGGCATCGAGGGCCGGCGTGGGTGAGCGGCGCGATTCCAGTGTCGTCGGTTGGATCCGCCCGGCATCGAGCATCACGGCCTGGATGGGTGCGATGTCGCCGCCGGCGATGTCTTCAGGGTCCCAGCCCGGAGCCATGTCGGGCCCGGCGAACAACGAGGTGTCGACCTGCACGGCCGTCGGCTTGATGCCGCTCTTGCGGACCTGGTCGGCGAGATCGGCGATCCGGGCTGCGCCGGGATACCAGGTCTCCTCACCGACCGGCGCCGCCGACAGCGTGGGATCGCCGCCGCCGACGAGAACCACCACCCCCGGCATCCGGTTCTGGTCGGCAGCCTGCACAGTCGTGGTGACCCGGGCATTGCGGTCCAGGGTCAGCAGGGCCGCCGCGGTGGTCAGGACCTTGTTGACCGAGGCCGGCTGCATCGGGAAGTCGGCGCGCTGCTCCCAGAGCTGGGCGCCGGTCTTGGCGTCGGTGATGCGGCCACTGAGAATGCCCAGGTTGGGGTTCGCCACAGCGGCGGCCATGGCGGACGTGAGGCCCGCGGTCGTCGGCACAACCGCGGAGTCGGCCACCGGAACCAGGGCAGGCTTCGAGGTGGCCGGCGGGCGCGGCGGGGGAACCGAGGCGTTGCTCTTCCCCCCCGAACTGAGGAGAGCAGCAGCGGCCACGACGACGGCCACCAGTGCGATCACCGCACCGGCAAGCACCACGTGGCCGGGGCGCCGGGGTTTGCGAAGCATGACTCTCCTCGGTTTCGTCCCCTTATTGTGCCCAACGATGCGGTGCCGACGCGAATCCCTCGCTAGGGTGACTTCCGCGTCGCCTACGCGCGCGGTGTGCACAGCGAAAGGGAGTTGAGCGGTGGAGTTCGACGTCACAATCGAGATCCCGAAGGGCCAGCGCAACAAATACGAGGTCGATCACAAGACCGGCCGCTTGCGCCTTGACCGCCACCTCTACACCCCGATGGGCTATCCCGCGGACTACGGCTTCATCGAGGACACCCTGGGCGAGGACGGCGACCCTCTGGACGCGCTGGTGCTGTTGCCGGAGTCCGTGCACCCCGGAGTGATCGTCGAGGCCAGGCCGGTCGCCATGTTCAAAATGGTCGACGACGCCGGAGGCGACGACAAAGTGCTGTGCGTGCCGGCCGGCGATGTTCGCTGGAACGACATCAACGACCTCGGCGACGTCTCGAATCACGAACTGGAATCCATCAAGCACTTCTTCATGCACTACAAGGACCTTGAGCCGGGCAAGTTCGTGGAGGCCGCCGACTGGGTCGGCCGCGCCGAAGCCGAGGCCGAGGTCAAGCGCTCCCAGGAACGCTTCCTCGCCGAAGGGCACTGAATCTCACGCAATAGCGGCCCCGGGCGAGAGTTTTCCTGGCCGTAACGTGCGGTAACCCGGCCGTACCTTGGGTTTTCCATGATGGCTGGTGTGTTGATGCATCAGGGTTTGGGGCTGGACGCCTTCAACGAGCTGCCGACCCGCAAGGCTCTGCATGCCCTCTACGAATGCGCCAACAGCGTGAGGATGGCCGGCGATCTCGCCAAAGGCCGGCCCTACGCCGATCGCGACGCGCTGTACCGCAAGGCGGACTCGCTGCTGTTCTCGCTGTCCGAGGAATCGATCGACGACATCCTGCAGGCCTATCCGAAGGTCGGCAGCCGTCCCGGAAGCATGTATTCCCACGCCGAACAGTGCGCACTGTGGGATGAGCGTCCCGGTGTGATGCAACTGCTCGACAGTTCGGCCCTGGGGTACGCCGAGAAGTTCGGGTTCCAGTTCGTCATGCACGTCGGCGCCGACTGCACGGCGTCGTCGGTGATCTCCGCGATCGCCGATCGGATGCACAACGACGTCGAGACCGAGCGCAAGGTCCTGCGCAATGAGATCGCCAAGCTCAACCGCAGCCGACTCGAGCGGATGCTGGGACCCGAGGGCGGCTACGACAACTGGTCGTAAACAACCGGGCGTCAACAACCGGGCGGGGCCGGCGACTAACGCGCGTCGTCGGACCGCGCTTTGATCAGGCTGGCCACCATGGTCACCAACAGGGTCACGATGATCACGGCCAGGCTCAGCAGCGTCGGAATCTCCGGCACGTGCAGCGCCTGGCCCCCGTTGATGAAGGGCACCTCGTTCTCGTGCAGGGCGTGCAGCAGCAGTTTGATCCCGATGAAGAATAGGATGAACGCCAGCCCCTGGGAGAGATAAACCAGCCGATTGAGTAGATCGCCCAGCAGGAAGTAGAGCTGTCGCAGACCCATCAGGGCGAACACATTGGCGGTGAACACCAGGTACGGCTCACTGGTCAGACCGTAAATCGCCGGGATCGAATCGAACGCGAAGAGCAGGTCGGTGGTGGCCAGCGCGACGATCACCAGGAACATCGGCGTCATCACGCGCTTACGCCCGCGCTTGACGTACAGCTTCAACCCGTGCCAGCTGTCGGTGGTGTTCAGATAGGTCTTAGCAAAGCGAACGACGGCGTTGTCAGCATCGTCGCTGTGTTCGGTGTCCCGGGCGAGCTTGATGGCGGTGAAGACCAGGAACGCGCCGAAGAAGTAGAAGATCCACGAGAACCGTTCGATCGCAACAGCTCCCAATGCGATGAAGATTCCGCGGAACACCAGCGCCAGAACGATTCCGATGAGCAGCGCCTGCTGTTGATAGACCGCCGGCACCTTGAAGCTGGCCATGATGATGATGAAGATGAACAGGTTGTCGATCGACAGGCTGTACTCGGTGAGCCAGCCCGCGTAGAACTCCAACCCGTACTGGCCGCCGTGCACATTCCAGACCAGAAGGCCGAACAGCAGTGCCAGTCCGACGTAGGCCGTCAGCGCGATCACGCATTCGCGTTTGGTCGGCTCATGCGGGCGGCGCGCGAAGACCAGGACGTCGAACAGCAGAACTGCCAGCGTCACCCCGAGGGTGATCCCCCACTCCAGTGCCGAGACGTTCACGCACAGACCTCCGGGTTCGTCGAACACGCCCGAGGTCTCTTCCGCCGGACCCGGGAAAAATGGGCTGGGCCGGCCCGCGGAACCGGACGACCGATGGACGGCCGACGTGGTGACGACACCGCGGCGAAGGAATACTCCCCTCTGCACTGCCAGTGTTGCACGGGCGGGACGGACGGGACGTCTCACCCGAGGCGCGGCGACATTCGGCCGCCCCCGAAAACACATCGCTGGCCCTAGGATTCGGGGCGATGCCTGCGATCCCCGCCCACTTCCTGCTGTCCGGGCAAGCCCCTGCGCCGCGGACCCTCGTCGACGTCCTCTATGACACCGCCGCGCGCTATCCGGACGCCGCGGCCATTGACGACGGCGAGGTCCAACTCACGTACAGCGAGGTCATCGCCGATATCGAATCGGGGGTCGGGTGGCTGGGCGAGCGCGGGATCGGCCGGGGCGACCGGGTGGGGATCCGGATGCCGTCGGGCCACTACTCGCTCTATCTGGCGATCCTCACGGTTCTCGCGGTCGGCGCGGCCTACGTCCCGGTCGATGCCGACGACCCCGAAGAGCGGGCCACACTGGTGTTCACCGAGGCGGGGGTGGCCGGCGTCATCACCGAGGAGGGACTGATCAGCGGCCCGGGGACCTCCCACGGCGAGGGCGCCACCCCTCCCCGGATCAGCGACGACGCCTGGATCATCTTCACGTCTGGTTCCACCGGCACCCCCAAGGGCGTGGCGGTCACCCATCGCAACGCCGCGGCGCTCGTCGACGCCGAAGCCCGGACCTTCCTGCAGGACAGCCCGATCGGGCCCGACGACCGGGTGCTCGCCGGTCTGTCGGTGGCCTTCGACGCCTCCTGCGAGGAGATGTGGCTGGCTTGGCGCAACGGCGCCTGCCTGGTTCCCGCTCCGCGCTCTCTGGTCCGCAGCGGAATGGACCTCGGGCCGTGGCTGATCGCCCGCGACATCACCGTGGTGTCGACGGTGCCGACACTGGCCGCACTGTGGCCCGCCGAGGCCCTCGAAGCGGTACGTCTGCTGATCTTCGGCGGCGAGGCGTGCCCCCCGGAACTGGCCGAACGACTGGCCGTGGACGGCCGCGAGGTGTGGAACACCTACGGTCCCACCGAAGCCACCGTGGTGGCCTGCGGCGCCCGGCTCGTCGGGGGGGCGCCGGTCAGCATCGGCCTACCACTGCCCGGGTGGGACCTGGTCGTGGTCGACTCCTCGGGCACGCCGGTGGAACTCGGGGAGGTCGGCGAACTGGTGATCGGCGGCGTGGGTCTGGCCCGCTACCTCGACCCGGAGAAAGACGCCGAGAAGTACGCGCCGCTGCCGTCGCTGGGCTGGGCGCGCGCCTACCGCAGCGGCGACCTCGTCCGCCTGGAACCGGACGGCCTGTATTTCCAGGGCCGCGCCGACGACCAGGTCAAGGTGGGTGGCCGACGCATCGAGCTCGGCGAGGTGGACTCGGCCCTGGTGAACATCCCGGGAGTCAGCGGCGGAGCGGCCGCGGTGCGCAAAACCGGCAGCGGCACACCGGTTCTGGTCGGATACATCGCCTCGGCCGACCCGAATTTCGATCTCGCGGCCGCCCGCGCCCAACTCGCCGACTCGTTGCCGGCCGCGCTGGTGCCGCGCCTGGTGCTCGTCGACGAACTGCCCACCCGCACCTCCGGGAAAGTGGACCGTGACGCGCTGCCGTGGCCGCCGCCCGGTGATACCCCGGACGTGGGCTCGCAACTCGGCGGGACGATGGGCTGGCTGGCCGCGTCGTGGCAGGACGTCCTGGGAACCGTGGTCGATGGGCCGGAGGCCGACTTCTTCGCCCTCGGGGGCGGTTCGCTGTCCGCGGCCCAACTGGTGGTGGCGCTGCGCCAGCACTACCCGGGGATGACCGTCGCCCATCTCTACGACCACCCCCGACTGGGGTCGTTGGCCGGTTTCCTCGACGAGATGGCCGCCGACGACCCCACACCGGCGCCCGTCGTCACCCGGGTGGTCGCTCCGACACCGCTGCTGACCCGCGTGCTTCAGGTGGCACTGACCCTGCCCCTGGCCGGGCTGACCGCGCTGCAATGGCTGACCTGGCTGGCGCTGATCAACAACATCGCGGCGACGCTGCACCCACTGCCCTGGCTGGTACCGCTGAACTGGTGGGTGATCCTGGGCGCCTTCATCGTGTTCATCACCCCACTGGGAAGGATGGGGATCGCCGTACTGGGCGCGCGTGTGCTGTTAACCGGACTCAAGCCCGGGACCTATCGCCGCGGCGGCTCGCAGCACCTGCGGATCTGGCTCGCTGAACGGCTCGCCGACGCCAGCGGGGCGGAGAACCAGGCCGGCGCCCCCTGGCTGGTGTATTACGCACGCGCACTGGGCAATTCGGTGGGCAAGGGGGTGGACCTGCACTCCGCTCCGCCGGTCACCGGCATGCTCACCCTGGGCCATCGCAGTTCGGTGGAGCCGGAGGTGGACCTGACCGGCCACTGGATCGACGGTGACCTCTTCCACGTCGGACCGATCACCGTCGGCAACGATTCCACCATCGGAGCGCGCACCGCACTGCTGCCCGGTGCCGTCGTCGGCAAGGACGCCGATGTCGCCCCCGGCTCAGCCGTGGTGCGCAAGGTCAAGAACGGTCAGTACTGGAAGGGCTCCCCGGCGGTGAAGTCCGGTAAGGCCCGCCACCCCTGGCCCGACCACCGCCCGCCGCGGGCGGCGCACTGGGTGGCGATCTACGGGGTGTCCTCGCTGCTGCTCGGCGCGCTGCCCCTGATGGCTCTCGGTGCCGGCCTGGCGATCCTGGCCTGGGTGGTGCGGGATACCGCAACACTGGGCGAGGCCGTTCGCGTCGCCGCGCCGTGGATCCCGGCGACCACCCTGGTCGCCGCCGCCCTGTACGCGATCACGACCGTGGTGGGCGTGCGCGTGCTCTCGCTGGGCCTGCGCGAGGGCTACCACCCGGTCCGCAGCCGGGTCGGCTGGCAGTTGTGGGCCACCGAACGGCTGATGGACGCCGCCCGCAACTACCTGTTCCCGCTGTATGCCGGAATGCTGACGCCACTGTGGTTTCGCGTCCTGGGCGCGAAAGTGGGCCGCAACACCGAGATCTCGACCGCACTGATGACGCCGAAGTTCACCGTCATCGAGGACGGCGCTTTCCTGGCCGACGACACCATGGTCGCCTCCTATGAACTCGGCGGCGGATGGATTCACGTCGCCACGGCGACCGTCGGTAAGCGGGCGTTCCTGGGCAACTCCGGGATCACCCAGCCGGGGCGGCGCGTTCCCGACGACGGTCTCGTGGCAGTGCTCTCGGCCACCCCGACCAAGGCAAAGTCCGGTTCGTCGTGGCTGGGCAGTCCGCCGATGCGGCTGCGCCGCAGCGCCGACACCGGCGACGTCGCGCTCACCTTCAACCCGCCACTGCGGCTCAAGATCATGCGCGGGTTCGTCGAGACCTGCCGGGTGGTGCCGCTGATGGTCACCTTCGCGATCGGCGTGGCGGTGCTGGCAGCCCTACAGGCGGTCGCCCTCCGCGGCGGCTACGGATGGGCCGCCCTGGCCGGCGGAGTGATCCTGCTGATCGCGGGAGCGGTCGCGGGCGCCATTGCGGTTGCCGCCAAATGGCTGGTGGTGGGACGGATCCCGGCCGGCGAGCATCCGCTCTGGTCGTCGTTCATCTGGCGCAACGAGGTTGCCGACACCTTCGTCGAGACGGTGGCGGCGCCGTGGTTCGCCCGGGCCGCCAGTGGCACGCCGGTGATGAACCTGTGGCTTCGGGGCCTGGGCGCGCACATCGGCCGGGGTGTGTGGTGCGAAACCTACTGGCTTCCCGAAGCCGACCTGGTGTCCCTCGGTGACGGCAGCACCGTCAACCGGGGCTGCGTGGTGCAGACCCACCTGTTCCACGACCGGATCATGCGGATGGACAGCGTCGTCCTGGAGGACGGCGCGACGCTGGGCCCGCACTGCGTGGCGTTGCCGGCGAGCCGGATCGGAGCGGGGGCGACGATCGGTCCGGCATCACTGGTGATGCGAGGCGATGAGGTGCCCGCTTCCACACGCTGGCAGGGCAATCCCATTGCACCGTGGCAGCTTTCCCGTAAGCGCGCCCGCGCCCAACAGCTGGCCGAGGACAGCTCCGCGTGAAGCAGCACGCCAAGAAGAGCACCGGCGGCCCGCCGGTCATCGACCCGTACCTGCCCGACAACGGCAACTTCGGCTACCGGGTGTCACGCTATGAGCTCGAGCTCGAGTACAAGGTCAACAGCAACCGGCTCAGCGGAACCGCCACCATCACCGCCATCACGCTGGCGTCCCTGCAGAGCTTCTGCCTGGACCTGGCCGACAACCTCGCGGTCACCAGGGTCACGGTGAACGGGCGCCGGCCCGCCCACTTCGCGACCTCGGGCGGGAAACTGAGGATCCGCCTCGCTGCCGCACTGCCGGCCGGTTCGGCCATGACGATCGCCGTTCGGTACGGCGGTTCCCCACGCCCGATCCGGACCGTCTGGGGCGAGGTCGGGTTCGAGGAGCTGTCCAACGGCGCCCTGGTGGCCGGGCAGCCGAACGGGTCGCCGTCGTGGTTCCCGTGCGACGACCATCCGAGTTCGAAGGCCAGCTACCGAATTCAGATCAGTACCGACAGCCCGTACTACGCCGTCGCGCCGGGGGAACTGGTCTCCCGGCGGGTTCGCGCCGGCCAGACGGTGTGGACCTACGAAATGCCCGACCCCACCTCGACCTACCTGGCCACCGTTCAGATCGGCATGTACGAGATGCACCGGCTGCCCAAAGCGCCGGTCGCCATGCAGGCGCTGGTCCCGGTTCGGCTGCGCTCGGCCTTCGACCACGATTTCGCCCGTCAGCCGGCGATGATGAAACTATTCATCAAACTGTTCGGGGCGTACCCGCTGTCGGCCGGCTACACCGTGGTGGTCACCGATGACGACTTGGAGATCCCCCTTGAGGCACAAGGTGTTTCGGTCTTCGGGGCCAACCACTGCAACGGCCGCAGGGGCTCCGAGCGGTTGATCGCCCACGAACTCGCCCACCAGTGGTTCGGCAACAGCGTCACCGCCCGGCGCTGGCGTGACATCTGGCTGCACGAGGGCTTCGCCTGCTACGCGGAGTGGTTGTGGTCGGAACACTCGGGTGGCCCCACGGCTGCCGAACTCGCCACTCTGCACCACCGTCGGCTCCTGGTCGCGTCCCAGAACCTGCTGCTGTGCGATCCGGGCCCCCGGGACATGTTCGACGACCGGGTCTACAAGCGAGGCGCGCTGACACTGCACGCCTTGCGCGGCGTCGTCGGCGACGACAAGTTCTTCGCATTGCTGCGGGAGTGGACCACCCGGCACCGGCACGGGACGGTCGTCACCGACGATTTCACCGGACTTGCCGCCAATTTCGCCGACGTCTCGCTTCGGCCGCTGTGGGACGCGTGGCTGTACGCGGCCCCGGTTCCGCCGCTGTGACCGATGCCAGCGCCTCGTTCGAAGCGGTGAGCGCCGCCGCCGGACCGGTGGCTCGAGGCAGTGTCGCGCGGGTCGGTCTGGCGACGGCGATCACCGCGGTATGCGGATACGCGGTGCTCTACCTTGCCGCCCGCCGACTCGAGCCGGCGGGCTTCTCGGTGTTCAGCGTCTTCTGGGGAGCCTTCGGCTTGGTCGCCGGGGCCGCCAACGGCTTGCTGCAAGAGTCGACCCGCGAGGTAAGGGACGCGCAGTCCGGGGCCACGTTCGGAGCCACGCCCGCCGTCGGATCGCGAACCAGGCCGATGTGGGTGGCCGCCGGCGTTGCGGTGGTGGCGGCCATGGCGATCGCGGGCACCTCGCCGTTGTGGGCGTCGCACGTCTTCGCCGAGCAGCGACCGTTGTCGGTGGCGCTGCTGTCGTTCGGCCTGGCCGGATTCTGTCTGCACGCAACGCTGTTGGGGATGCTCGCCGGCGACGGCCGATGGTCGCACTACGGCTCGCTGATGGTGATCGACGCCGTCACCAGGGTGGCGGTGGCCGCCGCGGCGTTCCTGCTCGGCTGGGGCCTGGTCGGCTTCCTGTGGGCGACGGTCGCGGGAGCGCTGGCGTGGCTGCTGGTGTTGACGGGTTCGGCGACGGCACGGTCGGTCGCCCGACTGCACACCGCCGGCGGGGTTTCGGGCTTTCTGCGCGGGGCCGCACACTCGATCGCGGCCGCGGGCGCCAGCGCCGTCCTGGTGATGGGTTTCCCGGTTCTGCTCAAGGCGACCTCCGGCGAGCTCGGTGCCGCCGGTGGCGTGGTGATCCTCGCCGTCACACTGACCCGGGCGCCGCTGCTGGTCCCGATGACCGCGATGCAGGGCAACCTGATCGCCTACTTCGTCGACCACCGCAGCGCCCGACTGCGTGCCCTGCTCGCACCGGCGGCGGTGGTCGGCGCACTGGGTGCCGTCGGGGTGGTGGCCGCCTACCTGATCGGGCCGTGGCTGCTGCGGGTGGCCTTCGGCGCCGAGTACCGGACCAGCGGCGCACTGCTGGCCTGGCTGACCGCGGCAGCGGTATCGATCGCACTGCTCACCCTGACCGGGGCGGCCACGGTCGCCGCCGCGCTGCACCGGGCCTACGCGATCGGCTGGGTGGGGGCCACGGCGGCCGCCGCCCTGCTGCTGTGTCTACCCCTGGGACTGGAGACCCGGACGGTGGTCGCACTGCTCTGCGGACCGCTCATCGGCATCGCCGTACACCTGGCCGCACTCGCCCAGGGCCGCTGAGACTCCTGCCCCGGCTCCACCCGATTTGCCCGCCTCCTCCCCGGGCGCTGCACGCCCGCATCGTCAGCGGAGCAGCACGCTGAACAGCGTGTACGTTGTGGCCATCGACACTTCCGGCGTCTGGATCATCGTTCCAGCATTCAACGAGGCGCAGGTCATCGGCGACGTCGTCGCCGACCTGCGGACTGCGTGCGCCCACGTGGTGGTGGTCGATGACGGAAGTAGCGACGACACCGCCGACATCGCTCTGCGGGCCGGCGCCCACGTGGTTCCCCATCCGGTCAATCTGGGCCAGGGCGCGGCGATCCAGACCGGGGTGGAGTACTCCCGCCGCCAAGCCGGTGCGGAACTGTTCGCCACGTTCGACGCCGACGGTCAGCACCGCGTGACGGACGTGCTGGCGATGCTGGACCGGATCTCCCGCGGCGACGCCGACCTGGTGATCGGCACCCGCTTCGCCGGGTCGACGATCGTGCGCACCCCGCCGCTGAAGCGGCTCATCCTGCGGACGGCGGCGTCGCTGAGCCCCAGTAGCAGGCGATTGGGCCTCACCGATGCGCACAATGGACTGCGGGTGTTCAACCGGACCGTGGCAGAGCAGCTCAACCTGACCATGAGCGGGATGAGCCATGCTGTTGAGTTCATCAACCTGGCCGACGAAAACCATTGGCGGGTAACCGAACAGCCGGTCGAGATCCTCTACACCGAGTACTCGATGTCCAAGGGGCAGCCGCTGCTCAACGGAGTGAACATCCTCTTCGACGGTTTCCTGCGCGGAAGGATGCGCCGATGAACTGGATTCAGGTTCTGCTGATCGCCGCGGTGATAGCACTACTGGTGTACCTGCTTCGTTCGCGGACCAACGCCAAGGCGAAGGCCTGGGTGAAGGTCGGCTACGTCCTGTTCGTCATCGCGGCCGTCTACGCCATCCTGCGGCCCGACGACACCACCGTGGTCGCCAACTGGCTGGGCGTAGACCGCGGCGCCGATCTGCTCTCCTACGCGCTGATGATCGCCTTCGTCTTCACCACGTTGAGCACCTACCTGCGCTTCAAGGAGCTCGAGCTGCGGTACGCGCAACTCGCCCGCGCGGTGGCGCTGCAGAGCGCCCGAACGCCCGATCACTGAACTCACGGCACCCGTACAGTCGTGGCGATGTCCGCTGTCCCGCGCCGTGTTCCGCCCGTCGCCCTGGCGGCGGGCGTACTCGTCGGACTGCAACTCGCGCTACGGGCGGCGCTGGCCTTCGGCGGCTATTTCTATTGGGACGATCTGATCATCGTCGGCCGCGCGGGGACCCAGCCGTTGCTGTCGGCGGCCTACCTGTTCACCGACCATGACGGACATGTGATGCCCGCGGCATTTCTCATCGGCGGTGCGATCACCCGCCTGGCTCCGCTGGTGTGGGTGTGGCCGGCGGTGAGCCTGTTGGTGCTGCAACTCCTGGCATCGCTGGCGCTGCTGCGGGCACTGCACGTCATCCTCGGCTGGCGTCCCGTTCTGCTCCTGCCGTTGGGTTTTGCGTTGTTCACCCCGCTGACGGTGCCGTCGTTCGCATGGTGGGCAGCCGCGCTGAACTACCTGCCGATGCTGGCCGCGCTGGCCTGGGTGTGCGGGGACGCGGTCCTGCTGGTGCGAACCGGCCAGCGGCGTTACGCCGTCACCGGGATGCTGGCCTACTTCGCGGGGCTGCTGTTCTTCGAGAAGTCCGCGGTGATCCCGTTCGTGGCCTTCACAGTGGCGGCGCTGCTGGCCTGGGTATCCGCTCAGACCGACGCACTTCGGTGGGTGTGGCGGCGAGGCGCGAAGCTGTGGGTTCCCGCCCTGGCGCTGACGGCCGGCTGGGCGGCGCTCTACCTTCTGGTCGTCGACCAGAAGCGGTGGAGCGGCGATTTGGCGATGACGTGGGACTTGTTGCAGCGCGCGGTGACTCACGGAATCGTCCCGGGGCTGGCGGGCGGGCCGTGGCAGTGGCAGCGTTGGGCGCCCGCGTCCCCGTGGGCGGTGCCCCCGGTGTCGGCGATGGCGTTGGGCTGGGCCGCGCTGGCGGTGGCGGTGGCGGTGTCGGTGCTGCGCAAGCGCCGCATGGCAGCGGTATGGCTGGTGGCACTCGGGTACGCGGTGGCCTGCCAGGTGCCGATCTATCTGATGCGCTCGTCGGCCTTCACCGCGCTCGAACTCGCCCAGACCCTGCGGTATCTGCCCGACCTGGTCTGGGTCCTCGCACTGCTTGCCGCGGTGGGCTTCTGCGCCCCCAACCGGGAGTCCGCGCACTGGCTGGACGCGTCCCCCCGTCGCACCGCGGTGGTCGGGGCTCTCGCCGTGGCTTTCCTTGCCGCCAGCCTGGTGTCGACGCGGACGTTCCTGACCAGTTGGCAGGACAACCCGACGAAGTCCTACCTGAACAACGCGGTCACGGGTCTGGCCGCGGCGCGAGCGACATCAGGGTCGCCGATGCTCGACCAGGAGGTGGACCCGCTGATACTTCAACGTGTGGTGGGGCCGGAGAACCTCGTCAGCCACATGTTTGCCCTGGTACGTGACCGACCCGAGTTCGCGGGGTCCACCGACCGGTTGCGGATGCTGGACAGCACCGGTGACATCGTCGACGCCGACGTCACCTGGGTCCGCAGGATTGTTGCGGGGCCACGGCCGCAGTGCGGGTATTTCGTCGCCCCGGACTCGCCGGTCCGCATGCCACTCGACGGCCCCCTGCTACCCGCCGACTGGACCGCGGAGATCAACTACCTGGCCAACTCCGAGGGCACGATGGTGATGTCACTCCCGGTTGGCCCCGAGACGCGGGTGGCTCTCAAGTCGGGCCTCAACCGGGTCTATGTGCGACTGTCCGGCGCCGGGGATGCGATCAGCGTTCAGGCCTCCACCGCCTCCCTGGCAGTCTGCGTGGCATCGGGTCCGGTGGGATATGTGGCGCCCCAGTCCCCGGCGGGCCAGCCGCCGGGTTAGTGGTCATCGTCGGCGAGATGGGTGTCGGCGATGATCCCGGCCACCGCGGCGCGGACCTCGCGGCCGGCCATGGTGGTCGCCACCGCCCCCATCTGAATCGCGGTATCGCGGTCGTGGCTGAGCAGATAGCCCGCCAGCGTCCGGACGACCTCCCCGAACTTTCCGCGCAGCATCTCCTCCATCCGGCTGAGGGTGAACTCGGCGTGCGCCAGCGGCACACACACCTTCAGCAGCCGGAAGACCTGCGGATCGATCCGCTGGTAGAGACGCTGGGCCAACATCCGCTCCGCCAGATCCGTGCCGCCGGGCTGGCGCAACATGGCCTCCTGCGCGGCAAGATCGGACACCATCGGCTCGGTCCAACTCAGGCACAAGCGCACGAAACGGCGTGACAACTCGACAGCGACCACGCCGCCGATCGGGTCGGTTAGATCGTCGCCCAGCATCTCGGGGTCGAAGCTGTCCGGCGCGGGCTGAGGTGGCGTGGTCTCGAACATGCCCCGATGTTCCCAGCGGGGTCTGACATATTCCGGCGCCGCGCCCACTGATCGCGCCGCAGAATCTCTTTGGACCTGCACACATTGGAGCCGCCTAGGAGAATCGAACTCCTGACCTATTCATTACGAGTGAATCGCTCTACCGACTGAGCTAAGGCGGCGTGGCTTCGGCGATGAGCGCTTGGACGAAGAGCATCTCGCCTAGCCGAGGCGAAAGTCTACTCCCCGGACCGCAGCGCCTGGCCGACGGTCGCAACCATGGCGTCGACGGCGAACTTGGGCTTGACGTTCATTGCCAGAGCCTCGCGGCACGCCAGCACGGCCTCGATGCACCGCAAGAGATGCTCCTGGGACGCGTGGGCCGCCAGGGCCGCGACCCGATCAGTCATATCGGGATGGCTCGGCGCCACGCCCCCCGCCCCACTCGAGACCATCAGCGCGTCCCGGAAGTAGGTGGCCAGGTCGATCAGCGCGCGGTCCAACGCATCCCGCGAGGCCCGGGTGGCCCGCGACTTCTGCCGTTTCTCAAGGTCTTTGAGCGCTCCGGCCGATCCGCGCAACGCTCCCGCCGTCCCCTTGCCGGTGCCGCCGGCGCCGAGGGCCATGCGCAGTTCCTCGACCTCGGTCTCGTTGCGCTCCCCGGTCAGGGCTTTGGATTCGGCGTCGGCCGCGGCCACCAACTCCTCGACAGCGGCATAGGCGCGGGACGGGACGGCGGCATCGCGGGCCAGTCCCAGTGCCCGGGCACGGCGGGCCCGCGCCTCGGCGTCGGTGGCCAGTCGTCTCGCCCGTCCGATGTGCCCTCCGCTCACCGCGGCCGCCCAGGTGGCCTCGGCCGCCTCCAAGCCGTCGGTCTGAACCAGAACGCGCGCGATTTCCTCCGCCGTCGGCGTCACCAACGCCACATGCCGGCAGCGGGATCGCAGGGTGATCGCGATGTCCTCGGGATCCACCGAGGGCGCGCACAGCAGGAACACCGTCGACGGCGGCGGCTCCTCGACCACCTTCAACAGCGCATTGGCCGCACCCTCGGTGAGCCTGTCGGCGTCTTCGATGACGACGATCTGCCACCGACCGGTGCTCGGTCGCCGCGAGGCGGTGGCCACGATGGCGCGCATGTCGTCCACGCCGATCGAGAGACCCTCGGGAATGATCCGCCGGACATCGGCATGCGTGCCGGCCATCGTGGTGCTGCAGGCCCGGCACTGGCCGCAGCCCGGAGCCCCGTCTCCGATGCACTGCAGGGCCGCGGCGAAGCACAGGGCGGCCACCGAACGTCCCGAGCCTGGGGGCCCGGTGATCAACCAGGCGTGGGTCATCGACCCGACTTCGCCCTCGCCGTGAGCAGCATCACCCCGCGCGGCACGGGCGGCGGCCACCAACTCCGACTCCACCGCGCTTTGGCCGACCAGCCGCGTGAATACCCCGGACATCGCTTGCCAACACTAGTGCCCGGTGCCGACACAGCAGGTCCGGGCCGCCGCGCGACCCTGGGGATCAGCGCGGCCCGACCGCTACGGTAGGCACGTGACTACCCCGCCGGCCACGCGCGGACGGATACGCGACTTCGTCCGCTGGGTTGCGCGCACTCCGTGGCCGGTCTTCTCCCTGGGGATTCTTCAGGCCGACATCATCGGGGCACTTCTGGTGCTCGGGTTCCTGCGATTCGGCCTTCCCCCGGCCGACCGACTCAAACTGCAGGATCTCCCCGCCGGCAATCTTGCCGTCCTACTCGGGTACGTCGTCGGCGCCTTCTTGGTCGGCACGGCGATCAGCTTCATCCTGCTGATCCCGGTTTTCCGTTGGCAGCGACGAGACGCCCTGCTCACCGACGACGACCCGGCGCTCACCGAGCAGGCCCGGCTACGCGCCCTGAAAATGCCCACCTACCGGTCGATGATCAGCATGGCCCTCTGGCTGGTCGGCGCGGCGGTGTTCATCGGCGCCAGCTGGTCGGTGGCCAGGCAAGCCGCGCCGGAGATGGCGATGGCCACCCTCGGCGGTGCCACCGCCACCGCGATCATCGGGTACCTGCAGTCCGAGCGGGTGCTGCGACCCGTCGCGGTGGCGGCGCTGCGCGAAGGCGTGCCGGAGAACTTCCGCCGCCCCGGCGTCGTGCTGCGCCTGGTGCTCGCATGGGTGCTCTCCACCGGCGTACCGCTGCTCATGATCATCCTGTCGATCTCCGCCAGCAAGATCTCGCTCTTGGACTCCTCACCGGAAAGCCTGTTCACCCCGATCCTGCTGATGGCCATCGGCGCGCTGGTGATCGGCCTGGCCGGCAACGTCCTGTCGGCCATGGCGATCTCCGACCCGCTGCGCCAGCTGCGGTGGGCACTGAGCGAGGTGCAACGCGGAAATTACAACGCGCACATGCAGATCTACGACGCCACCGAGCTGGGCCTGCTGCAGTCGGGATTCAACGACATGGTCCGAGAGCTCAGCGAGCGGCAGCGGATGCGGGACCTGTTCGGCCGTTACGTCGGGGAGGACGTCGCCCGTCGTGCGCTGGAGCGCGGGACCGAACTCGGCGGCGAGGAACGCGATGTCGCGGTGCTGTTCATCGACCTTGTGGGTTCCACCCAACTGGCGGCCACCCGCCCGCCCGCCGAAGTCGTCGGCCTGCTCAACGAGTTCTTCCGGGTCGTCGTCGACACCGTGTTGAAGCACGGCGGGTTCGTCAACAAGTTCCAGGGCGACGCGGCGCTGTGCATCTTCGGCGCCCCCATCGAACACCCGGACGCCTCCGGGGCGGCGCTGGCGGCCGCGCGGGAGCTGCACGACGAACTGGTATCGGTTCTCGATCAGACCGAGGTCGGCATCGGGGTGTCGGCCGGGCGCGCGATCGCCGGTCACATCGGCGCGCTGGCGCGCTTCGAATACACCGTGATCGGGGATCCGGTGAACGAGGCGGCCCGGCTCACCGAACTGGCCAAGACCGAGTCGGGTCATGTGCTGGCATCGGCGATCGCCGTCAGCGGCGCTCTCGATGCCGAGGCCCTGTGCTGGGAGGTCGGCGAGATCGTGGAGTTGCGCGGCCGTTCCGCCCCCACCCAGCTGGCGCGGCCGGTCAGCATGGTGGTTCCCGACACGTCAGCCGACGTCGCGGGCGACCTCGTCCCCTGAGCCGGCGTCAGGCCTTCTTGGCAGCCCTCTTGGCAGTGGCCTTCTTCGCCGGCGCCTTGCGGGCCGTCGTCTTTTTGGCCACGGCCTTCTTGGCGGTGCGCTTGACCGGCCCGCGGGCCCGGCGCTCGGCGAGCAGTTCGGCGGCACGCTCATCGGTGATGCTCAACACATCATCGCCCTTGCGCAGGCTCGCATTGGTCTCACCGTCGGTGACGTACGGACCGAACCGGCCGTCCTTGATCACCATCGGCTTGCCCGTCGCGGAGTCGTTCCCCAACTCGCGCAGCGGCGGCGCGGAGGCACCGGTTCCACCGCGGCGCTTGGGCTCTGCGTAGATCTTGAGCGCCTCGTCGAGGCCGATGTCGAAGATCTGGCCCTCCGACGTCAGCGAGCGGGAGTCGTTGCCGCGCTTGAGATACGGGCCGTAACGGCCGTTCTGCGCGGTAATCTCCTCGCCGTTGGACGGATCCAGTCCGACCACCCGTGGCAGCGACAGCAGCTTCAGGGCATCGTCGAGGGTGACCGTCTGCAGATCCATCGACCGGAACAGCGAACCGGTCCGCGGCTTGGGTCCGGTCGGCTTCTTGCCCTTCTTGGCCGTGACACCGCCGTCGTCGTCCGGGGGCGGGGGCAGCACCTCGGTCACATAGGGGCCGTAGCGACCGTCGCGGGCGACGATCTCGTGGCCGGTCTCCGGGTCGACACCGAGAACCCGGCCCTCCTGCGGTGTGGCGAAGAGGGTTTCGGCCAACTCGAGGGTGAGTTCGTCGGGCGTGATCTCCTCGCTGAGATTGGCCCGCTGCGGAGTGGGCTCGCCGTCCTCGCCGGTGATCATCCGCTCGAGGTATGCGCCGTTCTTGCCGGGCCGCACATAGACGGCGCGGCCCTCGGCGTCGTCGAAGAGTTGAATGGAGTTGATCCCGCGGGCGTCGATGCCCTCCAGGTTCACCCCGACAAGTTTCTTCAGTCCACCGGCGCGCGCGATCGAATGCGGCACGCCGTGCTCACCGCCGAAGTAAAAGTTGTGCAGCCAGTTCGTGCGTTGCTCATGGCCATTGGCGATCTCGTCGAGTTCGTCCTCCAAGGCGGCGGTGAAGTCATAGTCGACCAGTCGGCCGAAGTGTTGCTCGAGCAGTCCGGTCACGGCGAAAGCCACCCAGGACGGAACCAGAGCGCTGCCCTTCTTGTGCACGTACCCACGGTCCTGGATCGTCTTGATGATCGAGGAATACGTTGAGGGACGTCCGATTCCCAGCTCCTCGAGGGCCTTGACCAACGAGGCCTCGGTGTAGCGAGCGGGCGGGTTGGTGGCGTGGCCGTCGGCGGTGAGCCGGGTGGCGTCAACCCGCTGTCCCTGCCGCAGCTGCGGGAGACGGCTCTCGGCGTCGTCGGCCTCGCCGCCGGCTAGCTCGTCGACGGTCTCGACGTAGGCCTTGAGGAAACCCGGGAAGGTGATGGTGCGACCACTCGCGGCGAACGCTGCTTGCCGGCCGTCCGCGGTGTTGCCGCCGATCCGCAGGCTCAGGGTGGTGCCGCGGGCGTCGGCCATCTGCGAGGCGACGGTGCGCTGCCAGATCAGCTCGTAAAGCCGGAAACCGTCGGAGTCGAGTTCGGCGTGCAGGGCACCCGGGGTGGCGAAGGTGTCACCGGCCGGCCGGATGGCCTCGTGCGCCTCTTGGGCGTTCTTCACCTTGCGGGTGTACTGACGGGGCGAGGGGTGGACGTACTCGTCGCCGTAGAGCTGGCGGGCCTGGTTGCGCGCGGCGTTGATGGCCGACTCCGACAGCGTGGTGGAGTCCGTCCGCATGTAGGTGATGTAGCCGTTCTCATAGAGCTTCTGCGCCACGCTCATGGTGCGCTCGGCGGTGAACCGCAACTTGCGACCGGCCTCCTGCTGCAATGTGGAGGTCATGAACGGCGGGTAGGGCCGTCGGGTGTACGGCTTCTCCTCCACCGACGCGACGGTCAGGGGTGCACCGCGCAGCCCGGACGCGAGGCCGGTGGCGGCGACCTCGTCGAGCACCAGCACCTCGTCGGCCTTGCGCAGCGCACCCAGGGAGTCGAAATCCCGTCCGGAGGCGACCCGCTTGCCGTCAACCGAGACCAAGCGGGCGTTGAACCGAGGCGGGGTGGCGTTGGGATCGGACACGCTGGCGTCGAGTTCGGCCAGGATGTCCCAATACGACGCGCTGCGGAAGGCCATCCGCTCGCGTTCGCGCTGAACGATGATGCGGGTCGCGACCGATTGCACCCGGCCGGCCGACAGCTTGGGGCCGACCTTCTTCCACAGCACCGGACTGACTTCGTAGCCGTAGAGGCGGTCCAGGATCCGCCGGGTCTCCTGGGCATCGACGAGGTCGGTATCCAGATCCCGCGGATTCTCGGCGGCCGCCCGGATCGCCGGCTCGGTGATCTCGTGGAAGACCATCCGCCGCACCGGGATCTTGGGCTTCAACGTCTCCAGCAGGTGCCAGGCGATGGCCTCGCCTTCGCGGTCGCCGTCAGTGGCCAGGTACAGCTCGTCGACGTCCTTGAGCAGGCTCTTGAGCTCTGCGACGGTGGCCTTCTTGTCCGGGCTGATGACATAGAGCGGTTCAAAGTCGTGGTCGACGTCGACACCGGTGCGCGCCCACTTCTCGGCTTTGTACTTGGCCGGCACATCGGCGGCACCCTTGGGAAGGTCTCGGATATGCCCGCGGGAGGACTCGACGACGTAGTTGCGGCCCAGGTAGCCCGCAATTTTTCGTGCCTTGGTGGGCGACTCGACGATCACGAGCCGCCGAACGTTGCCGTTGTTGCCGGTCCCGCTGCCCGTTGAGGCAGGCCGGTCGTCGTCAGCCAACTGCGCTTACGCTCCACTTCGTTTGTTGCCCGGATGCCCGAGACGTCTGGCGGGGAGGTCGCAACCCGCCAGTTCCCCCCTGGCTTTGAACACAATTTCGCACTCATCTACCGGCCTACGCAAACCGGAGCGCCTGAGACCCCGCCTCAGACCCGCGGCCAAGCTGCCAACGCCTCGGTCCCTTCCGGGGGTTCCCCCACCGTCTCCACCAGGCGAGACAGCCGTCGGCGGCCGCTGATCCGCAACGCCGGACGGGCCCCGCGGGTGCCGATCAGGGTGGGTGCGATCCCGACCCGCATCAGGGCCGACGCCAGCGGGGAATGGGTGTCGGGGGCGTGCGGGTCCAGGCCCAGCAGATAGCGGTCGGCCTCCGGCATGCCGGAGGCCAGCGTCCACGCCCGCAGCTCACGGGGCCCTGGTAACCAGGCCCCGGGAACGGTCTTGACCGCACCACGGGTCCACTGCGCGGCCAGCGGCAGCAGCCGGACGTCGACGGCGGTGCGCACCAGCGGGGTGTCTTCCTCGGTGCGGGCGATCTCAGCCTGCACACCGGCGGCGACGATCATGTCGGCCAGTGCGGCCGCCCGCCAGACCGCGTCGACCACCACCGACAGCCGGGCTCCGGATCCCACCGTCGCCAGCTGACCGGCCGCCGCGAGCACCCCGGTCAGGTCGGTGACCGCGGGCGGCACCGACTCGGCGGAGAAGAACGACAGCTGGCTCACAGTTCGACAGTAAGGCAGGACGTCAACGACACCATGCCGCCAAGCCGTACCGGAGGGCAGGAGCGCAGCGACCCGGGAAAAAATTCCGGAGGGCAGGAGCGCAGCGACCCGGGAATGGCAGAACACCCCCGCTGCCCGGATTCCGGACAGCGGGGGTGCTCTGTGGATAGTTGTCGGTCAGACGGCGCGAACGCCGGTGGCCTGCGGGCCCTTGGGGCTCTGGCCTACCTCGAACTCAACCCTCTGATTTTCCTCGAGAGTGCGGAATCCGTTTCCCTGAATTTCCGTGTAGTGGACGAACACATCGGCGGAGCCGTCCTCCGGGGCGATAAAGCCGAAGCCCTTCTCCGCGTTGAACCACTTCACAGTTCCCTGTGGCATTTTTCGTACTTTCCTTACTTCTTCCGGGTTCGGCCTACCGATGTTCCGGTGGGCCGGGCCGGTTCCGACCGCCATACCTTCGTGGCTTCGTCGGAACTGAGCCGACCTACAGACCCTCGCAGGAACGCGACCGCAACAAAAGATCCTGCGATAGTGGAGACACGAACACAGAAGCTGCGACCACCTATATCCAACCACGTCCGGCGCTGTTAGGACAGTGGCGGCGACAATTCGCTGTGGTATCCGGTGGATGGGGCGTGCAGACGTGGTGAGTTTTGGCGGCGAACTGCTGGCCACCGTGTGCGGTGGCCCCGCCGGCCACCGCCCACCCTCGTTGCTCCACGTCGCGGATATGCCGGCCCGCGGGGCTCAGGCGGCGCCGTGGCCGTCCTGGGTGCATCCGGAGATCCTGGCAACGCTGCGCGAGCAGGGCATCACCGTCGGATGGTCGCACCAGGTGCAGGCCGCCGACCTTGCGCACGCCGGTCACGACGTCGTCATCAGCACGGGTACCGCGTCGGGCAAGTCGCTGGCCTTCCAGCTTCCGATCACCGACGCCCTGGCCCGCGACCCCCGGGCCCGAGCCCTGTACCTGTCACCGACCAAGGCGCTCGGCCACGACCAGTTGCGGACCGCTCATCGCCTGACCGCCGCGACCCCGAGCCTGCATGACGCCGCACCGACGGCGTACGACGGTGACGCCGCGCCGGAGGTTCGCCGGTTCGCCCGGGAACGCTCCCGGTGGCTGTTCTCCAACCCCGACATGGTGCACCTGTCACTGCTGCGCAACCATGCCCGCTGGGCGGTGTTCCTGCGCGGACTGCGATACGTGGTGGTTGACGAATGCCATTACTACCGAGGCATTTTCGGCTCGAATGTCGCGATGGTGCTGCGCCGGTTACTACGGCTTTGTGAGCGCTACAGTAGCGCCGGAGACACCGGCCCGACGGTCATCTTCGCCAGCGCGACCACCGCCGCGCCGGGCCAGACCGCCACCGAACTGATCGGCCGGCCGGTGGCCGAGGTGACCGACGACGGTTCCCCTCAGGGGGCACGCACCATCGCCCTGTGGGAGCCCGAACTACGCTTCGACGTTCACGGGGAGAACGGGGCGCCGGTGCGCCGTTCGGCCGCCGGTGAGGCCGCCAGGATGATGGCCGACCTGGTGGCAGAGGGCGCCCGGACGCTGACCTTCGTCAGGTCGCGCCGCAGCGCCGAACTGACCGCCCTCGCAGCCCGGTCTCGACTGGCTGACATCGCCCCGCACGTGCGCGACACGGTCGCCTCGTATCGCGCCGGATACCTGGCCGAGGACCGGCGGGCCCTGGAGCGGGCGCTCGCCGACGGCGAGTTGCGCGGGCTGGCCGCCACCAATGCCCTGGAACTGGGCATCGACATCTCCGGGCTGGATGCCGTCGTCCTGGCCGGGTTCCCTGGCACCGTCGCGTCGTTCTGGCAGCAGGCCGGACGCTGTGGACGGCGGGGGCAGGGTGCACTGGTGCTGCTGGTCGCGCGCGACGACCCACTGGACACCTACCTGGTGCACCACCCGGACGCTCTGTTGGGCAAGCCGGTGGAGCGGGTGGTGACCGATCCGGCTAATCCGTATGTCATGGGCCCTCAATTGCTCTGCGCAGCATCGGAATTGCCGCTCACCACCGGTGAGGTCAGCGCCTGGCGGGCCGATTCGGTGGTCAGCGGCCTGCTCGAGGACGGCCTGCTTCGCCACCGCGCCGGCCGGTACTTCCCCGCCGCGGGCCTGGACCCTCACCACGATGTCGACATCCGCGGTACCTCCGGCGGGCAGATTGCGATCGTCGAGTCCGGGACCGGCCGACTGCTGGGTAACACCGACGCCGGGCAGGCGCCGTCGACGATCCATCCCGGCGCGGTGTATCTGCATCAGGGTGATGCCTACCTCGTCGACTCGCTGGATCTCGACGACCGGGTGGCGTTCGTGCACGCCGAAGACCCGGGCTATGCGACATTCGCCCGGGAACTCACCGACATCACCGTCACCGGCGCCGGGGAACGAGTCGTGTACGACGCGGTGACACTCGGCCTGGTTCCGGTCTCGGTCACCCGCCGGGTGATCGGTTACCTGCGCCGCGCCGCTTCCGGAGAGGTACTCGACTTCGTTGAGCTCGACATGCCCGAACGGGTCCTGCCGACAACCGCGGTGATGTACACGATCACCCCGGAAGAATTGGCGGACAACGGAATCGAGCTATTGCGGGTGCCCGGATCCCTGCATGCCGCCGAGCACGCGGCCATCGGCCTGCTGCCACTGGTCGCGAGTTGCGATCGCGGCGACATCGGCGGACTGTCAACGGCGATCGGCGAAGCCGGGCTGCCGACGGTGTTCGTCTATGACGGCCACCCGGGCGGCGCCGGCTTCGCCGAACGCGGTTATCGCTTGGCCGCGACCTGGCTGCATGCCACCCTGGACGCGATCCTGGCCTGCGAATGCCCGCACGGCTGCCCATCGTGCGTGCAATCACCCAAGTGCGGCAACGGAAATCAGCCGCTCGACAAGGCCGGAGCGGTCCAGGTTCTGCAGGTGGTCTTGAACCACATCTCCGCGAAGCGCTGAGCCGCGGCCGCCGATCGACCCCTCGAAACGATCGACAGCCACGACCGGCGTTGGTCACAACGCGCATCAGCGTGTCTAGCGCCCCGCGTCTCGGGGCGGCGATAATCGCGGCAAAGCCGCCGAACCACATTCGCCGGGCAGTCGGACAACGCGATCCGCTCGGCAAGTCCTGAACCGGACTTAGCTGAAAATACGCTGTCAACGTCAATGTGCGCAACGGCAGCCGTTAACCCGCAGCAAATGCCGCAGCACCCGGCACACTCGGGCGGCGGAGGCCACCGTTAAGCTGAGCCCGTGACCCAGGATTGGCTGCTGGTGGAGACTCTGGGCGCCCAACCCGTGGTGGTAGCCCAGGGTCGGCAAATGAAGAATTTCGTGCCCCTTGCCGTCTTCCTGCGCCGGAATCCCAATCTGGCAGCAATCCAGACAGCGATCGCCGAGACGGTCACCTCAGGCGTCGGCCTGGCCAGCATCACGCCGAAGACCAAACGCGTGATCCGCACCGAACCGGTCCAGATGACCGACGGCCGCATCCACGCCGTCCACGTATGGTGCGGCCCGACCGACGACGAACCTCCGGAGCGCCCGATCCCCGGCCCGCTGAAATGGGATCTCACCACCGGCGAGGGTTCGGCAACCAACGAGTACCTCCTCAACGCGGGCATGGACCCGTCCCGCGAGTCGCTGACCGGCCGGGCATTCGTCGAAGACATCCCCAGCCGCAGTCTCAACCGGGATGAGTCCAAGGCGCTGTCCTGGCTCATCGACGTGGCGCCAGACCGGACGTATTGCGCAACATGGGATTTCGCCGACAAGCTAGGTGGTTATCGCCGGGTGGGGTGGTGTGCGCGCACTCTGACCGAACCCAACGAGGACGGTGCGGATCATCTGATCGGCCGTGCGATGAACATGGTCGAGGCGGTCAGCGAGTCGCCGATGGCAGCGGACAACCTGGCGGACCGCATTCTGGGCGGGCTCTCGCAACCAGGGGTGTACCGGGTGATCGTCGATTTGAGCACCTGGACCCTGCTGAAGTGGATCGACGACCCGTGCCCTTATTTCGACTGGCACGGACGCGTGCAGCTACACCCGGAGGACCGCGAATACTTCTCCGACCGGATGGCCGCCGAACTCGAAGAGGTCTCGACCAGCGCGGTCCTGCGCCTTCCCGGTCTCGACGGCGGTTGGGTCCCACTCCACGTCACCGTCAGCAAGGTCGAACTCGACGACGGCATCAACGGTGGCCTGGTCACCCTGCGACTGCCCACCGGGAACGAACTCGCCGATGTGGGTCTGGACGAGGCCGGCCGACCGCTGGTCTAGTTTTTTCCGGCGGGACCGGCGCGGGCCCCGGCGATCGCATGCGCACCGGCCCAGCCGCCGACGGCAACGGAGACGGTCACCGCGACGTCGAGTTGCTCGACGTCACACGTCCGCACCGTCGCGCGCGCTGCGGCGGCGAGGGCCCGTGCTTCCCGGCATGCGGCGGCCGGACCCGCCGGCACCCGCTGCGCCGCCGCGAGTGCCGCCAGGTCGGCGGCCGATTGGGCACGATGGCGGGCCACCAGGGCGGACCCGATCTTCACACCGCCGAGCGTGACCGTGATCAGCACCGCAACCATGAGGGCGGCCAGCACCGTGGCCGCCCCACGGTCGTCACCGACCCGGTTCGGCCGCCGAGACAGCCTCCCCGACGATGACGATCCCGGGCAGCACCGGCGAACGGCCGCTGACCCGTGCAACGAAGTAGTCCCCGTCACGACGCACTTCCACCGCGGCACCGGCGGGCGCGACGTTTCCGGCGCCCGCAACCGCCGCAGTGTCGCCGCGTGCCGCCAGCCGGGCGGCTTCCCGTGCCGCGTCGAGGCAACGGATGTGCATGGCCACCGCCGTGAGGCCGGCGGCGCACAGGATGAGCACCGTGACCATGCTGGCGATGGCCAGCGCGGCCTCCACGGTGCTGAAGCCACCGTCGTCTCCTAGATCCGAGTGGTCAGCGCCCGGTTGATGATGTTGGTCAGCGCGCCGACGATGGAGTCGCCGGTGACCACGCTGTAGAGGATGGCACCGAAGGCTGCGGCGGCGATGGTTCCGATCGCGTACTCCACGGTCGACATTCCGGACTCGTCGACCGCAAGCAGGGTCAGCCGACCGCGGATCTCGTGAATCAGGCTGCGCATCATTGCTATTCCTTTCAGTTGGTGGTGCTTCCGTTGGCGGTGCGTCCGCTGGTGGCGCTTCGTCAGGCCGCCGCCCTTCGGTGCCGGGTGCGGTCACAGCAGCCCTGCCCCGAAGATCTCGTCTGCCAGCCCCGCCACCACGGGCACGATGCCCAGACACACGAAGGCGGGCAGGAAGCAGAGGCCCAGGGGACCCGCGATCAGGACGCCGGCCCGCTCCGCGGCCGCCGTCGCGCTGTGAGTGGCGTGCTGACGCGACTGCTCGGCGAGTTCAGCCACTCCGGCCGCCAGTGCACTCCCCGACGACGCCGATCGGCGGGCAAGCCTGGCCAGCGCCGCGCAGCCCTCGTCCGGATCGCCGGCGGGCACCTGCCAGGCGGTGTCCGGGTCGGCTCCCATCATCAACAGGTCGGCTGCCCGCCGCAGAACCGCGCCCAGTGCCGGGGGTGCGAAGTCGGCCGTCGCGGCGGCAGCCGCGGGCACCGCCATCCCGGCCGATAGGCACACCGCGAAGACATCGAGGGCCGACGCCGTGGCGAAAGGATCACTCCGCGTTGACTTCCGGACTTCATCCCCGGCACGGGCAGCCGGCGGGACTCCCCTGAGCAGCCCCGCCCGTGCCCGTCCGCCGAGCAACACGGCGGCGGCCAGAAGCATTGCGGCGGTGGTCATGTCAGCAGGCGCCGAGTGATGCGATCGGCCCACGCCAGACCGGCGGCGATGAGAGCCACCCCGATCACCAGAAGCACCCCGCCCAGCCCTCCGCCGAGCAGGAAACGGACCGGATGTGCTCCGATGAACTGGCCGAGGATCACCCCGAGGGCAGGAAGGGCGGCCAGGATGACGGCGGTGGCCCGCGCCCCGGCAAGTGCCGCCCGGATGCGCTCGGTGAACCTCTGCCGATCGACGATGTCGTGGTGTGCCGCCTGCATCAGAACGGACATGGCCAGACCTCGCTGGGCCGCGAGTTCCCAGAACACGGCGAGCCGAAGCCAGTAGGCCGGGACGGCCGAATCCCGTTCCGCCGCAATCAGTCCCGCGGCGACATCGGCGCCCAGGCGGGAGCGGGCCGCTACCTGCTGCAGCGAGAGTCCCACCGGTCCGCCGGACTCCGCCGCCGCGACGGCGAACGCCCGCGACGGGTGGGAGCCCACCCGTAGTTCGCCGATCAGCACCTCCAGTGCGGCAGCCATCGCCCGACCCTCAGCGCGGCGTCGGAGTTCCCACCCTCGTCGCCGCCGCCATACCGCGAGAACGGTGCCTGCGATGATTCCGACGAGCAGCACCGCAGGGGGCGCCGAAACCGATGTGGCGGCGACGGCAAGCACCGCCGCGACCTTTACCGGTCCCCGCCGGCCGGTGCTTGGTTCGGCGAGACCCGGCAACCGTCCACGGCCCGGGTCCGGTAACACCAGAACGGCGGTGGCCAGCAACAGCGCGGCGAGGGGCTGAGCCGTCATGGGCGGCACCGTCGTTCGATCAGACGACGGAATCCGGCGGCAGCATCCGCTGTTCCCCCGTCCGCCCGCCACACCGGCACGGCGTAGCAGCACCCGGAGTCGTCGCGGCGAAGTTGCGCGATCTCCTCCACCCGCCGCCCACTCGGTCCACGGCCGACGTGCACGACGACCTGCACGGCGGCGGCGAGTTGGCTGTGAAGCGCGCCGCGATCCAGGCCGCCGACCGCGGCCAGCGCCTCCAGTCGCGCCGGGACCTCCGCCGGACTGTTGGCGTGGACGGTTCCTGCTCCCCCGTCGTGCCCGGTGTTGAGGGCGGCCAGCAGATCGACGACTTCGGCGCCGCGGACCTCGCCGACGACGATGCGGTCCGGCCGCATGCGCAGGGCCTGGCGTACCAGCTGCCGCAGCGTGATCTCCCCGGCCCCTTCGACATTGGCGCCGCGGGCCACCAGACGAACCAGGTGCGGGTGGCGGGGCGCCAGCTCCGGCGCATCCTCGACGCAGATGATCCGCTCTCCGGCGGGCACCGCACCCAGCGCCGCCGACAGCAACGTCGTCTTGCCTGCGCCGGTACCGCCGGAGACCAGGAAGGCCAGCCGTGCGGCGATGATGCCGTCGATCAACTCACGGGCTTGAGAGCCGATCGCACCCGCGGCCGTCAACGCCGCGAGATCCTGGACGGCGGGGCGCAGCACCCGCAGTGACAGACAGGTTCCGCCGGCCGCCACCGGCGGCAGCACCGCATGCAGTCGGACGCTGAACCGGCCTCCGCCGATCCCGGAGAGCTGGCCGTCCACCCACGGTTGGGCGTCATCGAGGCGGCGACCGGCGACAGCGGCGAGCCGTTGAGCCAACCGGCGAACCGCGGCTTCATCGGCGAATCGAATCCCGCTGCGCCGCAGACCGTTTCCGTCGTCGACCCAGACGTCCTCCGGCGAGGTCACCAGGACGTCGGTGGTTCCGTCGGCGCGAAGCAGCGGCTCGAGAACGCCGGCGCCTGTCAACTCCGTCTCGAGGACCCGGAGACTGCTCAGGACCTCGGTGTCACCGAGCACCCCGCCGGACTCGGCCCGGATGGCGGCGGCGACGACAGTCGGACGCAGCGGCGCCGATTCGGCCGCCAGCCGTTCGCGGACCCGGTCGATCAGCGAATCGCTCATGCCACCCGTCCCGTATTGCGGTGCACGACATCGAGCACCGTCCCCGCGGCCCGGGCCAGCGGCGAGCGCCGGCGCAGCCGCAGACCGCCCTGCTCCAGCCGTTGAGCCAGCATCGGCTCGGGACGCATCGCAGCGAGCAGAGGCGCCTCGGCAGCGTCGGCAACCTCCCGCGCGACCAGTCCGCCGGGGGACGGCCCGCGCACCACCAGTCCGACGGCGGGGTTGACGCGGCGCAGGGTGCCCAGCATTGCCGTGGTCGCCGCGATCGCCCTGACGTCACAACTGGTCACGACCACGACGAGGTCCGCGATCTGAAGGGCGCAGATCGACGCAGGGGTCAGCTGCCGAGGCAGGTCACACACCACGGTGACCCCTCCACGTCGACCGGCGTCCACCACCGCCGCCACCGCGCCCGCGTCGATCTCGTGGAAGCTACGGGTACACGACAGGATGCTCACGCCGTGCCGACGCGGAAGCACCTCGCGCAGTGCCACCCAGTTCAATCGGCCGTTGTGCACCTGCAACTCCGGCCACCGCAAGCCTGGCGCGGACTCACTGCCCAGCACGAGTTCGATGCCACCCCCGCAGGAATCGACGTCCACGAGCAGTGCGTCGTGGGCGCAGGCCCCCAGCGCGGCCGAGAACACCGACGCTCCGGCGCCACCCCGGCCCGCAGCCACGGCGAGCACCGGCCCGCCGCGGCCCGCCATCGGTCCGGACTCCATCGCCCCGGCCATATGCCGCACCAGGTCCTCCTCCTGCGCCGGCAGTGCGCAGAGGTGCTGGGCGCCGACCTCGATCCCCGCCGCCCACGCCGTCGCCGACGGGTCGGCGGTGCCGACGAGCATCACCCCGTCGCGTCGCGGCAGACCGGCCTGCGCACACCGGATCGCGCCCGGCTCGTCGACCACGATCGCCGCGGCCGCGCGCCAGCCTCTCCTGCTTGGGGTCTGGGCCCGAACCGTCCGGGCCCCGACCGCGGCAGCGATGCGTTCGGTACCGGCGGCCAACTCGGAATCGCTGACCACCATCAGGACGAAGGGCGTCGCAGAGGGCACGCCGCCACAGTGGCGTCACCAAGGCCGGGCCACCAGTCATGGGAGCGCGAACTGTGGATGAATCCGAAGTGGGGAAGCGCCTGAATCGGCTGTCGGACCAGTGGTCCATACAAAAAGGACGACCCTCGCCAGGGGGGGAGGAGGCGAGGGTCGTCGTGTATCAGCCCCGGGGGGTCGGGCTGATACACGCTCGGCCAGAGGCCAAGCGAGCCCAACTATACACACGATGAGGAGGGTCCGCGCAAGGCTTACACACCTGTGAAACTCACCGTTTTTCTGTGAATGTGCAGGCTCGGACAGGTGACGTGAACTGCCATTTTCGCCGCGACCCGTCCGACCCACGGCGCCGCCGCATCGGCGGAACGCGGTCACGGCGTCGGCCCCGGACGAGGGGGCGAGGCCCGGACACCCGCTGCGGGGCCCGTATGCCTGTCGGCGAGGACACGGCCCGGCTGTCCAGCGACCCCAGCGGTGTTGCGCTGCTTGGGTTTTTAAGGGTTTTTGAGTTGAGATCAACTCTTCCGCATTTTGCTCTTGCTGTGATGGCCATCACGGAGTACAAATAAGTCACGGAAGTTTGGCAAGGCCAAGGAAGCGCCGGAAGAGAAGGTTCCTCCTCCCGAGCCAGACTATCCAGCACGGTTACGAGCACCCACGCGAAGCAAGCCGCGATGATGGCAGAAGTGTTGCGGGCCTGCGTAATTGCATAAGCGAGCGGATCAACCGACTCCGTCTGAAGGTTGAATCCGCAGCGCACTGCAAAGTCGCCGAGGCCACCCACGCAACCCACCTAGCACGCTTGGTAACTCGAAACCCGTGCTAGCGGGCGGCGAGCCGAACACGTTTCGGAGCGCCGCCCGCTTCACGTTGTGGCCGCCTACTCAACCGCTCCGCGGCTGGTCGGCCGCCGCCTCCGCGATCGACAATGCTTCGCGCGCACCGTCTTCCAGCGCGCGACAGCACATCAGCAGCCAAGCGCCGACGCCGTCCTGCTGTCCGGTCGCGAAGCCGGCCGCGCCCTCCTGATACTCGTCCGCCCGGCGCAGCCAGAACACCTCGGGAACCCCGAGCCCGTGCGGGTCGAGCCCGGAGGCGATCGTCACCAGACGTGAAACAGCCCGTGCCACAACGCCGTCCGCGCTACCGAACGGCGCCAGGGTCAGCATTTCGCCGTGGGCGACGGCCGCCAGAATCGGGGCGGGCGCCGCACTGCTACCGGTCACCAGCCTTGTCACCAGGTCCAACCGGGCGACGACTTCGGGACTCTGGCGCGGCCTACCCAGATCAGCCTCCTCCGCCAGATCCGCGGCGGCCAGGGCGTGCAGACGCGCCAGGGCCTGCAACGGCGCGCGCTGCCAGACGCCCACCAGATTGGTCGCACCGCCCTCCAAGGCCTGCCCGGCGCGTAGCGCACCGGCGAGCACCGGATCCCCAGAACCGGACGCAGCCCGGAGTTCGATCCCGCCGCCATCCAGAGCCGAGGACGACCGCGCACCCCGGACAGTGGACTCGGCGGCGGTGACGGGCCAGTTGCGCAGGTTCGCGCGGTGGCGATGAGCCTTGCCCAGGGCCGTCCGCGCCGCCTCCGCCGCATCGGCCACCCCGGGGAGATCCAGCAGTGGTGCGAGCAGGTCGCGGCGTCCGGAGGTCACGACGGCTCACGCTAGTACCGCCGGTCGGCCGCCCTCCGCGGGGACCGTTGGCCGCACGCCCGGCGGCCGTTCGCCGCGCCGCAACCGCCGCCCGGCGATCGGCGTGACGTACCACCGCAGCGGGTCAACATGGTGACTACGCTCACATCCATGACCGAGGCGAACACCGATGTCCCCACCCTGTATCCGCCATCGGAGGCATTCGCGGGCTCCGCGAATGCGACCGCCGAACTCTACGAGCAGGCCGACGCCGACCGGATGGGGTTCTGGGCGCAGCAGGCCGATCGGCTGACCTGGGACACCCCCTTCACCGAGGTGCTCGACTGGTCGGGCGCGCCGGTGGCGAAGTGGTTCGTGGGCGGCAAGCTCAACGTCGCCTACAACTGCGTGGACCGTCATGTCGAGGCCGGCAACGGCGATCGGGTCGCCATCCACTGGGAGGGTGAACCGCTCGGCGATCAACGCACCATCACCTACGCCCAACTCAAGGACGAGGTGTGCAAGGCCGCCAACGCCTTGACCGATCTCGGCCTGGTCGCCGGTGACCGGGTAGCCATCTACATGCCGATGGTGCCCGAGGCGATCATCGCGATGCTGGCCTGCGCGCGGCTGGGCATCATGCACTCGGTGGTCTTCGGCGGGTTCTCGGCCTCGGCATTGCGGGCCCGCGTCGAGGACGCGCAAGCCAAGTTGGTGATCACCACCGACGGGCAGTACCGGCGTGGGACTGCGGTGTCGCTCAAAGCCGCCGTGGATGAGGCGGTCGCAGGGCAGCCGTCGGTGGAACACGTCCTCGTGGTGTGCCGAACCGGGATCGACATCGACTGGACCGACGGGCGCGATCTCTGGTGGCACGAGATGGTCGACCAGGCATCCCCCGAACACACCCCCGAAGCCTTCGACTCCGAGCAGCCGCTCTTCCTGCTCTACACCTCCGGCACCACCGGCAAGCCCAAGGGCATCATGCACACCTCGGGTGGGTACCTCACGCAGGCTTCGTACACGCACCACTACGTATTCGACATCAAGCCCGAGACCGACGTCTATTGGTGCACAGCCGATATCGGCTGGGTCACCGGTCACACCTATATCGTCTACGGCCCATTGTCCAATGGCGCCACCCAGGTGGTGTACGAGGGCACACCGGCTTCCCCGGACGAACACCGGCATTTCCAGGTCATCGAAAAGTACGGCGTCACAATCTATTACACCGCACCAACCCTGGTCCGCACGTTTATGAAGTGGGGCCGGGAGCTTGCGTTCGAGCACGATCTGTCCAGCTTGCGACTGCTGGGATCGGTGGGCGAACCGATCAACCCGGAAGCCTGGCGCTGGTACCGGCTGGTGTTCGGCGGTGACCAGGTTCCCATCGTGGACACCTGGTGGCAGACCGAGACCGGCTCGGCGATGATCTCCCCACTGCCGGGAGTCACCGTCTGCAAACCCGGCTCGGCCATGCGGGCGCTTCCCGGTATCTCGGCGAAGATCGTCGACGATCACGGCAACGAACTGCCACCGGCCACCGAGGACGGCGAGCCGGTCACCGGGTACCTCGTGCTCGACAAGCCGTGGCCGTCAATGCTCCGCGGAATCTGGGGCGACCACGAACGATTCATCGAGACCTACTGGTCGCGGTTCGCCGATCAGGGCTGGTACTTCGCGGGCGACGGTGCGCGCTACGGCACCGACGGCGAGGTGTGGGTACTCGGCCGCATCGACGATGTGATGAACGTGTCGGGCCACCGCATCTCGACCGCGGAGGTCGAATCCGCATTGGTCGGCCATGCCGGAGTCGCCGAGGCAGCCGTCGTCGGCGCCTCCGACGAACAGACCGGACAGGCGATCTGCGCGTTCGTCATCCTCAAGGAGCACCACGCCGACATGTCGACGCGTGACATGGTCAACGAGTTGCGTGCGGAGGTTGCCCGCGAGATCTCACCGATCGCCAAGCCGCGCGAGATCCACGTGGTTCCGGAGCTGCCGAAGACCCGGAGCGGCAAGATCATGCGGCGCCTGCTGCGCGACGTGGCCGAGGGTCGCGAACTCGGCGACACCTCAACGCTTGTCGACCCCACGGTCTTCGAGGCCATCCGCGTCAGCAAGGCCAACTAGCGGTACTAGGTGTGGTGACAACTAGGCCGGGCCGGGCGCCGCACCGGGCGTCGGCACGAACCCGGCTCCCGGACGATCCTTGGTCGCGAGGTCGGCCAGGACCGCGTTCATCGAGATGGTGATGGCCGGGGTGTGCAGCGGGATGTACTTGATGACGCAGGTGGGCAGTCCGTCGGTGAAGGCCCCGTGGATCATTCCGACGAGCTTCTTGTTGACCGTGACCGGCGCACCGGAATCCCCGGGTCGGCCGCACACCTGATTGACGATGGTGCCCGGGATCTCCCCCGGACCCCACGTCACACCACAGGAGTAGCCGGTGGTCCGCCCCAGCTTGCAGGCCACCTGGCCGAACGTCGGGTCGGGACCCATGCCGTCGATCACGAAGCCGTTCCAGTTGGACACCGGGGCCACCTTGGCCGGGTCGAACCGGATGACCGCGTAGTCCAGGCCGTCGTTGCCGGCCACCATCGTTCCGATGACCCCGCGATCCTGGGCGGCCTCCGACGCCACCCGCGCGCCGGGTCCACCGCAGTGCGCGGAGGTGAACCCGATCAACGCCCCGGTCTTGTCGTTGCCGATGGCGGTCAGCGTGCAGAAGGTGTCGCCGTCGATGACGATGCCGGCGCCGCCGCCCATGGGCACCTTGTCCTCGGCGGCGGCAATGGGGGCCGTCGGCAGCAGTGCGGCTAGGGCGGCGGAGACACCGAGGACCGCAGCCCCCGTCGCTCGTCGCACCCTGTGTGCGGTGATCACTGATACCTCCATCGACTTCCCACCCGCCTTCTGAGTCTACCTGCGTCACTTTCGTAACTTGCGTAACAACGCGACGGGTACCCCGGCCGCGGGTGCGACATGGCAACATGAACCGCGACCACACCGACCTGGAGGGACTGCCGTGAGCAATCGGGATCGCAAGAACGGGGTGCCCGCCACGGCGACCTCTATTCCCCTGGTGGACCCGCACGCGATTCCGGACAATCCGTCGATCGGCGACCTGGTCAGGGATGCCACCACACAGGTTTCGACCCTGGTCCGCGCCGAGGTCGAACTCGCCAAGGCCGAGATCACCCGAGACGTCAAGAAGGGCCTCACCGGCAGCGTCTTCTTCATCCTCGCGCTGGTCGTGCTGCTGTATTCGACCTTCTTCATGTTCTTCTTCCTCGCCGAACTGCTCGACACCTGGTTGTGGCGCTGGGCTGCATTCCTGATCGTGTTCATCCTGATGCTGGTCGTGACCGCCGTATTCGCCTTCCTCGGCTACCTCAAGGTGCGCCGAATCCGCGGCCCGCAGCAGACGATCGAGTCGGTCAAGGAGACGACGGCCGCACTCACGCCGGGGCTCGCGAAGTTCACCGGCGCTCCGACCCACGCCGCGGGGACTCCATCGGCTCCGAGCGTGCCGCCGGTACGGGCAACCAACCCGCCCAGGGTCCCCGTCACCGCGTCGCGCCCTGCCACCGTCGCGCCGGCCACCGCCGCGCCGGCCACCGCGGCGCCGGCCACCGCGGCGACGCAACAGGCACCCGTGGAGTACACGGAGTACGTCGAGCAGGCGCAATACCCGGATGACGTGTACGCCGAGCAGGTGGAGTACGTCGGGTACGAGTCCGCCGAACCGGTGGAGTACGTCGGATACGAGTACGTCGAACCGGTGGAGTACAGCGAGTCCGCCGAACCGGTGGAGTACGTCGGGTACGAGTACGCCGAGCAGACCGAATACGCCAGCGCACACGATCCGACGGCGGCGGTGTACGCCGACACCGGCCTACCGGTCAACACCGACGAGGACCACCCGCTGCCCGGCGACCCGTCGGGTTGGTAATGGCAGGGCCGGACCCGTCAGTCACCCGAATCGCGGGACCGTGGCGTCACCACGAAGTCCACGCGAACGGGATCCGGTTCCAGTGCGTCGAGGCCCTGTCCGACGCCGATGACGACACCCCGCCCACGGCCCGGCCGCTGGTCATCCTGCTGCACGGTTTCGCGTCGTTCTGGTGGTCCTGGCGCCATCAGTTGCGCGGACTGTCCGGCGCCAGGGTGGTGGCAGTCGATCTGCGCGGATACGGCGGCAGCGACAAGCCCCCGCGCGGCTACGACGGTTGGACCCTGGCCGGGGACACCGCCGGCCTCATCCGGGCGCTCGGCCACACCTCAGCGACGCTGGTGGGACATGCCGACGGCGGCCTGGTCTGCTGGGCCACCGCCGTACTGCACTCCAGGATGGTCAGTGCCATCGCACTGGTCAGTTCGCCGCACCCGGCCGCGCTGAAGCGGTCGGTCGTGGCTTGTCCCGAGCAGCGCCGCGCCCTCCTGCCCAGTCTGATGCGCTACCAGGTGCCGCGGTGGCCGGAACATGCGCTGACCCGCCATGATGCCGAGGATCTGGACGCACTCGTCCGCAGCCGGGCCTCCGCCGAATGGGTTGCCTCCCAGGACTTCTCCGAGACCATCGCACACATGCGCCAAGCCATCCAGATCCCCTCGGCGGCCCACTGCGCGCTGGAATATCAGCGCTGGGCGGTTCGCAGCCAGTTACGCAGCGAAGGCCGGCGTTTCATGAAGTTGATGGACCGGCGCCTCGACCTGCCACTGCTGCACCTTCGTGGCGATGCCGACCCGTACGTGTTGGCCGACCCGGTGGAGCGCAGTCGCCGTTACGCAGCCCGTGGGCAGTTCTCCCTCGTCACCGGGGCAGGGCACTACGCCCACGAGGAGGCACCCGTCGAGACCAACGAGCGACTGCAGCAATTCCTTACCGCGCTGTAGGACTTATCCGTTGACGCAAGCGCCGGTCGGCACCTTGGCGGTGTTGCCGATCTTGGCCAGCTGACGCGACACCTCATCAGTGGTCATGACGAAGCCGGTGTCGTTGTCGTCGACGGCGGCGCCGAAGACCACGCCGATGACCTGCCCGGCGCGGTTGATCATCGGACCACCCGAATTGCCCTGTCGCACAAGGCCTCTGATGGTGTAGACCTCGCGGTTGACTGTCGTCGTCTTGTAGATGTCCGGACCACTCAGTTCGATGATCTCGCGCACCCGCGCGGGGGTGGCCACGAATTCGCCGCCGCCGGGGTACCCGAGCACCACGGCGTCGGTACCGGTCTTGGCAGGTTCCTCGGCGAAAACCAGCGGCTGCTGGGGAAGATTCGGCACGTCCAGGATCGAGATGTCGGCGTTGGGGTCATAGGAGACCACCGTCGCGTCGTACTTCTTGCCCTCGGCCTCCACGGTCACGCTCTCGGACCCGGCGACGACGTGGGCGTTGGACATCACCCGGTTCGGGGCGATGACGAAGCCGGTGCCCTCGAGCACCTTCTGGCACGCGGTTGCCACGCCCCGGATCTTGACGACGCTGGGCGCCGACTTCGACACCACCAGGCTGTCGGCCAGTGACGGATCCGGTGGGTCGACCACCTGGATCGGGGTGGCGGCCGGTTCGAGCACGTCCGGCAAACCGGATGTGCTCAGCAGTGCCGACATCCGCTTGGGCACGGAGCGCAACCACTCCGGTGCGTATTTGTCGACCTCGGTGATCACCTTCGACCCACGCGCCGCCGCAGCGAGGTTCTGCTGATTGGACGAGGTCAGTGGGCTGCCCAACAACCACGCGGCGACCAGGACGACCACCAGTTGCAGAGCCACGCCGATGAAGGAGTCGATCACCCGGACCGGACCGCTGCGGATGGACCCGCGAACCGCGCGACCCAGCACCACACCGGCGATCTCACCGATCACGACCAACGCCAGGATCAGGAACAGCGCGGTGAACAGTTTGCCGCGCTGGGAATGGACGTGGCTGACGATGTGCGGGGCGAGCATCACCCCGGCGACAGCGCCGAGCACGACGCCGACGAACGACATGAGCGAGCCGAGCGCGCCCGATCGCCATCCGGAGATCGCCGCTATCAGCGCCACGCCGATAACGGCAATGTCCAGCCACTGCGAACTCGTCACAGACGTCCCTCACTGTCGTCGCCGACGAGTGCCATCGCCTCGTCCAACTCTCGTACATCCTCGATGTCCCACGGCTGGGCCCAGCCGGCGACGTCGAGCATCGCCGAGATTACGTGACCGGTGAAACCCCACACCAACATCTCGTTGAGCAGGAACGCCGGGCCGGCGTAGCGCTGCCCTCCGCCGGTCCGGTACACCATCAGGCGGTTCGCCGGATTGATGAAGGCTCTCAGCGGAACCCGGGCGACCACTGCCGTCTCCGACTCGTCGACGACCATCACCGGCCCCGGGTCGGGCGAATACGCCAGGACCGGAACGACGTGGAAACCAGACGGGGGTATGAACATCCGCTCCATCGTCGCCAGTGGCTGCAGGCGCGCAGGATCCAGTCCGGTCTCCTCCCAAGCCTCGCGCAGCGCAGTGTGCACCGGTCCGGCGTCGCCGGGGTCGGCGGCTCCACCCGGGAAGGCCGCCTGGCCCGCGTGGTGGCGCAATGTTCCGGCCCGCACGGTCAGCAGCAGGTCGGCGTCGTCGGGCACCCGGCCGGGCGGATGCTCGGCATGCGGGCCCGAGAACAACACCAGAACCGCCGCATCGCGCGTCGCGGCAGCGGCGTTCCGGGCCCCGGCCAGCGCGGCCAGCAACTCCGGGGGGACCCGGCGGCGGTACGCATCCGGGACGCGTTCGACGTTGTCGACCAGTGGTGCCAGCCACGGCGGCCGCACCTGGGGCAGCAGGACTTCGGTGGCGGTCAACGGGGTCGCTCCCTCACCATCAGAGCTCATCGAAGTGCCGACTCCACTGCCGCCCTGATGCCATCGGCGCTGGTAAACGGCTGTGGCAGCACCGCCGCCACGCTACCGTCCCTGCGCAGCACCACGGTCTCAGGCATCACATTGGGCAGGCGCAGTGCCGCGGCAATGGTGCGGCGGCCGTCCTGCAGGACCGGCAGGTGCACACCCAGTTCGGCCATCCGCACCAGCGCCGCCGTCTCGTTCTCGTCCTGATGAACGGTGATCACACTGACCGCGTCACCGGCGCGGTGCTGGTATTCCTGCAGAGCGGGCAATTCATCGGCGCAGGGACCGCACCAGTACGCCCACAGGTTCAGCACGACCGTGCGGCCGGCCAGGGCGCGGGCCACGTCGACCTGCGATCCGTCGGCCGCGCACTGGACCACCACGCCGCGCAGTGCCGCGGGACCGGCGCCCGACCCGTCGGCCGGGCACGGCGGCAGGTCTGCACGTTGCCGCGGTCCGGCAAGCGCTTCGGGACTGTCGGCCTCGCGGTGCGTGCGCTGCACCGGCGCCGCCGAATCCCCGGGCCGGCCGGCGCCACCGGAGAGTTCCAGCGCGAACACGAGCGTCAGCGCACCCAGAACGGCAAGCACCGCCAGCGTCCAACGGGTCGACGTGCGCATCGGCCTACAGCCCGGCCAGGCCGAGGAGGTGCTCGGTCTCGGGTCCGCGGACCAATTCGGCGGCCACCAGCGGTTCGGTCGGTCCGGTGCCGTAGGACGGGCAGTCCTTGGCAAGGACACACACCCCGCAGGCGGGCTTGCGGGCATGGCACACCCGGCGGCCGTGAAAGATGACGCGGTGGCTCAGCAACGTCCATTCGCTGCGCTCGATCAGCTCGCCGACGGCGAACTCGACCTTGACCGGATCGGTTTCGGTCGTCCAGTTCCACCGCCGGGCCAGCCGTCCGAAATGGGTGTCCACGGTGATGCCGGGTATGCCGAACGCGTTGCCGAGGATCACGTTGGCCGTCTTGCGCCCGACACCGGGAAGGGTCACCAACTCCGACATGGTCCCCGGCACCGCACCGTCGAACCGCTCGACGAGTTCAGAACCCAGGCGGATCAGCGAGTTGGCCTTATTGCGGTAGAACCCGGTCGGCCGGATCAGCTGTTCGAGTTCGGCCCGGTTGGCCTGCGCGTAATCCCGTGCCGTGCGGTACTTCGCGAACAACGCGGGCGTCGTGAGGTTGACACCCTTGTCGGTGCTCTGCGCGGACAGAATGGTCGCGACGGTGAGCTCAAGCGGATTGGTGAAGTCCAATTCGCAGTACACATGCGGAAATGCCGTTGCCAGAGTCCGATTCATCCGGCGGGCCCGCCGAACGAGTCCGAGCCGGGTCTCCCTATCCCATTTCGGGGATGATCCGGCCCACTTCGACGATCCGGCCACTCCGGACCCCGCCGCACCCGCCGTCACTTCTGCCAGGGTACCGACCGCCGACAGACCGGTGGCATTTCGTGATCCCGATGAGACCTGGCGCCGGTTTACTTCCCGGCTATGTCCTGGTTGGTCGCGGTGTGTTTCCCCGGACTTCTGATGATCTGCACCGTCGGGCTCCAGCGGCTCGAAAGCGTGCTGCAGCGCGACCGGCCGTCGGCCGCGGAGTTCGTCGCGCGGCTCGAACAGCTGGCACGCGCGGCACGCGACGCGGCCCGGGAGGCGGCCCGCGACTGCACCGGTCCGCTGCCGCTGAGGAGCTTCTCCGGCCAGACTTCACGACCACAGCCGACGAGCCGGCCGTTTACCGATGAGCCCGGCCTGCCCACCAGGCTGAGCGCGCAAGCCCGACCCAATCCGCACTTTCAGCCAACCGGATACGCCAATCCTGTGTAGCGTTGAAATATCGTTGAGACTGCCTAATGAACGTGGCAGTCGTAATGTTGTGCGGCTTACTGTGTTCGATGAATTTAGATGAATTTAGAGGAGCAACGTGGACGAGATCCTGGCGAGGGCCGGAATCTTCCAGGGCGTCGATCCCACCGCTGTTTCCGCACTGACCAAGCAGCTTCAGCCGGTGGATTTCCCGCGAGGGCACACGGTGTTCGCCGAGGGCGAGCCCGGTGATCGGCTCTACATCATTCTCACCGGCAAGGTGAAGATCGGCCGCCGTTCACCGGACGGCCGAGAGAATCTGCTGACGATCATGGGGCCGTCCGACATGTTCGGAGAGCTGTCGATCTTCGACCCGGGCCCGCGGACGTCGAGCGCCACCACGATCACCGAAGTACGCGCGGTGTCGATGGATCGCGACGCGCTCAAGGCGTGGATCTCCGACCGCCCCGAGATCGCCGAGCAACTTCTGCGGGTGTTGGCCCGGCGGCTGCGTCGCACCAACAACAACCTCGCGGACCTGATCTTCACCGACGTGCCCGGCCGGGTGGCCAAGCAGTTGCTGCAACTGGCACAACGCTTCGGTACGCAAGAGGGCGGCGCCATGCGGGTCACCCACGATCTCACCCAGGAGGAGATCGCCCAGCTCGTCGGCGCCTCCCGGGAGACCGTGAATAAGGCCCTGGCCGATTTCGCCCACCGCGGCTGGATCCGGCTGGAGGGCAAGAGCGTCCTGATCTGCGACTCCGAACGCCTGGCGCGCCGAGCGAGGTAGTCTCAGCGCTCGCTAACCGGCGCGCAGGTAGGCCAACTGGGCACGCACCGAGGACTCTGCGGCTTTCCACAGCGACTCGTCGACGTCCCGGTAGACATGCTCGACCACCTGGCGGGCGGTCGCGTCCTCCCCGAGCACCCTCAGTGACTGCCGAACCTGCTCCAGCCGCTGCTGCCGGTGGGACAGGTACATCTCGGTCACCGCTTTCAGATCGCCGAGTTCAGGACCGTGGCCGGGCAACACGGTTCGGCTGCCGAGGTCGCGCAGCCGGCGAAGGGACTGCAGGTAGTCGGCCAGGCTGCCGTCCTCATCGTCGATGACGGCCGTGCCCCGGCCCAGCACGGTGTCCGCGGTCAGTACGGCATCGTCGAGGACGAAGCTGAGCGAGTCGGCGGTGTGCCCCGGGGTGGCCAACACCCGGATGCGCAAGCCGGCTACCTCGATGGCCTCACCGTCGACGAGATACCCGCCCATGCCGCGGAGAAATCCACTACCCACCGAACGGACGGTCGCGCCGGTGGCATCGACGAGGGCGTCGATGCCGTCGGTGTGATCCCCGTGGCGGTGGCTGATCAGCACCAGCGTGACCCGGCCCAGTCCGGCCAGTCGGCCGATGTGCTCGGCGTCGTCGGGGCCAGGATCGACGATCACCATCTCGTCACTCCGCGGTGCCCGCAGCACCCAGGTATTGGTCCCGTCCAAGGTCAGCGGGCCGGGGTTGTGACACAGCAGGACCGACGCCGACTCGGTCACCGGCCGCAGCACGCCGTAGGCCGGGTGGGTCATCTCAGTCGCCGAGAGTGCGCCCAGATCATGTCTTCCGACCGACTCGCGATCTGTGCGCAGTCTCGATGACGGGTGCGGCCAACCCTCACGCCACCTCGACGATGAGTTCTACCTCCACCGGCGCGTCAAGCGGCAGCGACGCGACGCCCACCGCCGATCGGGCGTGGGCTCCCGACTCGCCGAACACCTCGCCGAGGAAATCGGAGGCACCGTTGACAACCCCGGGCTGCCCGGTGAACCCCGGGGCGGACGCGACGAAGCCGACGACCTTGACGACGCGGACCACCGAGTCGATTCCGACCAATGCATCGATCGCGGCCAGTGCGTTCAAGGCGCAGGTGCGGGCCGCGACCCTGCCCTCCTCCGATGACACCTCGGCGCCGAGCTTGCCCGAGTGCGTCGGCTTACCGCCCTCCAATGGGAGCTGTCCCGAGGTGTACACGAGGTTGCCGGTGCGCACGGCCGGAATGTAGGCCGCCAACGGCGCAGCTACCGCCGGCAGGGTGATGCCCAGTTCGGCCAGCCGCTCCCGGGCGCTCATTTGGGTCTCTTGAGGTAGGCGACGTGCTGCTCACCGGTCGGTCCCTGAATCACCGAGACCAGTTCCCAGCCGTCGGCCCCCCATTGGTCGAGGATCTGCTTGGTGGCGTGGGTCAGCAACGGCACGGTTGCGTACTCCCAGGTGGTTGGTTGGCTCATGCGCCGAAGCCTATCCCGCGCGGGCGCCGGCCCAATCGGCTTCCCACTTGGCAACTCGCCAGAGCTCTCCTCCTCGCTTGGATAGCATGCAGAGGTGGCGACCTCAACGAGTGACGGCAGCGATGTCGGCTGGCCCGACCGGCTGACCCGGGCCCGACTGCACTTCGTCACCGGGAAGGGCGGGACCGGCAAGACCACCGTCGCGGCCGCGCTGGCGCTGACTCTGGCAGCCGGCGGCCGCCGCGTTCTTCTCGTCGAAGTCGAAGGGCGCCAAGGTATTGCGCAGCTGTTCGACGTTCCGCCCCTGCCCTACGAGGAAGTCAAGGTCGCCACAGCCGACGGCGGCGGCCACGTCAACGCCCTGGCGATCGACCTCGAAGCGGCGTTCCTGGAATACCTCGACATGTTCTACAACCTCGGCATCGCCGGGCGGGCGATGCGCCGGGTGGGGGCCATCGAGTTCGCCACCACGATCGCCCCCGGCCTGCGCGACGTACTGCTGACCGGCAAGATCAAGGAGGCCGCCGTCCGTCTCGACGCCAACAAGCGGCCGGCCTACGACGCCATCGTGGTGGACTCCCCGCCAACCGGGCGGATCACCCGATTCCTGGACGTCACCAAGGCACTCTCGGATATCGCCAAGGGCGGGCCGGTGCACTCCCAGGCCGAGGGCGTGGTGAAGCTGCTGCACTCCGAACTCACCGCCATCCACCTGGTCACTCTGCTGGAGGCACTGCCGATTCAGGAGACCATCGAGGCGATCGAGGAGTTGGAGGCACTCGAACTGCCGGTGGGCAGCGTGATCGTCAACCGCAACATTCCCGTGTTCCTGCCTCGTGACGCGCTCGGCCCGGCCGCCGACGGTGTGATCGACGCCGACGCAGTGCGAGCCGGGTTGTCTAAAGCGGGAATCGCCATGGCCGACAACGAATTCGCGGGCCTGCTGACCGAGACCATCGAGCATGCCAGCCGGATCCGGGCGCGCGCCGAGAGCGCGACGGAGCTTGAGGGCTTGCACGTCCCGCGACTGGATCTACCGACCGTCGCCGACGGTGTGGACTTGGGCAGCCTCTACGAATTGGCCGAAGTCCTTGCCCAGCAAGGCGTCCGATGAGCGCAGCGAAGAGGACCAAACAAGCTGAAGCGATGAGCGCAGCGAAGAGGCACGGGGAAGGCCAACCATGAGCGGCGCACCTCCGACGCTGGACATGAAGTCCATCCTGTCCGACAGGTCCAACCGGGTTCTGGTGTGCTGCGGCGCCGGCGGTGTCGGCAAGACCACCACCGCGGCGGCGATGGCCCTGCGCGCCGCGGAGTACGGCCGTAGTGTCGTGGTGCTGACCATCGACCCCGCCAAACGGCTCGCTCAGGCCCTCGGCATCAAGGAACTCGGAAACACCCCGCAACAGGTTCCACTGGGCCCGGAAGTCGCCGGAGAGCTGTACGCGATGATGCTCGACATGCGGCGCACGTTCGACGAGATGGTGCTCGAGTACTCCGATCCCACACGCGCACAGTCGATTCTGGACAACAAGTTCTATCAGACGGTCGCCACCTCACTGGCCGGCACGCAGGAGTACATGGCCATGGAGAAGCTCGGCCAATTGCTCGCGCAGGACCGCTGGGACCTGGTGGTGGTCGATACCCCGCCGTCTCGCAACGCGCTCGACTTCCTCGACGCCCCCAAGCGGCTGGGCAGTTTCATGGACAGCAGGATGTGGAAGCTGTTCCTGGGGCCGGGCCGCGGCTTCGGCAAGCTCGTGACCGGGGCGATGGGCCTCGCCATGAAAGCGGTGTCGACGATCGTCGGCTCACAGATGCTCTCCGACGCGGCGAACTTCGTGCAGTCGCTGGACTCCACCTTCGGCGGATTTCGCGAAAAGGCGGAGCGTACCTACGAGTTGCTGAAACGACGGGGCACCCAGTTCGTGGTGGTGTCGGCCGCCGAGCCGGATGCGCTTCGGGAGGCCGCCTTCTTCGTCGACCGACTCTCCGCCGAAGGGATGCCCCTGGCCGGGCTGATCCTGAACCGGACCCATCCGATGCTGTGCCCGCTGACGGTGGAACGTGCGGTCGACGGCGCCGTCGCACTGGAGGCCGCGGGAGACGACAACACGTTGACCGCCGCGGTGCTGCGCATCCATGCCGACCGAGGGCAGACAGCCAAGCGTGAGGTGCGACTGCTGTCCAGGTTCACCGGCGCCAACCCGCATGTCCGGGTGGTGGGGGTGCCGTCGCTGCCGTTCGATGTATCGGATCTCGACGCGCTGCAGGCGATCGCCGATCAGATCACCGGAGAGACGTAGCGACGCGAAATCAGCTGACGATGCGTTGCTTGCGCTGGACGGAGAAGAAGTCCGCCCACGAGGAGACCTCGGGGTGCTGCTTGAGCAGGGCGCGGCGCTGGCGTTCGGTCATTCCGCCCCAGACGCCGAACTCCACCCGGTTGTCGAGGGCGTCGGCTCCGCACTCGGTGACGACCGGACAGTGCCGGCAGATCACCGCAGCCTTACGTTGCGCGGCACCGCGGACGAACAACTGGTCGGGATCTGAAGACCGGCACAACGCCTGGGAAACCCAGGCGATCCGGGCTTCTCCATTCACCCCCGGAAGCGAGCCTTGTATCGATACTGACGTTGTCCTGCGGGCAGCGGGCCGAGTCCCCGACACGGGCGATCCCTTCGTCTGAGCCGCCGTTCTGGCGGCGAAAACCCTCCGATGTAGACGCGGTGCGATCTACGCCACACTGCGAGGCGAGTGTTACCTGCGTCGCACTGTGCGCTTAAAGTAAGTGGTCAAGTAGCGTTTGCGCAACAGTCGAATCACAGGTTTTTTGGCACGGACGTCCAATCGCATCATGAACTGGGGTTTTGTGACACGCCCGTCACAATTTTCCGTTACGAACCGTTGCTGCAGGCGTGGCGGCAGGCAGGGGAACCGGCCTCAGTACGCTGTAGCCCATGTCGGAACGCCGCACCCCGACCGCTTCCACGATCATCAAGCTGGCTTGGTCCTGCCTGCTGGCGAGCGTGATCGTGGCGGCACTGCTGTTCCCCGCCGTGGGGGGCCTGGGGCTGATGTCCAACCGGGCGTCCGACATCGTGGCCAACGGATCGGCCCAGGTTCTCGACGGTGACATCCCGGCGGTGACCACGATGGTCGACGCCAAGGGCAACACCATCGCCTGGCTGTATTCGCAGCGGCGCTTCGAGGTGCCCAGCGACAAGATCGCCGACACCATGAAGCTGGCCATCGTCTCCATTGAGGACAAGCGATTCGCCGAGCACAAGGGCGTGGACTGGAAAGGCACCCTCACCGGTCTGGCCGGCTACGCCTCCGGGGATTTCGGCACCCGCGGCGGCTCCACCATCGAGCAGCAGTACGTCAAGAACTACCAGTTGCTGGTGGTCGCTCAGAACGATGCGGAGAAGCGCGCCGCGGTGGCGCCGACACCCGCCCGCAAGCTGCGTGAGATCCGGATGGCGCTGAGCCTCGGCAAGACCCTGACCAAGCCGGAGATCCTCACCCGTTACCTCAATCTGGTGTCGTTCGGAAACGGGGCGTTCGGCATCCAGGACGCCGCGCAGACCTACTTCGGCATCGACGCGTCGAGCCTCAACTGGGCGCAGTCCGCCCTATTGGCAGGACTGGTCCAGTCGACCAGCGCGCTGAATCCCTACACCAATCCCGATGGCGCCCTGGTCCGACGGAATCTGGTGCTGGACACCATGATTGAGCAGCTACCCGACAAGACGGACGAGTTGCGGGCCGCCAAACAACAGCCGCTGGGCATTCTGGCCCGCCCGAACGAACTGCCACGCGGTTGTATCGCCGCCGGCGACCGGGCCTTCTTCTGCGACTACGTGCAGGAGTACCTGACCCGGGCCGGACTGACCAAGGAGCAGATCTCCCGCGGCGGCTACCTGATCAAGACGACCCTGGACCCTGCTGTGCAGGCGGACGCCAAGAAGTCGGTGGACTCGATCGCCGCGCCGGACCTCGACGGCATCGCCAGCGTCATGAACATCGTTTTGCCCGGCAAAACCGGCCATCCGGTGGTGGCGATGGTCAGTAACCGCACGTACGGCCTCGACTCGGCCACCGGGCAGACCGTTCAGCCTCAGCCGTTCTCGTTGGTCGGCGACGGCGCCGGCTCGATCTTCAAGATCTTCACCATTGCGGCCGCGCTGGACCTGGGGTTGGGTATCAACGCGACACTCGACGTTCCGGGCCGTTTCGAGGCCCGGGGGCTGGGCGAGGGCGGGGCCAAGGGCTGCCCCAAGGAAACCTGGTGTGTGGAGAACTACAAAGACCCCCGTTACCTGACCATGGGCGTCACCGAGGCGCTGGCCAAGTCACCCAACACGGCCTTCGCCAAGCTCATCTCACAAGTCGGCGTGACCCGAACGGTGGACATGGCCGTTCGGCTGGGGTTGCGCTCCTACACCGACCCCGGCACCGCCCGCGGTTACGACCCCGACAACAACGAGAGCCTGGCCGATTTCATCAAGCGCCAGAACCTCGGAACCTTCACCTTGGGCCCCTTCCAGGTGAACCCACTGGAGTTGACCAACGTTGCGTCCACCCTGGCCTCCGGCGGAATGTGGTGCCCGCCCAACCCGGTCGACAAGATCTACGACCGGCGCGGCGACGAGGTGACCCTCAATGCCGAGGCATGCGAGCAGGTCGTCCCGGAGGGTCTGGCCAATACGCTCTCCAACGCGCTTGCCCGGGACACCATCAGCGGCACCGGCGCACCGGCGGCCAACGCGGCCGGTTGGAGCCTGCCGATGTCGGCGAAGACCGGAACCACCGAAGCGCACCGCTCGGCGGGGTTCCTCGGCTACACGAACCGATACGCGGCGGTGAACTACATCTACGACGACTCACCGGACCCGAGCGACCTGTGCTCGTTCCCGTTGCGCCAGTGCTACGAAGGCGATCTCTTCGGCGGCAAGGAACCCGCCGAGACGTGGTTCACCACGATGACATCCATCGCCGAGGACTTCGGCGAGGTCTCGCTGCCGCCGACCGACCCCCGCTACGTCGACGGTGCACCCGGCTCACGGGTACCGAACGTCAGTGGCCTGAGTCAGGACAGCGCGCGAGAAGAGTTGCGCGCCTCCGGGTTCCAGGTCGCCGACAACGTCAGCACACAGAACAGTGCCGCGTCAGCGGGAACCGTGCTCGGCACCTCGCCGAGCGGCCAGACGGTACCCGGCATCATCGTCACCCTGGTGGTGAGCAACGGCGTCAAACCGGCGCCGCCGCCGCCGCCGTCACCACCGCCCGGCGCACCGCCGCCGCCGCCGGCGCCGGGTATGCCGCCGGGTGTCGGTTCGACCGTCGTCGAGATCCCCGGGTTGCCCCCGATCACGGTTCCGGTGCTTGCTCCCCCGCCACCACCTGGACCCCCGCCGGAACCGCCACCCCCGCCACCGGAAGCGCCCCCGCCATCCCCGTGAAGCGGGCGGTTCACGCCGAAATCACTGTCCACCGACACACCTCGTGGCAGTAGTCTTCCGTCATGGCCGCCAATGCCTTGAAAACATCTGCGACCGTCGCGGCCGGCACCGCCGCACTCGCGGTCGGCTACGCCACCGTGATCGAACGCAACGCTTTCGTCGTCCGCGAAGTCACCCTGCCGGTGTTGACACCGGGTTCCAGCCCACTGCGGGTGTTGCACCTCAGCGATATCCACATGCGCCCCGCACAGCGGCAGAAGCAGGCGTGGCTGCGCGAGTTGGCCGGCTGGGAGCCGGATCTGGTGGTCAACACCGGTGACAATCTGTCGCATCCCCGGGCTGTCCCGTCGGTGGTGCAGTCCCTCGGCGATCTGCTGGCAGTACCGGGTGTGTTCGTGTTCGGCAGCAACGACTATTTCGCCCCGAAGATGAAGAACCCGGCGAAATACCTGACCGACCGGGATCACCGGACGATCGGGAAGCCCCTTCCCTGGCAGGACCTGCGCGCCGCGTTCAGCGAGCGGGGCTGGCTGGACCTGACCCACACCCGGCGCGAACTGGAGGTGGCGGGATTGACCATCGCCGCGGCCGGGGTTGACGACGCCCATCTGGACCGGGATCGGTACGAGACCATCGCCGGGCGCCCGAGCCCGGTGGCCAACCTCAGCCTCGGCGTCACCCACGCGCCGTACACGCGGGTGCTGGACCGGTTCGCCGCGGACGGCTACCAACTCGTCATGGCCGGCCACACTCACGGCGGCCAACTGTGCCTGCCGTTCTACGGCGCACTGGTCACCAACTGCGATCTGGACCGCTCCCGGGCGAAGGGTGTGTCGAACTGGGGAGCCGAGACCGCCCTGCACGTGTCAGCGGGAATCGGGACGTCGCCGGCGTACCCGCTGCGATTCTTCTGCCGGCCCGAGGCCACCCTGCTGACCTTGGTCGCCGCCCCGACCGGCGGTCAGGACCACAGTCGGACGGTGCTGCGTTCCAGCCCCACGGCCTCCGTGCACTAGCCGATCGTGGCCACCTGCAGTCAGTCGGTCGACCGTCGTTCTTCGCGGGCCTGGGAGGATCAGGCCGTCCGCCTGATCGAGGCCGATTCGCGCCGCAGCGCCGATACCCATCTCTTGCGCTATCCGCTGCCGGAGGCGTGGTGCGAGCAGGCGGGCGTGGCTCTCTACCTCAAGGACGAGTCGACCCACATCACCGGAAGCCTCAAGCACCGGTTGGCCCGCTCCCTGTTTCTCTACGGCCTGTGCAACGGCTGGATCACCGAGGGCACCACCGTGGTGGAGGCCTCCTCGGGGTCGACGGCGGTGTCGGAAGCTTATTTCGCGGCGCTGCTGGGTCTGCCGTTCATCGCGGTGATGCCCGCCTCGACCAGTCGCACGAAAGTCACTCTGATCGAAAAGTACGGTGGCCGTTGCCACTTCGTCGACAACGCGGCCGACGTGAACGCTGAGGCCCGCCATGTGGCAGAGCAGAGCGGTGGGCACTTCATCGACCAGTTCACCAACGCGGAGCGGGCAACCGACTGGCGGGGCAATAACAACATCGCCGAGTCGATCTTCGACCAGATGCAGGCCGAGCCGCACCCCGTTCCTTCCTGGATCGTGGCCGGCGCCGGCACCGGCGGCACCAGCGCCACGATCGGCCGCTTCATCCGCTATCGGGGCTACCCCACCCGGCTGTGTGTGGTCGATCCGGAGAACTCGGCGTTCTTCCCCGCCTTCGCGCAAGGCCGCCGGGACATCACCACCGCAGCGTCCTCACGGATAGAGGGCATCGGCCGTCCGCGGGTCGAGCCGTCATTCCTGCCGTCGGTGATCGACCGGATGCTGCAGGTGCCCGACGCCGCGTCGGTCGCGGCCGCGCACCAGGTCTCGCGGGTACTGGGTCGGCTCGTCGGCCCCTCCACCGGGACCAACGTGTGGGGCGCCTTCGAACTGCTGGCCGAGATGGTGTCCAGCGGGGCCGGTGGCTCGGTGGTCACCCTCCTCTGCGACAGCGGCGACCGCTACGCCGACACCTACTTCGATGACGGCTGGCTGGCCGCCCACGATCTGGATCCGGGCGGGTATGCGGAGGTGTTCGCCGGCTTCGAACACGACGGCGCCTGGCCGGCTTCCGCCGTCGCGAGCTAGGAGCGTTTGGCCTCCGCGCATCCCGGTGCGATAGGCTGTCGACGCTTCACGCGGGGTGTGGCGCAGCTTGGTAGCGTGCTTCGTTCGGGACGAAGAGGTCGTGGGTTCGAATCCCGCCACCCCGACTGTGTGAAATAGGCTGCGGCCGGTCATGACCGGCCGGAGCCGTTGAACGTTCACGCCCTACGGCTCAGGCTTTCATCTTGTAGCCCAAGTCCTTGAGGATGGCGATCTCCACCGCACTGAGGGGGAGGTTCTTCTCTCCGACGCTACCGGCGGCATTCATCAACTTCACGTAGTACTTGCTGGCGGGCTCGGTTGTGTTGTTGAAGAAGTAGTCGGCGAGGTGGACCACCGAACTACCGGGATCGAACGGATCCGGCGAAAACATCGGAACGGGACCGCCGAATTCTTCTACTGCCTTCTGTCCGAGGAAGTACAGCCCGTCTTCCTTACCTCCGATGAGATTGTCGTCGAAAAGCGGGTCCCACCTATTGGTTGCCTTGTCAATTGCGTCGATCTTGTCCGAGTCGCCGAGGAACTGGTCGTAGTACCCCCAGTTCGTCTTGGGAGTAGTCGTGGGCTTGCCTTTGTCATCGCATGTGAATTCATTGCAGCCCGGGGCCTGCACCGCACCGACCATCCCGAAGCTGTGCAGCACTTCATGCGTCGCAGTGGACTGGAAGCTGAACTGCGTCGGCCCCGCATCGCCGTAGTAGGCCCACGTGGCCCGCCGCGACAGCTTCTTGAACTTCGTATCCGAATACGCAGGGCTGAAATTGAAGTTGACTTCGCCGTCCGTCGTTGCGCCTGTCGGATTGGTTCCCTTGACGATCCTGTTCTGCACCAGCGTCATGTAGAAACCCGGATCCTTCTCGTTGACGGAAGGGCTCCCGGCGTTGGCCAACGCGTCCGCACCTGACGCGATGCCCAGCCGGTAATTCAGGGTCACCGAGTACTGCGGGTCAACGGTGTCCGCCAACTGGAACGCCGCCCATTGCAGGGCCGGCAGTGCCTCGGGGTTCAGGTCCCAGATGGCCTTGGCGTTTCCCGCACCCTTCGCGTAAGTGGCGTAGGTGAAGGTGTAGGTAACCACCTTGGGGGCACCCTGCTTGACCGTGACGAGCGCGTCGGTGCCGGCGGGACGACGGGGCTGCAACACGTTGTCCTTGATCAAGCCTTTTGCCTGATCATCGGCTGCGACGACGAACGCATCACTGCCGTCGAAGCGCAAACCCGGTGTGTAGGAATACGTGCCGTCGGCGTTGACGGTGACGGTGCCCTCCTTGGGGGCCTGCACCAACCGGTAGGTCATCGCCTCGCTTTCGGGATCAACCGCACCGACGGTGCCGGTGATCGGACCGACCAGCTGGCCGGTGGTTTGTACCGGATTGAGCGTCGGAGCCTGGTTGAAAACATTGCGCCGCACCAAGAGCAGCGTGCCTTGGAGGAACTCGGTGACCGGTGTCGACGGAAGGGTGGCCAGCCAGTTGGCCGCGGCGTCAAGGCCACCATAGATCGCCGAGTCGATCCGTTGGACCGCCGTCACGATGCTTATTCCCACCTTCTCGATGGGGCCGATCGGCTGGTCGGAGTCGATCGGTTCAGGCTCCGGTTCCAGTCCGGCGTTCACCGCGGAACTGATGAATGCCTGCACGGACCCCGCTGGCGCGGAAGTAACCACCTCAGCGGCGGACGGCAACACCGGGGGTGCCGACTGCCTTACGCGGCTGATCACCGAAGCCGGGACCTCTGCCGCCGCTGAGACGACGGGCGCGACGGCCGCCGAAGGCAATGGGAAGGGAGTCTGCGTCTGGTCCGCTGTCGCGACGCGGCCGACGGCGCGATTCCGGGCCGCCGGGATCGTCAGCGCCGCGGCAGGGGCCGGGGCCGCATCGTTCAACTCCGCAGACGCCGAATCATCAACCGGGGACGCCGAGCGGCCCGTGCTGCGCGCGCCACGATGGGACGTCCTCACCGCCGGCGACGAGTCCGACCGAGAAGTGCTGCTGCTACTGCTGTTTCCGGCCCGCCCCGCCGAGGAATCGGCGCTGCCGCCGTCAGCGGCAGCGACCGCCTGCGGCCCGACGACCGAGAACCCCACAACGAAAGCCGCCGCTCCAACCCGCACACCGCACCGAAACATCTCAAGCCCTCCCTCGACCACGAACGCCTTCGTGGAGATTCCCTCGACCCGAGGGATTCCAATAGGGGCTTAAGACCCGGTTCCGCGAGCTTGTTGAGTGCGTTAACTGCTCGTGGTGACCGTGCGCTGCCGCAGGATCCACACCTCGCCGATGCCGAAAATCACCAACGACGCCACCACCGCCGCGATGATCATCGGATACTTGCCGGCAAGTTCGGAGGTCTGCCTGAGCAGGATCCCGGTGAACGCCCAGATGAGCACCAGACCGTAGGCGACGTCGCGGTTGCGCAGCATGGTGAGGGTGCCGATGACCATCCCGACGAGCACGATGATCACCGCCCAGGTGGACGCTGCGACGCCGAAGCCGTCCCACTTCCAATAGACCAGCAGGACAACGATGTTGGCGATCGTCGCCACCGTTGCCCAACCGAAGTAGACGCTGAACGGCACGCGGACGAACCAGCGTTGCCGCCCGGTCAGATTCGCCCCCCGCAGCGTGATGGCGATCAGCGCCAGGCACACCAGGATCACGGTGGTCAGGACAGCCGAGAGTGGGATGTGGTCGTAATGCCAGGCGAACACCCAGGCGGTGTTGGCCAATGACGAGATCGCGAACAGAACGCCGACCCGGTTCAACAGCGCGGTGTCCTCAGCGGTGTCGGGTCGATCCCGGAACAGCCCGAGTTGGTACAGGACATGCGCGCCGAGCAGCAGGTAGATCAGTCCCCAGATGGAGAAGGTCACCCCGGCCGGGGTGAACAGACTCGGGTAGGCATTGGAAATGTCCCCGGTGTTCCTGCCGTTCAACGGCAGCGCGTTGGCCAGAACATTGGCCGCGATCATCATCAGATAGGTCGCCGTCACCGCGATCGTGATCGGGGCGCGGCGTGCCGTTGCATTCACTGCGTGCTCCTTCATCTATCCGACTCCCGCCGCGTGCATCTATCCGACTCCCGCGGCGTGCATCTATCCGACTCCCGCGGCGTGCCGGCCGGCGGCACGGCCGGAGAACAGACAGCCGCCCAGGAATGTTCCCTCCAGGGCGTTGTAGCCATGCACCCCACCTCCTCCGAATCCGGCGACCTCACCGGCCGCGTAAAGGCCGCGGATTGGTTCTCCGTCGGCGCCCAGTGCCCGCGATGACAGATCGGTCTGGATGCCGCCCAGTGTCTTTCGCGTCAGGACGTGCAGTTTCACGCCGATCAGGGGACCGGCCTTCGGGTCGAGGATGCGGTGCGGTGCCGCGGTGCGCGCGATGCGGTCGCCGAGATAGCGGCGCGAATTGCGGATCCCCTGCACCTGAGCGTCTTTGGAATACGGGTTGTCCATCTGCAGATCCCGCGCATGGATCTGGGCCCTGATCACGGCGGGGTCGAGCAACGGCTCATCGGTGAGCTTGTTCATCATCGCGACCAACTCCTCGATGGTGTCGGCCACCACGAAATCCGCTCCACGGCTCTTGAACGCCTCGACCGGGGCCGGTGCGCCTTTGCTCATGAACCGTTCGGCGACCATGGCTTTGCGGTCCCGGTTGGTGATGTCGGGGTTCTGTTCGGAGCCCGACAGCGCGAATTCCTTCTCGATGATCTTCTGGGTCAGGATGAACCAACTGTGGTCGTAGCCGGAGATCTCCGGGGTGGTGCGCAGGTATCGCAGAGTGCCCAGGGTGTCGTAGCCGGGCAGATACGGCGCCGGCAACCGCCGGCCCAGGGCGTCGAACCACATCGAGGACGGCCCGGGCAGTATCCGGATCGCATGTTTGGGCCAGATCGGGTCCCAGTTCTGCACCCCTTCGGTGTAGTGCCACATGCGGTCCCGGTTGACCATCCGGACACCGCTGTCGGCGGCGATGTCGAGCATCCGACCATCGACGTAGGCCGGCACCCCGGTGATCATCGAGGCCGGCGGAGTGCCCATCCGGGCCGGCCAGTTACGGCGCACGATGTCGTGGTTGCCGCCGATTCCGCCGGTGGTGATGATGACGGCGTCGGCGTTCAACTCGAATTCGCCGGTCGTCTCCCGGTTGGACGGGGCACCGCGCGGGGCGTCGTCGGGAGCCAGCACGGCACCGCGCACACCGGTGATCGCACCGGCGGTGACGACGAGTTCGTCGACGCGGTGGCGGTGATGGAAGGTCACCAGGCCGCGGTTGGCGGCGGCCAGCGCAGACTGGACGAAAGGTTCGACGACACCGGTGCCGGTGCCCCACGCGACATGGAAACGGGGCACCGAGTTGCCGTGCCCGTCAGCCCGCAGATCACCGCGTTCGGCCCAGCCCACGGTCGGCAGGAAGGTGATGCCATGGCCGTTGAGCCAGGACCGCTTCTCCCCGGCGGCGAATTCCACGTAGGCCCGGGCCCATTGCACGGCCCAGGTGTCCTCATCGTCGAGCCGGTCGAACGCTGCGCTGCCCCGCCAGTCGTTCCAGGCCAGTTCGAAAGAGTCCTTGACTCCCATCCGCCGCTGCTCGGGGCTGTCCACCAGGAACAGGCCGCCGAACGACCAGAATGCCTGACCTCCGAGGTTGGCGGCGTTCTCCTGGTCGACGAGCGCCACCTTCTTGCCGCGGCTGGTCAATTCGTGGGTGGCGACGAGGCCGGCCAGCCCCGCGCCGACGACGATGGCGTCCGCATTCATACTTGCCCCGTTCCTCGAAATCCTGGGCCCTGTGTCAGAGCCGGTCTTTGACCGCCGCCGAGAGCCGTGACCCGTCGGCCTTGCCGGCCGCGATCTCGGTGGCCGCCTTCATGACCAGACCCATCTGCCTGACCGACGGCCGCTCGCCGATTTCCTCGGCTACCGCAGCGATGGCGGTGTCGACCACGTCGGCCACCTCGGCATCGGTCAGCGGCGTCGGCAGGTACTCGTCGATGATCCGGGCCTCGGCGTGCTCCTCGGCCGCGAGCTCGCCGCGTCCGTTCTGGGTGTAGATCTCGGCCGCCTCACCACGCTTCTTCGCTTCGCGGGCCAGAACCTTCAGGACGTCTTCATCGGTGAGTTCCCGTGCCTGCTTGCCCGACACCTCTTCGGTCTGGATCGCCGCCAGCAGCATCCGCAACGTCGCGGTGCGCAATTTATCCCGGCTCTTCATCGCCTCGGTGAGATCGACTCGCAATCGTTCCTTGAGTTCCGCCATGGAGAACCACGCTACGCGCGCACGCGTTCGGACAGCCAGACAGGTGCGGCCTAAACTCCGCCCCGCAGAGCCGGCGCCAAAGCGCTCAGCGGGATATGCGGTTGCACCACTCCACCGGTCATCGACCAGATGTAGTTACCCGGCGTGAAGTCGATCGGGGAGTCGCGGGCCACGGGGTAGTCAGGCAGGTACAGGATCAACTCCCCCGGGGTCAGCGCCCAGGCCTTATAGCCGCCGGAGTACACCTTGTCCGGCGTCCACCGGTCCGGGGTGAACGGGTAGGTGTCGGGCTCATGGGGAGGCGGAGCCTGATCCAGAGCGGCCTGGATGAACGGCGCGCCCAGCGACGGGATTGCGTTGACATCGACGATGTCGGCGAGTTGAATCTGGCGCCCGCTTGCCGAGTCGAAGGCGAAGGTCCGGTACGCGCTCTGGATGGCGGCCCCCTCGAAGCGGCCCGTGCTTTCGGAGTCGTAGGTCTCGTGGAACACCACGGTGTGGATGTTGCCGTGGTGGAAGACCTCGAAGTTCGCGTCGCCCCGGCTGTTCTGATACATGTTCTGACCGGCCGATCGCCAGTTGTTCATCAGGGTCGTCAGATAACCGCTGATCGCCCCGCCGATGGCGGGGTTGTCGGCCTCAGCGGGGATCGCGATGTTGATCTCGCGGACCGCGTTGCGGTTGGACGGCACCGTGGCGTGGCAGTACTGCCCGTTCCACTGGCCACCCATCTGGTCGCACAGCGAAACGGCCGACGCACCGGCGACCGGCGCGGTGAGCACCGAGGCCGTCGCGGCTATCACTGCACCGGCGATTCCGCTCATCCGCATGGGGATCCCCTTACCTATGGAGCTCGACAGCTATGGGAGTTCGACTTTGCTTGCCCGCCAACGGCCGTCGGCCTTTTCCAGCGTCATCTTCATCCGGCTGCGGTCGATGCGGGGGTCGGGAAGTTTGGTGTTGCTCACCGACTGGTCGACGAACAGCAGGACGACGGCCTTGTCCTTCGACGCCTCCTGCACAGCCGAGGCCACCACGACGCCGTGGGCCGTCGCCTTGTTCTCGATCAGCAGTTGGCGCAACTCGACGCTGGACTGCGAGTACATGTCCTTGAACTCGCCGGTCGCCCCGTCGAGGACGTCCTTGAAGTTATCGTCGACCTTGTTGGAATCGATGCTGGTCAGCACCTGGGCGTAGGAGACCGCCGCCCGCTGGGCCTCCTGCGAGGCCTGCTTGATCTGATGCTGCTGCCACACCTGCCAACCGAGAGCGCCGGTAGCCGCGAGTAGAGCGGCACCGACCCCGGCGGCAGCCGGCACAACCCAGCGGCGGCCGGTGGGCTTGGCGGCCGGGGTGAAGATCAGCGACTCGTCGGTCTCGTCGATCGTCAGCGTCGTCGCACCGGGTTCGTCCCCAACAGACGCCTCGACGGTCTCGACGGTCGTGTCCACTGCGTCGTCGACCTCCTTGACCACGGTCGCGTCGGCCACGGTCTCGGCTCCTTCGTCAGTCATGACTGGAATTGTCCTGCATCTTCCTGAACGCCATTACCGAGGTGGCTCCATCGGCAGGGTCGGGCCGCCGTAGGGCGTGGGGATCGAGTACCGGCCCTCGGGCGAGGGATCGGTCCGCTCGCCCAGGTCCGCTCCCGCCGGCGGTCCATAGGTGTCGTCCCCGGCGGGCCGTGGGGCGTTCTTGGCGCCGCGGATCAACACGGCGGGATCGTCGTCGCGGCAATAGGTGTACTTGAACGGCTCGGGGTAGTCCGCGGAGGCCGGCGGGTTGCGGGGTGTCCCGTAGTCGCAGGTGTACCGCGGATAGATGTCCATGTTCATCCAGAACCCGTTGTCGTGGATGATCGAGCTCAGCGAATCGAACAGTGAGCCGCGGTAGGTCGGGAACAGCGCGTTGAGCGCAGGGACCCGCACGTACATGAGTTGGGTTGTGGTGACCAGATCACCCAGCAACTGGCCCATGGCGTCGGAGTTGTCGCCGAAGAGCGCGTTGGTGGCATCGAAGGTCTTCGGAGCCACCTGCATCAGTTCCTTGAAGCCGCCGACCATCCGGTTCACCCCGGCGAAGGTCTTGTCGAAGTTCGCCGTCGCGACCTTCATGCCCTCCTGCTTGTCAGCGACCAGTTGCAGGGTGGCCCTGCTGGTGTTGAGCAGGCGGGTGGTCTGCGGCATCACCCCGTCCAAGGTGGAGATCAGAAAGGTGCCGCCGTCCATGATGTCGCGGATCTTCTGCGGACCTTCCTTGCTCATGCCGAGCTCTTTTTTGATGATCTCCATCTTCTGGGTGTCGATCTGCTTCAGCATGCCGTCGGAGTGCCCGAGAAGTTCGCCGAGAGTCACGGGAACGTCGGTGCTTCCCCGCTTCAGGACGCTGCCGTCGGCCAGGTACGGCGCTTCGTTGTTGCCGCCGTCGAAGTCGATGTACTGCTCGCCGGCCGCCGACAGGCCGGCCACCCGGCCCTTGGTCGTCGTGGACAATTTCGTCGCCGAGTCCAGCCGCACCTCGGCACTGACGCCGTCGGGATCGATGGACAGCTTCGACACCTTGCCGATCGGCACACCGCGCAGCGTGACGTCCTGGTTGACCAGTAGACCGCCGGACGCCGGGAGTTCCACCGTGGCGAGGTAGGTGGAGCGGAACGGGTTCCAGCGCAGGGCGCCCAGCGTCAGATAGGCCACCCCGACGATCAGTGCCACCAGCAGTGCGAGGGCGGACAGCCACGCCTTCTTGCGATGCAACGCCTTGACGGAACCGACGATGCCGTCGGCGATCGGCCCGATCACGGTGTTGGCCCTGCGGCGGGCGCGGCCGGCGGCAGCGGGACGGGCCCGGGCGGCGGGCCGGCCGGTTGGAGGAACTCACCGGGTGCGGTGGGTCCGGGCGGCGGACCGTTGACCTGCCATTGACCGGGTTCGGTCGGGCTGGGGATGACCGGTACCTGCGGCACGTCCGGCCCGCGGCCGACGACGCGTTCCTGCAACCGAAGCAGCGTGTACTTGAACGACCCGATGATCTGGTTGAAGGTCGACCACTTCGGTCCGTGGTAGCCCGAGTCACCGGCGAAGCCGATGTCGGGAATGTGACCGAGAATCAGCCGGTCGGCACTGCCGGACAACGACAGCGAGTGGCCCGAACTTGCCTTGATGACCAGGGGCAGGAGCCCGTTCAGCGCGGCCAGGCTGACGTTCGGGTCGTTGGCGACGTCGTTGAAGGCACCGGCGAGGGTGTTCATGTCGGCGATGACGCTGCGGCCACTGGTGTCGGTGCCGGCGATGGAGGGGAACTTCTGGAGCATGTCGGTGGTGGCGCCGGCCTGGACGGTCAGGTCCGCGATCCGGGTCGTCTGCTGGGCCAGCACATCGGTCGCCGGGGCGGCGGCGGTCATCAGATCGACCAGCACGTGGTTCTTCTCGTCGATCCGGCGGGACAGTCCCGACAGCGCGACGATCGAGTCGGAGATCTGGTCGGTTCGCCGATCCATGGTGTTGAGCAGTTGGTTGGTGTGATCGATCAGCCGGCCGAAGTTCCGGCCACCGTCCTCGCCGGCCGCCTTTCCGGCGCCGTTGATGAGGTCGGTGAGGTTCTGCACCGCGCCGCCGTTCACCAGCACGGCCGCACCGGTCAGCAGGTTCTCGACGGTGGCGGCCGCAGCGGTGTTCTCCAGCCCGATGGTGTCGCCGTCTTTCAGTATCGCCCCGTTGGCCGGCGCGTTGACCGGAGGCTTGACGGCGACGAAGACGTCGCCGAGTGGTGTGGCAGAACGCAATTCGACCGTGCTGCCCTTGGGCAGCTGCACACCGTTGGCGATCCGCAGGGTGGCGACGGCGGTGTAATCCTTGGCATCAAGGGATTCGAGCTGCCCCACGTCGGCGCCGGCCAGCCGGACCTTCGCCAAGGCGGGCACGTTGAGAGCATTTTCGAAGATCGCGGTGAGGGTGTACCCGCCCTCGCTCAACCCCGGGTGCGGCAGCGGCAGACTGGCCAGGCCGTTGGTGGCACAGCCTGCCGTCGACAGGGACACCGCGGCTGCGATCGTGACTGTGAACCTCCGTCGTGCGGTCATCACTTCTGCCCCATCGCCGCAAGTCCGTCGAGAATGTAGGAGACACCGAAGTCGGGGCCGAAGTCCTGCAACGTTCCTGTGCTGCAGCCCAATTGCCGAAGGTGCATCAGGTTGCACAACTCTTTGATGGTCTGGCTGTCGAAGAGCACCTTGTCGGTGAGGATGTGGGCCCGGGCCGCACCGTTCTCACGGTCGATGATGTTGTAGAGGTTGTCCAACGTCATCGGTGCGACGTCGAGCAATTCGGCGAGTTCGCGCGAATGTGCGTTGGTCGTCGTCACGATTCCACTGGTGTTGGTCACCACCTTGTTGATGGTGTCGCGGTTCTTCTCCAGTAGATCGCTGAGCTGAGTCAGCACCACGTTGAGCTGTTTGCCGGTGGTGCCGCTGCCCAGATCCTCGTCGGCCAGCACCTGGCTGAGAACCCTGACGGTGGAACCGAATTCGCGCAGTGTGCCTTCGTTGGCGGCCGCACCGTCCATCAGCGAGCTGAGGTTGTCGACAACCGTGGTGAGTTGTTCCTTGGTCTGCGCACCCCCGTCGGCGCTCAGCTTGAGGGCCTTGGACAACTCGCTGAGGGCGGACTTGATCCGCTCCCCGTTGCCGTCCGCCATGGCCGAGGCCGAATCGATCAGCGTGCGCACCCCGCCGTTGCCCTTGCCGTCGCCCTGCAGCGACACGGCCAGGCGGTCCACCATGTCGAGGGTCTTGGTGAACTCCACCGGCGTCTTGGTCCTAGTCAACGGGATGGTGGTGTGGTCCTCCATCACCGGACCCTCGCCCCGGTAGACGGGGGTCAATTCGACCGAGCGCTCGGCCAGGATCGAGGTCTGCAATGTCACGGCCATGGCGTCGGCCGGGATCTTGACATTCTTGTCGACGGTGAACTCGACCTCGACGTAGCCGTTCTTCGGCGTCACCTTGGTGACGCTGCCGACCTTCATGCCGAGCACCTGCACGTTGTTGGTCGGGTACAGGCCCGCACTGTTGTCGAACTGCGCGGTCATCATGTAGGTGTTCTTGCGCGCCTGGAACAACTTCCAGGCGTAGAAGCCGCCGACGCCGAGCGCCAACGCGGTGACGATGGCCAGGATGACGAACCCTCTGCCGCGCTTCACTTGCAGTCCTTGTAGTACTCGATCATCCCGAACTGTTGGGCGCGGCCGCTGATGGCACACATCCAGGAGTCCACCAGGAGTCCGTTCGGGAAGTTGGTTTCCAGGGAATTGCCGGTGCCGGTCGCGTTGGCGATGCCACGCAGGGCAACCGGCGCACTCTCCAGGATGCTGGCCAGCATGTCGTCATGCTGCTTCAACAGCCCCGAGAGGGTGTTCATGTTGCCCAACAGGGCCTCGACCTGTGGACGGTCGGTGACGATGGTGTCGTCCAGAACATTGATCAGCGAATTGATCGCCTGGATCATCTCGTGGAACGCCACCCGGCGGGTGACGAACTCGCCGAACAACTGCTGGCCCTGGTTGACCATCGCCCCGATGCTGGTCTGCTGGCGGCGCAGGGTGGCGGTCACCAGATCCATGGTCTTGAGCATGCTGCCGAACTGGTCGCGCCGATCGGCCATGACCTTCGACAGCCGCTTGAGGTTGTCCATCGACTTGGGGATCATCGGCGGCAGTCCCTGGATCTGCTTGCCGAGCACCTCGACGGCGCGCGCGAGCTGATCGGTGTTGACCTCGCCGTAGTTGATCGCCACGTCCTGCAGCGCCTGCTGCAGGTCGTAGGGCACCTCGGTGTGGTTGATGTCGATGGTGTTGTCGGTCAGCGGACCGCCGCCGCCGGGATGCAGCGCCAGATAGCGCGAACCCAGAATCGTCGTGACCATGATGACGGCGCGGGAATCCTTGCCGAGGTCGACGTTGTTCTGGATCCGCATGTCGACGGTGACGTGGTCGCCGTTGAGGTGCATGCCGGTGACCGTGCCGACCGGGATGCCGGCGACGGTGACCGGGTTCTTCGGCAGCAGTGCGGCGGCCTGGATGAAGTCGGCGCTGACGCGTTGATAGCCCGGTCCGACCTTGGTCAAGATCACCAGAGAGGCCAGCAGCACCGCGATCACGGCCAGCGCGACCAGACCGATGCCGGTCCGGTTCCGGTCCTCAAGAGTCGTCTTTCGTTGCTGGCCCCTGAACTTGCGTACGAGTTGCGTTTGACCCGTCGCCGGGTCGACCGGACCGCGCTCGATCTCAACCATTGGCCATGCTCCTGCACTTCGGCGTGTGTTGCGCCTGGTTGCCGGGCGTGGCGGCATTGACGATGACCGGGGTCACGTCGTTGAGGCCGGGAAAGAAGCCCAGGAGGTTGAGGTCACAGGTGTAGACGTTGATGTAGGCGCCGTCCTGGGTGGCCCGGGCCAGGCCTTTGAGCATCTTCGGCAGGTTGGCACCCATGAAGGCGAGTTGCGGCTCGATGGTGACCAGGTGCGCGGCGAAGCCGGGCTCGCGGGTGATCAGTGCCTGCAGCGCCGGGTTCACCTCGTTGGTGACCGCACCGAGTTGGGAGACCACCCGGGAGAGCGAACCCATCGAGGCGACCAGTTCCGGCCGGCGGGCGTTGAGGCTGGTCACCATCTGCTGGGCGTTGCCGATCGTCTTATCGATGTTGCCGTTCTGATTGGCCAGCGTTCCGAACAGCCGATCCATGCCGCTGATCATGTCGCCCAGCAGTTCGTCACGTCCGGCGATGGTTTCGGTGAGCTTGCCGGACTTGTCGACCAGGGTTGCCCATGCGGTGGTGTCTCCCGACAGCGCCTGGACGGCGGCTTCGGAAATCTGATCCGCGGCTTTGGGGTCGATGGTGGCGAACAGCGGCTCGTATCCGTTGAGCACGATCCCGACGTCGAAGGAGGGAATGGTGCGCGAGACCGGGATGACACTTCCGCCCGGCAGCGGTGTCGAGTCCCCTGCCTTGCCCAGCCGCAGGTCGAGGTACCGCTGACCGACGATGTTCTGATAGAGGATGGCTGCCTCGGTGTTGGCCATGATCTTCTGGTCGTTCTGCAGGGCGAAGTCGACCCGGGCCTTGCTGTTGCCGGGTTCGCCGCCCAACTCGATCTTGGACACCCGGCCCACCCGCACGCCGGCCATCCGGACGTCGTCGCCGTCGCGCAAGCCGAACACGTCGGTGAACTCCGCGGCGTACTCGGTGGTGTCGCCGGTCACCTGGCGCTGCAGCGTCGCGTAGACCAGCCAGGTCATCACCGAGGTGATCACCAGGAAGATCGCCAGGCCGATCGCCTGCTTCCGAATTTTCATGGTCTATTTCTCATGTCTACGCATCCTCACCCGGAGACACCGTCATGCCGCGAAGGACGGGTGCCATCAGCAACTGGGTGGCGGTCGTCGCCGGCTGGCCGGTGATGTAGGACAGCTGGTTGCGTTCTTGTGCACTGCCGACCGGGCCGACGTTTCCACCAAAGGAGGCCGGCGCCGCCTCGGCCGGGAGCGGGCCCACCACGGGTGCCGGCGGTGGTGCCGGTGCCGGGGCCGCCGGCGGGGGAAGCTGGGGGCCCGGAACGCCGGGGTCACCGACATGCGGTCCGGGATCGCCGGGCAGGAAGCCGGGCGGCCAGGGCGCGACGGGGGCGAGCGGAGACCGGTTCGGCTCTGTCACCGGTCGGGGACTTGTTCCGAAGGCCGGGTTGGCGGTGCCGGGGACCGGCGGAGCGGCGGTCATCGCGGGGCCGTTGGTGCCGAGGATGCCGGTCCCGATACCGGCGGACAGCGGCGGGTTCGGGTCAACCAGGTTCGGTCCGTTGGGGAGGATGTACGGCGGTCCCACGGCGATCAGATTCCCACTGGGCCCCACGACGGTTCCCGGTGGCGGCATCAGGTCTTTGGGCGGCTGGTAGTTCTCCGGCATCAGAACTTCGGGAAGGTCCGGCCGCACCGCGATCAGAGGGGCGGTGAAACAGCTGGGGCCCTTCATCTCCCCGTACGCCGGGCAGTCGGCGCGGGTGTAGGAGTAGGTCGGGGCCAGGGCCAGGTTGCCGCGCAGGTTGAAGATATCCAACCCGGGGAGCCAGCCCTCATGGAACTTGTCCGAGAAGACCTTCATCTTCTGGAAGCCGGGCAGCCAGTTGTTGGAGGTCTGGGCCAGCACCCCGAGCACCGGTGTCAGTTGATTGCCGATCGTGATCATCCGGTCGGTCTGGTTGGCGAACGCCGTGTGCGTCATGCCGAGTGTGGTGGCGCCACCGCTGAGCATGTTCTCCAACTGCGCGCGCTGTTCGACGAGGACCTGCATCGGGACCACGGCCTGATGCAGCGCGTCGAGCAGGTCCGGCGCGGTCTGCTGCAGTCCTTCTGCGGCGGTGACCAGAGCGCTGAGCATCGACGGGCTGGAGGAGTCGGTGGCCACGGTCGCGTTGAGCTGATTGACCAGGTTGTCGAGTTGAGCGCCGGTCTTGAGCAACTGCGGGCGACGGTCGTGGGTGGCGGCGTTGACGGCGGCCAGGATCCCGAGTGTGGTGTCGTTACGATCCCGGCCGGTGGCGTACAGGATGTCGCGCAGCTTGCTGATGGTGGTCTGGAACAACACCGTGGGAAGGTTTTTGTCCTCTTGGATGTGGTCGCCGGACTTCAGCGGCGGCGCTTCCCCATTGTCGACGAGTTCGACGCTGGACACCGCGAACACGTTGCTGGGCACCACCCGTGCGGTGACGGTCCGGGGGATGTGCGGGGCGTATTCGCCCTGAAGATCGATGTCGACGAAGTTGGGCTTGCCGAAGGCGGCCGGCGTCACGGTGGTCGTCGAACCGACCAGCAGGCCGTGGTAACGGACGTCGGACCGGGCGGGCAGACCGTCGCCGACGTTATTGAGGTCGGCGGTGATGCTGGTGTAGTTCTCCAGCCTGCCCTGGGACTTGAACACCAGCAGGGTGGCGATCACCAGCGAAGCGATGATCATGCCGATGCCCAGGGCCATCAGCCGTTTGGCGCTCGGGCCGCGGCCGCTGGGATCAAAGACTTTGGCCATCAGCCGCCGAACCTTGCGCCGGAGTCCAGGCTGAACATCGCCATGGTCAGCAGCATGTTCACGATCACGACCACGACGATGGCGGCACGCATCGCATGGCCGGCGGCCACGCCGACGCCTTCCGGTCCGCCGCTGGCGTAGTAGCCGTAGTAACACTGCAGCACCGCGGCGATGGCGACGAAGATGACGCACTTGATCACGGAGAAGAGGATCTCCTTGCCACTGAGCATCAGGCCGAAGTAGTGCATGTAGCCGCCCATCGAGCCGCCGCTGATGAGCGAGACGATGACCTGGGTGCTCAGGTAACTGACGCCCAGGCAGAGGATGTAGAGCGGAATGATGGCGATGACCGAGGCCATCAGGCGGGTGGTCACCATGTACGGGATCGACGGGATCGCCATGACCTCGGTGGCGTCGATCTCCTCGGAGATCCGCATGGCGCCCAACTGAGCGGTGAATCGGCAGCCGCTCTGGGTGGAGAAGGCCAACGCGCAGGCGATCGGTGCGAGTTCCCGGGTGTTGACCAGCGACGAGATGATGCCGACGGCGGGTCCGAGGCCGAGCAGCTGCAGGAAGTTGTAGCCCTCGATACCGACCATGACACCGACGACGACGCCCAGGACGAGCGCGACACCGGCCGTGCCGCCGCCGACCACCAGCGATCCGTTGCCCCACGCGACGTCGGACAGCAGCCGGGTGAACTCCTTGCGGTAGCTCTTCAGGACGACCGGGACGCCGGCGATCGCGCGGATGCCGAAGTCGAGCACGTGCCCGAGTTGCATGATCGGGCCGGTGATCTTGGACCCCAGCCGCTGCAGCGGCTGAAGGATCGGCGGAGTCGCCTTGGCGACGGTCATCGCTTACAGCCCCGTCTTCGGGAAGAGGATCAGGTACATCTGGCTGATCGCGACGTTGGAGATCATCAGCAGCAGGATGGACTCGACAACAGAGGAGTTGACCGCGTTGGCCACGCCGATCGAGCCACCGCTGGTGCTCAGACCCTTCTGGCAGGCAACGACCCCGACGATCGCCCCGTAGACGACGGCTTTGACCATCGCCAGTTGCATGTCCGAGGTCGTCGTGAACGAGGCGAAGGTCGCCACGAAGCTGCCCGGGGCACCGTGCTGGAAGTAGACGTTGAACAGGTAGCTGGCCAGGAAGCCGGTGAAGCAGACCAGTCCGGTCAGCGCCAGGGAGATCAGGATGGCCGCGACGAACCTGGGCACGACGAGACGCTGGATCACCGAGATGCCCAGAACCTCGAGGGCGTCGATCTCATCGCGGATCTTTCGGGAGCCCAGGTCGGCGGTGATCGCTGAGCCGACGGCCGCCGCCATGATGATCGCCGCCACCAAGGACGCCGCCTGCCGGATCACCGCCAGGCCACTGGCCGCGCCGGCCATTGAGGTGGCACCGACCTGCCCGGCGAGCAGAGCGAACTGGACCGAGAGCGTCACGCCGATCGGCAGCGCCACCATGATCGTGGGCGCCACCGAGGTTCCCGCCATGAACGCGGCCTGGCGGATGAACTCTTTCCACTGGAACTTGCCGGTGAACAGGTCGATGAACAGTGTCTGGATGGTGCGGATCGCCATGATGGCCTGATTGCCACCGGTGGCGATCGCCGCAGACGGATGCCGCTTGACGTATCCGGCGACCCAGTCGTCGATCTCCCTGATGCCGTCGTGCGTGCGGCCGGTTTCCGACGTCGTCATACGGTGGCCGTCCCCCCTCCGCTCTGTGGTCCAGGGCACAGATTCCTGCACACACTAGGGCGGGTCGTGGGTGCCTGCAACCGCTTTCGAGCGATTGCCAGAAACGGGCAAAACCTTGTTCAACAGGGCAACAGACACCTCGGCCCCGTCGCGGGGCGGCCTCGGCGGACCGGCCGGCCGGTAGCGTACAGTCCTACGGTTTCGAGCCCGAAAAGGCGGTCACCACCGGTCAGGCGGGGATCCAGTTGCCGTGGAATCCGTAGGGAACCCGGCGCGGCAACTGGATGCGGGCAACAGGTTCGCCGCCGAAATCGGCGGCATCCAGGATCACCAGATCGCTGCTGTTGCGCGCCGCGTCGTAGACGTACGCGAGATACCAGCCGTTGGCCTCGTCGGCCGGCCCGTCCGGCGAGGGAACGAAGACCGCCTCACCCGGTCCGCCGACGCCCGAACCGGCGAACCGGTGTTCCACGGCGGCACCGTCACTCAGGTCGTAGCGCACCAGGGCCGCGTCGGCGACCGAGACGGCATAGCGGGCGGGCAGGCCCGCCAGCCGGTCGTCGATACGGGGGAATTCCACCGCGCGGTCGTCGAGTTGACGTTCGGCCACCGTCCCGTCGTCCAGGTTCAGCGTCCACTCCCACAGCACCCCGCTCGCGCCGAAGCCCCCGTCGTTGCGCCACAGCTCCGGGTACCGGACCGCTTGCAGGACAATGGAATTACCGGACGGACCGGATCTGTCGTAGGCGTTGGCGACATGGAAGACGTAACACGGGTCGATCTCGAACCAGCGGACCTCGCCGAACGGGTCATCGCGGCGCAGGACGCCCAAGCGGGCCCCGTACGCGTCGTCCCAGCGGTAGGGCATATCCCCTTTGCCGTTGATGGCGATGTCGAGGCTGAAGACGATCGGCAGGTCCATGAAGATCACATGCCCCGCCGACATGGCGAAGTCGTGCATCATCGTCAGCGCTGGCACTTCCAGTGGCCGGTTGACAGTGAGGTGTCCGTCGGCGTCGGCGCGGTGATAGGTGACATGCGGCTGAAAAATGTTGCCGTAGCCGAAGAAGTGCAACTCCCCGGTGGTCGGGCAGATCTTCGGGTGCGCGGTCATCGCGTCGTTGAGTTTGCCGTCGAAGTCGTAGCACCCGATGGTCTCGAGATCGTTGGTGATCTCGTAGGGCAACGACGACTCCACCAGGGCCAGGGTCCGGCCGGCGTGGTTGACGACGTGGGTGTTGGCCACCGACGAGCGAAGGTTACGCGTGCCGTCGGCGTTGTAGAGCGGGAAGGACTTCTCGAAGCTCTCGGTGCGCACCCACCGATTGCGGTACCACTTCGCGGCCCCGTCTTCGATGCGGACGCCGTGGATCATGCCGTCGCCGACGAACCAGTGCCCGGTCGGCGTGCGGGGGTTGGAACCGTTGCGCAGGTACCAGCCGTCGAGTTCGGGCGGAATGGTTCCCTGGACCGGCAGGTCGTACTCGGTGAGTTCGTCGGGAACCGGCGCGTAGTTGCCGCGCATGTGGAACGGGCCGGCGTCAGTCTGATTCGCCGGGCCGGCGTCAGTCTGATTCGCCGGGCCGGCGTCAGCCTGATTCGCCGGGCCGGCGGTGGGCAGGTTCGCGGTCTCGGTCATACCGACCACATTGCCACGACTTCGGTGCGCTCACGTTCGCTCAGCGCACGAAATCGCGCCGAAGTGGATGGTTTTAGACCTCAACCCAGTCCAACGTGCGCTCGACAGCCTTGCGCCAGCCGGCATACCCCTTGGCGCGCTGCTCCTCGGTCCACTGCGGTGACCACCGGCGGTCCTCCTGCCAGTTGGCCCGCAGATCCTCCGGATCCGACCAGTAGCCGACGGCCAGGCCGGCCGCATAGGCGGCGCCGAGTGCGGTCGTCTCGGGCACCTTCGGCCGCACGACGTCCACCCCGAGCACATCGGCCTGGATTTGCATGCAGAGTTCGTTGAGCGTCACCCCGCCGTCGACCTTGAGCACCTCGAGCTTGACCCCCGAGTCGGCGGCCATCGCGTCGACCACGTCGCGGCTCTGGTAGCAGATGGCCTCCAAGGTGGCCCGCGCGATGTGGGCGTTGGAGTTGAAGCGCGACAGGCCGACAATGGCCCCGCGCGCGTCGGAGCGCCAGTACGGGGCGAACAGGCCGGAGAACGCCGGGACGAAGTAGATGCCCCCGTTGTCCTCGACCTGGGAGGCAAGGGCCTCGCTGTCGGCGGCGCCGCTGATGATGCCCAACTGATCGCGCAGCCACTGGACCGCCGATCCGGTCACGGCGATCGAACCCTCAAGCGCGTAGACGGGTTTCGCGTCACCGAACTGATAGCACACCGTGGTCAGCAGGCCGTTCTCGCTGCGAACGATCTTCTCTCCGGTATTGAGCAGCAGGAAGTTGCCGGTGCCGTAGGTGTTCTTGGCCTCGCCGGGCTTGAGGCAGACCTGGCCCACCATGGCGGCCTGCTGGTCGCCGAGGCTCGCCGTCACCGGGACAGCACCGATCATCGGTCCGTCGGCCAGGGTCATCCCGTAGGGCTGGGGCGACGACGACGGCCGGATCGTCGGGAGCATCGCACGCGGGATTCCGAAGAATCCGAGGAGTTCGTCGTCCCAGTCGAGCGTCTCGAGGTCCATCAGCATGGTGCGACTGGCGTTGGTCGGGTCGGTGATGTGCACCCCGCCGTGTACGCCGCCGGTCATGTTCCACAGCACCCACACATCAGGGGTGCCGAACAGCGCTTCGCCGCGTTCGGCGTCCTCCCGCAGACCGGGGACATTCTCCAGTAGCCACTGCAGTTTTCCGCCGGAGAAGTAGGTGGCCGGCGGCAGTCCGGCCTTGCGCCGGATGACATCGCCACGGCCGTCGCGGTCCAGAGCAGCGGCGATCTGGTCGGTCCGGGTGTCCTGCCAGACGATGGCGTTGTAGTAGGGCTGACCTGTCTTGCGGTGCCAGACGATGGTGGTCTCGCGCTGGTTGGTGATACCCAGCGCGGCGATGTTGGAGGCCTTCAGGTTGGTGTTGTTCAGTGCGGAGGTCACCACTGTCTGGGTGTTTCCCCAGATCTCAGTCGCGTTGTGCTCGACCCAGCCGGCCCGCGGCAGAATCTGGCTGTGCTCAAGCTGACTTCGACCGACCTCCAGGCCGTTGTGGTCGAAGATCATGCAGCGCGTGCTGGTGGTGCCCTGGTCAATGGAGGCGACGAAGTCGGCCACGGTGCTCCTCGGTATCGGCGCGTGTCAGGCGGTTGAAACTGTGCTGGGAGTCTGCCACCGTCCATGCTGGTGTACATGGGCTCTGCGAATTCTGCTTCCGATGTCTCCGACCTGACGGGCATGCCCCGAGGTGGCCCGGACGCCTCGTGCCTGGACCGCCTGTTGCAGACCGACCGGCGGGAGTACCTGGACCGCGATGATGTCGACGCCTCGGTCAAGGCGGGTGTGATCGCGACGCTGAATCGGGTGGAGGCTCTGTTCGGGGAGCACGACCGCAATGCCCGCCTGGTTCTTGACGAGGTTGCCGACGTGGCCGATCCGAGAATCCTCGAACTCGGCGCCGGGCACGGCGAGTTGTCCCGCCGACTGCTCGAGGAGCACCCGACCGTCCGAGTCACGGTGTCCGACATCAACCCGGACTCGGTTGCGGCGATGGCCGCCTCGGATCTCGGCGGTAATCCGCGCGCGGTGGTGCAGGCCGTCAACGCGACGGCGATCGACGCACCCGAGGGCGCGTTCGATCTGGCGGTCTTCGCGTTGTCATTTCATCACCTGCCACCCCCGCTGGCCGCGCAGGTACTCGCCGAGGCCACGCGGGTGGCGAGCCGATTCATCATCATCGACATGGCCCGGCCGCCGGCACCGCTACACCTGATCAGACTGGCCACGATGGCGCCGCTGGCAGCGATCTGGCCATTCGCCCACGACGGGCTGATCAGTTCGCTTCGCACCTACAGTCCCTCGGCGTTTCGGGAACTCGCCCGGCATGCCGGGGTCGAGGTGGATGTGCGGCCCGCCGGGTTCGGCCCGCAAGTGGTGCTGGCCCGACGAGCCGGGTGATTCCCTTGCGCCGATGACCTCGAGCAGGTTGCATCGTCACCGTGGGTGAAGAGGTCCAGCACACCAGCTACAGCCGTGCGCACCGCCAGCAGTACCGGCAGAAGGTGCAGCAGTGCCTTGACGTGTTCGAGACCATGCTGGCCGAGTCGAGTTTCGAATTCGACCATCCGCTGACCGGCATGGAGATCGAGTGCAACCTGGTCGACGCCGACTACCAGCCGGCGATGTCCAACCAGGAGGTACTCGCCGCCATCGCCGACCCGGCCTATCAGACCGAATTAGGCGCCTACAACATCGAATTGAACGTTCCGCCGCGGCCGCTGCCCGGACGCACCGCCCTTGAGGTGGAGAACGAGGTGCGCCTCAGCCTCAACGCCGCTGAGACCAAGGCCAACACCGACGGCGCACACATCGTGATGATCGGCATTCTGCCGACACTGATGCCCGAACATCTGGCGGGCAGTTGGATGAGTCCGTCGATGCGCTACCAGGCGCTCAACGACTCGATCTTCACCGCGCGCGGCGAAGACATCCTCATCGACATCACCGGGGCTGAACACCTCAGCGTGTACGCGGAATCCATTGCGCCGGAATCGGCCTGCACCAGCATGCAGCTACACCTGCAGGTCTCCCCCGCCGACTTCGCCAACAACTGGAACGCCGCCCAGGTGATCGCCGCCCCGCAACTGGCGATGGGGGCCAACTCGCCGTACTTCTTCGGTCACCACCTCTGGGCGGAGACCCGCATCGAGTTGTTCGCCCAGGCCACCGACACCCGGCCCGATGAGCTGAAGTCACAGGGGGTGCGGCCGCGGGTGTGGTTCGGGGAGCGCTGGATCACCTCGATCTTCGATCTGTTCGAGGAGAACGTGCGCTATTTCCCGACGCTGCTGCCGGAGATCTCGGAGGAGGATCCCGCCGCGGAACTCGCCGCCGGCCGCACGCCGCTACTGCCGGAACTGCGTCTACACAACGGAACGGTGTACCGGTGGAACCGTCCGGTGTACGACGTCGCCGCGGGACGTCCGCACGTCCGGGTGGAGAACCGGGTGCTACCGGCCGGACCCACCGTCGTCGACATGATGGCGAATTCGGCGTTCTACTACGGGCTGCTGCGCATCATCTCCGAAGAAGACCGGCCGTTGTGGACGAAGATGAGTTTCTCTGCCGCACATGACAATTTCATCGAGGCGGCCCGCAACGGCATGGGCGCGCGGTTGTACTGGCCGGGCCTGGGCGAGGTGACGCCCGACGAGTTGGTGCTGCGCCACCTGCTTCCGATGGCCGACGAAGGCCTGCGGCGCTGGAAGGTGGCCGCCGACGTCCGCGACCGCTACCTCGGTGTCATCGAAGGCCGCGCCAAAGCCGCCCGCAACGGTTCGGTCTGGCAGGTCGCCACCGTCGAGAGGCTGGAGCAGCGCGGTATGGACCGCCCCAGGGCGCTGGCCGAGATGCTGCGGCAGTACTCCGAGTTGATGCACAGCAACGAACCCGTCCATACCTGGGAGTAGCCGCTCTTCGCGCTTACAACACCTTGGTCAGCAGGGTTGCCTCGACGTTGCCCCGGGTGGCTTTGGAGTACGGGCAGACCTGGTTGGCCTTCTTCATCAGGTCTTCGGCTTGACCGTGCTCCAGGCCCGGCAGGTAGCCGATGATCTCGGTGGTCAGCCCGTAGCTGGTGTCGTCCTTGCCGATGCCGACCCGGACGGTGACGCCGGTGGCGTCGTCGAGTTGGACACCGGTGTTCTTGGCGACCAGACGCAATGCCCCCAGGAAGCAGGCGGCATAACCGGCGGAGAACAGCAGCTCCGGGTTGACCCCGTCGCCGCTGCCTCCCATCTCCTTCGGCGGCCGGGTGTCGAGATCCAGCTTGCCGTCCGAGGACTTGACGTGGCCGTCGCGGCCACCGCCGGTGGCGGTTGATTCTGCGGTGTAGATGGCGTCGATGCTCATGTCATCGATCATGCCAGCCGAGGCAGTGGCGCTACTGAACCTTGTAGATCCAGATCAGGTTCGACGTCAGCTCACCGGTGTCGGTCCACTCGTACTTACGCGCCAGTCCCTGTCCGTTGTAGTTGGTGACGAAGTCGAGCAGCGCCGGCCGGGTGACCGCACCGGAGTCGATCCCCTTCAGCAGGATCGTGGCGGCGTCGTACGCCTCGACGCTGTAGGTGCCCGGAGCCTGCCCGGCGGACTTCGTGTAGGCGTCGACGAAACCGCCGGTCGCCGGACCGCACGGGCACGACAGCACGGCGTCCTTGGCGGCCTGCCCGGCGGCCTTGACGAACTGGGGATCCTTGAGACCGTCGGGCCCGGAGAACAGGCCGGTGAATCCGGCCTCACGCAACTGCTGCAGCAGCAGGGCACCTTCGGTGTAGTAGGAGGCGAAGACGACCGCGTCCGGCTTCTGGCCCAGGATCTGGGTGACCGCGGCGGAGAAATCCTTGTCGCCCTTCTTGACCGAGATCTTGCACGCCGAGTCGGCGATCGGGCCGAGGGTCTGGGCGATCGCCTGGGTCTGGCCGACGCCGGCGTCGGTGCTGTCGTCGACCACACACACCTTCTTGACGCCCACCGAGTTCTTCAGATAGTTGGCCAGCGACGGGCCCTGCACGGCATCGCTGGACAAACCGCGGAAGAAGGTCTTCCAACCCTGCCCGGACAGATCGGGATTGGTGGCCGACGGGGTGATCGCGACGAGACCTGCCTGGTCGAAGATCACCCCCGTGGCCTTGGTCTCACCCGACCACGTCGGGCCCACGAGACCGACGATCGACGAGTCGTCGACGATCTGCGGCGCGATCCCCGTCGCCTTCTGCGGATCGCCTTCGGTGTCGAAGGTCATCAACTGCACCTGGCAGCCGGGGTTGGCGGCATTGTGCTGCTCGACGGCCAGTTCCGCACCGTCCTGGACGTTGCGGCCGAACGGGGCGTCGGCCCCGGTGAGCGGGCCGGCCATCGCGATCGAGACCGGCGGGCAGTTGGCCTTGCCGTCACCGGCCGGGTCGGCCGGCGTGCCGCCGCCCTCCAGTTTCACCTCGGCACCGTTCTGGTCGACCGGCATCTGCGCGACGATGGTGAGATCGCTCGCCGACTCGGCGTTCGAGGCCTCCGGCTTGGGCTGGGAACACCCGGCCAGCGCCAGGACGGCGGCCGCTGCGGCCAGTGCGCTTCTCTTCGTGTGAACGGCCACGTCTCTCCTGCTGTCGTCGAATGGATTCGGACAGACACTACTGCCCATCGGCCGGATACCGAGGCCAACCGACGACTGGGCGGTTTCGGCAGCGCGGTGGCCCGGCTCGGCGATTCGGGGCGCAACTGCCGGACACACGCGCTAAGAATCGGGGATGCCTGCACCCGGAGTGAACCTCACCGCGCGCGAGAACCAGCTCATCGACGAGACGAAACCGGCTGCGATGGCCCACCTGGATGCCGACGCATTGATCGAGTTGCACACCCGGGTGCGCCGCGCCCGCGACAAGTACGTCGATCTGTATCGCCGGCGCGGTGCGGCGAAGGTGAGGGTCAAAGGGGCCCGTGGCGCGGCCGCGGAGGCCAACGAGCGCGGCTGGGCCAAGGCCGAGGTCTTCGAGGAGGCGCTGGCGCGGGTGAGCCGGCAACTGGGTGCCGCCGCGCAGCGCAACGCCAACGACCTCAAGCAGGAGCGGTTGGCTCAGGCCCGCAAGGAGAAGGCATCCGGATCAGCTGCCGGTAGGCCGGCAGCTGCCACACCCGCGACGCGCGGCAAGGCGGCCCCACCGCGCAAGACCGCGGGCCGGGTGAAGTTCGAGGCGTCGACAACAGCCACCGGTGCCCGCCGCCAGGCCAGGCGCGACAGCCGCTGAATCAGCGCGCCAGTAACTCGGCGATCTGAATGGTGTTGAGCGCAGCACCTTTTCGCAGGTTATCCCCCGAGATGAACAGCGCCAGCCCGCGGCCGTCCGGCACTCCGGGATCGCGGCGGATCCTGCCGACCAGGGAGTCGTCGGCCCCGGCCGCGGCCAACGGGGTCGGCACATCCACCAGAGTCACCCCGGAGGCGGCAGCGAGCAGTTCGCGCGCGCGGTCAGGTGAAATCGGCTCGGAGAATTCGGCATTGATCGACAGCGAGTGCCCGGTGAAGACGGGAACCCGCACACAGGTGCCGCTGACCGCAAGATCGGGGATGCCCAGAATCTTGCGGCTTTCGTTGCGCAGCTTCTGATCCTCGTCGGTTTCTCCGGATCCGTCGTCGACCAGATCGCCGGCCAGCGGGATCACGTTGAACGCGATCGGCGCCACGTACTTGCGCGGCGCCGGGTAATTCAGCGCGCCGCCGTCGCGGACCAGAAGCTCGACGCCGTCGATGACGGCGCGGGCCTGGGTGGCCAGTTCCTCGACCCCGGCGATGCCGCTGCCCGAGACCGCCTGATAGGTCGAGGCGATCATCCGGATCAGGCCGGCCGCATCGTGCAGTGGCTTGAGCACCGGCATGGCTGCCATCGTCGTGCAGTTCGGGTTGGCGATGATGCCCTTGGGCAACGTCTTTCCGCGCACGTCGCGGTCGAAGTTGACCTCGCTGACCACCAGGGGGACATCCGGGTCCTTGCGCCAGGCCGAGGAGTTGTCGATCACGGTGACCCCGGCCGCGGCGAACCGCGGCGCCTGCACCCGCGACATCGTCGCCCCGGCGGAGAACAGCGCGATGTCCAGACCGGTCGGGTCAGCCGTCTCGGCGTCCTCGACCTCGATCTGCTGACCGCGGAACTCAAGTTTGCGACCCTGCGAACGGGCAGAGGCGAAGAACCGGACCTGGGTGGCCGGAAAGTCGCGCTCCTCCAACAGCTGTCGCATGACGACGCCGACCTGCCCGGTAGCCCCGACAACACCGATCGAAACCATGACCTACCGCCCCGACCCGCCGTACACCACAGCCTGCTCGTCACCGCCGAGGCCGAACGCCTCGTGCAGTGCGGAAACGGCCTTGTCGAGTTCGGAGTCCTTGATCAGCACCGAGATTCGGATCTCGGAGGTGGAGATCAGGTCGATGTTGATGCCCACCCGCGCGAGCGCCTCGCAGAAGGTGGCGGTCACGCCGGGATGGCTGCGCATGCCGGCGCCCACCAGTGACACCTTGCCGATGTGATCGTCGTACAACACGTTGGTGAAGCCGATCTCGCCTTGGAGCGAGGTCAGCTTCTCCACGGCGACCGGTGCCGAATCCCGCGAACAGGTGAAGGTGATGTCGGTCTTGCCGTCCTCCACCTTGGAGATGTTCTGCAGCACCATGTCGATGTTGACGTCGGCGTCGGCCACGGCGCGAAAGACCTTGGCGGCGTAGCCGGGAACGTCGGGCACCCCGACGACGGTGACCTTCGACTCGCTGCGGTCGTGGGCGACTCCGGTCAGGATCGCGTCTTCCATGGTGGTGTCCTCAATAGATCCGGTGACGATCGTTCCGGGCTTGTCGGAGTACGACGACCGGACGTGGATCGGCACGTGGTAGCGGCGCGCGTACTCCACGCACCGCAGCATCAGCACCTTCGCCCCGCACGCCGCCATCTCGAGCATTTCCTCGAAGGTGACGGTGTCCAGACGCCGGGCGTTGGGAACGATGCGCGGGTCGGCGGTGAAGATGCCGTCGACGTCGGTGTAGATCTCGCACACGTCGGCTTTCAGCGCCGCGGCCAGTGCGACGGCGGTGGTGTCGGAGCCGCCGCGGCCCAGTGTGGTGACGTCCTTGCTGTCCTGACTGACGCCCTGGAAGCCGGCGACCAACACGATCTGACCCTCGTCGAGCGCCGAGCGCAGCCGGCCCGGGGTGACGTCGATGATCTTGGCATTGCCGTGCGTACCGGTGGTGATGACGCCGGCCTGCGAGCCGGTGAACGATCGGGCTTGCGCACCGAGGGACTCGATCGCCATGGCCACCAGCGCATTGGAGATCCGCTCCCCGGCGGTGAGCAGCATGTCGAGCTCACGCGGCGGCGGCGACGGGCAGACCTGCCGGGCCAGATCCAGCAGGTCGTCGGTGGTGTCACCCATCGCGGACACGACGACGACCACGTCGTTGCCCTGCTTCTTGGTCTCGACGATGCGCTCGGCGACCCGGCGGATCCGCTCGGCGTCGGCCACCGATGATCCGCCGTACTTCTGCACGACGAGCGCCACTGTCTTGCCTTTCCGGGCTGGGGTTGCCCTCAAGGATAAGGGGTCCAGCCTGTCGCGCTGTGCGCGGCTTTTGTCCGGGTAACGTCCAAGCGATGCCCGAACTGCCTGCTGACCGCACCGCCTCGACGCGGGTTCCGATCCATCCACCGATCGCCCAGCGGTGGAGTCCGCGGGCCTTCGACCCGAGCGCCGAGGTGTCGGCGGAGCAGGTGACGGCGCTGCTGGAGGCCGCCCGCTGGGCCGCCACGTGGGGACGTCGCCAACCGGTGCGGTTCGTCGTCGGCAGGCGCGGGGAGAGCAGTTACCAGACGCTGGCCGGCCTGCTCAACCGCGGAAACTCCTACGCCACGGCGGCGGGGGCGTTGATCCTGGTGTGCGCCGACGAGGGAGACGACCCGAATACCGCGCTCTACAGCGCCGTGGACGCCGGAGCGGCCGCGGCCAACCTGATCACCGAGGCGGTGTCGCGGGGTCTGATCACCCACCCGATGGCGGGTTTCGACGTCGACGGCGCCCGCAAGGCCTTCGACATGCCGCCACAGGTGCGGCCGCTGATGGTGATCGCGGTGGGTTCGCTCGCCGACTACGCCCTCGTCAGCGAGGACATCGCCGAGCGCGACGCGCAGGCCCGCGAGCGACTGCCCCTGGGCCGGATCGCCTTCAGCGACACCTGGGGCCGGGCCTGGAGCTGATTCAGTCTCCCGGAGCCGCCGAACTGGCCAACTGCGCGCCGATGACGAACGTCGTGACCACCAGGAACAGCGCCAACGCCGGCCAGACCCACATCGCGGTCTTCCGTCGTGCCGCGACGACCATGCCGACCACGCCCACGATGGCCGCCAGGGCCAAGCCTCCCCAGGTGACGACGTAGGCCCAGGTGACCAACTCGTCGCGGCAGTCGTTGTGGCCGCAGGCGTCGGTCGCCATGACGAAGAAGGGCGAGAAGAACGCCGACGCCAGGCCCGCCGCCACCGCCAGCACGCTCATCACGATGGACGCCACCCGATCTGCGGGCGAACGGTGGGGGTGCGGGGCCGGCGGGGACGTCATGGAGGCGATTGTGCCTGGTGAGACAACCGGAGTACAGTGAGATGCGTGCAGCGGGTGCTCCTTCTCGGACGCCGCGGCGGGGTCTGATCCAGACTGGCTTCCCGTCGCGGGTGTTTCGCGATGCGCCGGTCTGAAGTCCCTCCTCAACTTCCCGGAGCGTAAACCGTGACCACCCATTCCAGTTCGTTCGGCCAAAGCCACCATGTCGACTCTGTAGACGCCTACGTCTCGGCCCGGACCATCCGAACCCCGGCCGGCCCGCGCGGCGCGGGCCAGCCCTCGTGGAACACCCAGCGCAACACCGCCATGCCGGTCAGCCGCTACCGACCGTTCGCCGACGAGATCGAGGTGATCTCGCTGCCCGACCGGACCTGGCCGGACCGCGTCACCGACCGCGCCCCGGCGTGGTGCGCGGTGGACCTGCGTGACGGCAATCAGGCGCTGATCGACCCGATGAGCCCGGCGCGCAAGCGGCGCATGTTCGAACTGCTGGTGCGCATGGGTTACAAGGAGATCGAGGTCGGGTTCCCCTCGGCCAGCCAGACCGATTTCGACTTCGTCCGCGAGATCGTCGAGCAGGGTGCCATTCCCGACGACGTCACCATCCAGGTGCTGACCCAGTGCCGGCCGGAACTGATCGAGCGGACCTTCCTCGCCTGCGCCGGCGCACCCAACGTGATCGTCCACTTCTACAACTCGACGTCGATCCTGCAACGGCGGGTGGTCTTCCGGGCCAACCGCGACGAGGTGAAGAAGATCGCCACCGACGGTGCCCGGAAGTGCCTGGAGGAACAGGCCAAACATCCCGGCACACGGTGGCGTTACGAATACTCCCCGGAGTCCTACACCGGTACCGAACTGGAGTACGCCAAAGAGGTGTGCGACGCGGTCGCCGAGGTGATCCAGCCGACGCCGGACTGGCCGCTGATCGTGAACCTGCCCGCCACCGTGGAGATGGCCACCCCGAACATCTACGCCGACTCCATCGAGTGGATGAGCCGCAACCTGGCGCGTCGGGACTCGATCATCCTGAGCCTGCATCCGCACAACGATCGTGGAACAGCCGTTGCCGCAGCCGAATTGGGCTTCCAGGCCGGTGCCGACCGGATCGAGGGATGCCTGTTCGGCAACGGCGAGCGCACCGGCAACGTGTGCCTGGTGACGCTGGGCCTGAACCTGTTCTCGCGCGGGGTGGACCCACAGATCGATTTCTCCAACATCGACGAGATCCGTCGCACGGTGGAGCACTGCAACCAGCTTCCGGTGCACGAGCGCCATCCCTACGGCGGCGATCTGGTGTACACGGCGTTCTCCGGCAGCCACCAGGACGCGATCAACAAGGGCCTGGACGCGATGAAGATCGCCGCCGACCAGGAAGGCGTAGATGAGGCGGACCTTGTGTGGCAGGTGCCCTATCTGCCGATCGATCCCAAGGATGTCGGGCGCACCTATGAAGCCGTGATCCGGGTGAACTCGCAATCCGGCAAGGGCGGGGTGGCCTACATCATGAAGGCCGACCACGGCCTGGTGCTGCCGCGCCGCCTGCAGATCGAGTTCAGCCAGGTGATCCAGAAGATCACCGACGGCGAGGGCGGCGAGGTGTCCAGCAAGGAGATGTGGGACGCGTTCGCCGACGAGTACCTGGCGCCGATCCGGCCGCTGGAGCGCATCCGCCAGCGGGTGATCGGCTCGGAGACCGACGGCGGGACAGACGTCATCGAGGCCACCGTCAAGCTCGACGGGGTGGAGACCGAGATCCGCGGCGAGGGCAACGGGCCACTGGCCGCGTTCGTCGACGCCCTCGGCAACGTCGGCATCGACGTGCACGTGCTGGACTACTCCGAGCACGCCATGTCCGCCGGCGAGGAGGCCGCCGCCGCGGCCTACGTCGAGGCGTCGGTGGACGGTTCCACGGTGTGGGGCGTGGGCATCGCCACATCCATCACCACGGCGTCGCTGCGCGCGGTGGTGTCGGCGGTCAACCGGGCCGCCAAGCTGCGCTGAACCGGGTGAACGTCAGTCGGCCAGTTCCGTTCTGATGTCGATCTCCGAGGTCAGCGTGCGGTGTACGGGGCACTTGTCGGCGATCTGCAGCAGCCGCATCCGCTGAGCATCGTCCAGCGGGCCGTCGAGGGTGATGATCCGCTCGATGCGGTCGATCTGGCCCTGGCCTGTCTCGCAGGTTTCACAGTCAGCGGCGTGGATCTTGCTGTGGCGCAATACCACTGAGGCGGCCTTCAACGGGAGGGCCTTGCGATCGGCATACATCCGCAGGGTCATCGTGGTGCAGGCCCCGAGCGCTGCCAGCAGCAGGTCGTAGGGCGACGGCCCGCCGTCGAGGCCGCCGACGCCTTCTGGCTCGTCGGCGATGAGGCGGTGGGCGCCCATCGTGACGGACTGCTGGAACGCGCCCCGGCGGGTCTCGGTGACCACCACCTCTCCCGGCGTGCCGCCGCCAGCGGGGTCGTCATCCGGGGCGGCGATGTAGCGCTGGGACCACGCCGCAATCACCGCTCCGGCGTACCGGGCGTCGCGGCGGCGGGAAAGCAGGTGGTCGGCGTCGTCGAGGGAGACGAAACTCTTCGGATGCCGCGCGGCGGCGAAGATGCTGCTCGCATCGTCGATCGAGACGATCTGGTCGGTCGGTGCGTGCAGAACCAGGAGTGCCTTACGCATGGTGGCAACCTCGTCGAGCAGGCGTTGCTCGGCGACGTCGTCGAGAAAGTCGCGACGGATCCGGAACACCCGCCCGCCCAGTTCCACCTCCCCTTCGCCGCGGGAACGGATCTCCTCGATCCGGTCGGCGAACATGGTGGTCACGTGGGCGGGGTCGGACGGCGCCCCGATCGTTGCGACGGCCCGCGCCTCGGGGACGCGGGAGGCTGCCGCCAGCACCGCCGCACCGCCGAGGCTGTGACCGATCAGCAGGGCCGGTGCGCGGTGCGCGGTGCGCAGGTGGTCGGCGGCGGCGACGAGATCGCCGACGTTGGAGGAGAAGTCGGTGGCGGCGAAATCACCCTCGCTGGAGCCCAGGCCGGTGAAATCGAAGCGCAACACCGCGATGCCGCGGGCCGCCAGCGACTCAGAGATCCACCGGGCCGCGCGGCTGTCCTTGCTGCAGGTGAAGCAATGGGCGAACAATGCGTAATCGCGCGGCTCCCCGGAGGGGTATTGCAGCTCTGCGGTCAGCACGTGCCCCTGAGCATTGGGAAAGTCGAACCGCTCAGTTCTCATGATCCGCCCCGGCTCCTGATCAGAACAGCGCGAACTGCTGACCCCGGGCGACCGGCTGCTCGAACTGGTCGATGCCGACGCCCCCGGCGACCTCGCTCACGCGGTGCATGAACTGCTCGTCGGACACCGTCGGCACGCCGAGTTCGCGGGCCTGAAATCCCTTGCCCTGCTCGGGAAGCGGCTCGTTGCAGATGACCAGTGACGTTTCGGGGTCGACGGCGTCGGTGTAGGCCAGGCCGGCGTGAATGATGCGCTCGACCAACTCTTCGTGGGTGCGGGTGACCTCGGAGGACAGCGCCACCCGCATGCCCTGAACCAGTGGTCCGCCCCGTTCGTAACGGCCCGGGTTCAAATACGGGCACGGCATCCGCGAGGCGAGCATCTTCAGCGGCCGCAATTCCTCATGGGTGACCGCGCCGTTGGGCCAGCGGCGCCGGCTCACCGGCCGGACCGGTAGCCACACATCACGGTCACGTGCTCGCTGGAGTGCCGGGATGAGCACCCGCGACAGCACAAGTGCGTCATCGAAGGCGTCGTGTGCCCTGGTCTGTGGAACATCCCAATGTCGCGCCAGGGTTTCCAGCCGAAGGTTGTCCAGGCCCAGATCAAGTCGGCGGCTGAGTTCGACCGTGCACATGACCGTGTCGACCGGCAGGACGGTCCCGGCCAGTTCGGCCTCGGCGACGAGGAACGAGTAGTCGAACGCAGCGTTGTGCGCCACCAGTGTGCGGCCGTGCATGAGTTCGGCGATGTCGGCGGCGATATCGGCGAAGGTCGGCTGATCTTCGAGCATGTCGGCGGTCAGGCCGTGCACGTGCGTGGGGCCCGGATCTACTCCGGGATTGAGCAGACTCACCACGGACTGTTCGACGTTGCCGACCTGATCGAGTGCCAGTGCGGCGATGCTGAGCACGCGGGCGTGTCCCGGGCTGAAACCCGAGGTCTCTACATCGACGACGACCCAACCGTCGCCCGCCTCGCGGGCCGGTCGGCCCCAGGTGTGGCTCACAGGGTCAGAATGGCATGCGCCCCCGACAGGGTCCGGCACATCCCCTCCGTGTCGGGCACCGGCGCACCGACTCGGAATACACTCACCTGCGATGACGAGCACAAAGCCGAGAATGACCCTGCGTGGGCGGTCCGCGCTCGCGCTCGGATCGGCCGCACGCTGGGCATCCCGCGTCAGCGGCCGCGGCGCCGGCGCGATGATTGGCGGACTGGTCGCGATGACCATGGACCGCACGGTCCTGCAGCAGCTCGGGACCGGGCGGCGGACCGCCGTGGTGACGGGGACGAACGGCAAGTCGACCACCACCCGGATGGTGGCCGCCGCACTCGGGACCATCGGGCCGGTCGCGACGAACGGCGAGGGCGCGAACATGGACGCGGGTCTGGTGGCCGCACTGGCTGCCGAGCGCGATGCCCCGCTGGCCGCCCTCGAAGTGGACGAGATGCACGTCCCGCATGTCTCCGATGCGGTCAATCCGGCCGTGATCGTGCTGCTGAACCTCTCCCGCGACCAGTTGGACCGGGTCGGTGAGATCAACCACATCGAACGGACGCTGCGGGCGGGCCTGGCACGGCATCCGGCTGCCGTGATCGTGGCCAACTGCGACGACGTGCTGATGACGTCGGCGGCCTATGACTCCCCACACGTCGTGTGGGTCGCGGCCGGCGGCGGCTGGGCGGGGGACTCGGTGAGTTGCCCGCGCAGCGGCGAGGTGATCGTGCGCGACGGAGCGCACTGGTACTCCACCGGAACAGACTTCAGGCGCCCCACCCCGCAGTGGTGGTACGACGCCGATAACCTCTACGGGCCCGAGGGTTTCGTCGCGCCGATGCGACTGGCGCTCCCCGGAGCGGTGAACCGCGGCAATGCCGCACAGGCCGTCGCAGCCGCGGTGACCATGGGAGCCGACCCGGCTGCAGCGGTGGTGGCGGTGTCCGGCGTCGACGAAGTGGCCGGCCGCTACCGGACTGTGCGCATCGGCAACCACACCGCGCGGATGTTGCTGGCCAAGAACCCCGCCGGCTGGCAGGAGGCGCTGTCGATGGTCGACAAAACCGCTGCGGGCGTGGTGATCTCGGTGAACGGGCAGGTGCCCGACGGGGAGGACCTGTCCTGGCTGTGGGACGTCCGCTTCGAGCACTTCGGCGATGAGCGTCTCGCGCGAAGAGCATCGGGACATGCCACCTCGGTGGTGGCCGCCGGGGAACGCGGGACGGATCTGGCGGTGCGTCTGGGCTACGCGGGCGTCGAACACTCCCTCGTGCATGACACCGTCAAAGCGATCGAGACCTGTCCGCCCGGACACGTGGAGGTCGTCGCCAACTACACCGCGTTCCTGCAGTTGCAGCGGGCGTTGGAGAAGCACCATGGCTGAACCTGTCCGGATCGGCTTGGTGCTGCCCGACGTCATGGGGACCTACGGCGACGGCGGCAACGCGGTGGTGCTGCGGCAACGCCTTCTGCTGCGCGGGATTCCGGCCGAGATCGTCGAGATCACCCTGGCCGATCCTGTTCCCGATTCCCTGGATCTCTACACCCTCGGCGGTGCGGAGGACTACGCCCAGCGGTTGGCCACCCGGCATCTGCTGCAGCATCCCGGCCTTCAGCGCGCCGCCGGGCGGGGAGCCCCGATCCTCGCCATCTGCGCGGCCATCCAGGTGTTGGGCCACTGGTATCAGACCTCGGCCGGCGAGCGCGTCGACGGTGTGGGCCTGCTCGACGTCACCACTTCCCCGCAGCCGGAGCGCACCATCGGGGAGGTGGTCTCCACGCCGCTGATCGAGGGACTTTCGGAATCGCTCACCGGTTTCGAAAACCATCGCGGCGGAACGGTTCTCGGGCCGGCAGCCCGGCCGCTGGCCGCGGTGGTGAAGGGAGCGGGCAACCGACTCGGGGACGGTATCGACGGCGCGATGCAGGGCAGCGTGTTCGCGACGTATCTGCATGGGCCGTGCCTGGCCCGCAACCCTGAATTCGCCGACCTGCTGCTGTCGAAGGTGGTCGGCCCCCTGCCGCCACTGGACCTTCCCGAGGTCGATCAGTTGCGCCGGGAACGGTTAGCCGCCCCGCGGCGTGCCTGACCCGGGCCTTTGCGCCCAAACCGACATTACGCAGCGAAATTGCGAGTAGCTGGCACCATTTCGTCGATTTCGAGGCCGCCGCGTCGTTGGAACGCTTCGCGCACACGGAACAGGACTTCCGCTGGTCGATCCTCGGCGATAACCCGAATGACCTCCCAATCGAGGCTTGCCAACATCGGAAGACGCCTCACATCCCTGACGTACTGCCGTCGATCGGTTCGATGTTGGTCTCCGTCGTACTCGACCGCGAGTTTGATCTCGCGCCAACCCATGTCGAGAAAGGCGACGGGAACGCCGCCATCGAGGGTCCGACAGCGCGCCGAGACCGACGAAATGGCGTCTTCTTCTCGCACTCCTCAACCCGTTTGTCGGTTTGGGCGCGATGCAGCGCAGGTTTAGACCATTGCGCGACGGCCGGAGAGGGCGCGGCCGAGCGTCAACTCGTCGGCGAACTCGAGGTCGCCGCCCATCGGCAGCCCCGACGCGATGCGACTGACCATCAGGCCCGGGATGTCGCGCAGGATGCGCACCAGGTAGGTGGCAGTCGCCTCCCCCTCGGTATTGGGATCGGTCGCGATGATCACCTCGGTGATGTCTACGCCATCGACCCGCTCGCCGATCCGGTTGAGCAACTGGCGAATCCGCAACTGATCAGGCCCCACGCCGGACAACGGATCCAGCGCGCCGCCAAGCACGTGGTAGCGGCCCCGGAATTCCCGCGTGCGTTCGACGGCCTGGACGTCCTTGGGTTCCTCGACGACACACACCATCGAACCGTCCCGCCGGGCGTCGCCGCAGATTCGGCAGCGCTCGGCATCGGAGACGTTTCCGCAAACCTCGCAGAACTGCACACCGTCGCGCACCCGCGACAGAACCGCGGTGAGCCGGTCGATGTCGGGCGGCTCGACGGAGATCAGATGGAAGGCGATCCGCTGCGCACTCTTGGGCCCGATACCCGGAAGCTTGCCGAGTTCGTCGATCAGATCCTGGACTGGGCCCTCGAACAAGGCCCTACTCCGTCATGGGCTGGCCGGAGGCAGCCGCGAGGGGACCGAGGACTTCCCTGACGGTCTCCCGCATGCTGTCGGCCGCATTCCGCAGCGCCGCGACAACCAGATCCTGCAGCGTTTCGACGTCGTTGGGGTCGACCACCTGGGGGTCGATCTGGATCCCCAGGACCTCACCGTTGCCGTTGAGCGCCACTCGCACCAGGCCGCCGCCGGCCTGGCCCTCCACCTGGGTTGCGGCGATCTGCTGCTGGGCTTCCATCAGCTTGTGCTGCATCTGATGGGCCTGGACGAGCGCTGCCTGAAGTTGCTGGAGGCCCTGCACGGCCTCGGGCGTCAACTGTGGCTGTTGCGGGGGAACCTGCAGGCCGAAAGCCCCCAGATCGCCGGGGTCACCGGGTTGCATGACGATCTCCTTGCGTTGTGGTCTCGAGTTTGTTGCAGCCTGGGGTTTCAGGCCGCCGGAGACTTTCAAGCCTAGTCGCCGAGGGTTTAGCGTGACGCCCGTGTTGACGTTCGCTTCGCTGCGTGTCGTGGCCGCCGCATCCACCGGCCTGATGCTCGCCGCGTCGTCGCTGGCACCGCCGGTCGCCCACGCGGCGCCGGGCAGTGTCGCGGGCATGATCGTCTTCCTCGACCCGGGTCACAACGGCGCCAACGACGCCTCGATGACCCGCCAGGTGCCCACCGGCCGTGGCGGTACCAAGGACTGCCAGACCAGCGGCACCGACACCGCAACCGGCTATCCCGAGCACACCTTCAACTGGGACACCGTGCTGCGCATACGCGCGGTACTGAACCAACTCGGTGTGCGCACCGCGATGTCGCGGGGTAACGACGACCAGGTCGGTCCGTGCGTGGACGAACGCGCCGCAATGGCCAACGCCCTGCGGCCCAATGCGGTGGTGTCGATCCACGCCGACGGCGGCCCGCCCACCGGCCGCGGCTTCCACGTCCTGTACTCCAGCCCGCCCCTCAACGCGGCGCAGGCCCTTCAGTCGGTCCAGTTCGCCCGCATGATGCGCGACCAGTTGGCTGGAGCCGGAATCCCGCCGTCGACCTACATCGGCACCGATGGACTCAACCCGCGCGCAGACATCGCCGGCCTGAACCTGGCCCAGTACCCGTCGATCCTGGTCGAGTTGGGCAACATGAAGAACCCCGTGGACTCGTCGCTGATGGAGAGCCCGGAAGGCCGGCAGAAGTACGCCGACGCGGTGGTCAAGGGCGTGGTGGCGTTCCTGCAGACCCAACCGGCCCCGACGAGCTAGCGGTCAGCCCTTCTCGACCTCGTTCTTGAGGTTCCCCAGGACCTCGGCCTGGATCTTGCGTAACCCCAGTGGGGCGAAGGTCTTCTCGAAGAATCCCTTGATGCCCCCGGCTCCGTTCCACATGGTCTTGACGGTGACGCTTGAGCCCGGACCCGCCGGGGCGACGGTCCAGTTGGTCACCAGTGAGGAGTTGGCGTCCTTCTCGATCACGGTGTGTCCCGCGACGTCGACGGACGCCTCGACGTCGCGCGACCGCGACTTGGTGGCCTGCAGCCGCCAGGCGGCAACGGTGCCCTGACCCTGGCCACCCTTGAGCACCCGGTACTGGCTGTAGTTCGACGAGAGAATCCTCGGCCGGACCTCGCGGTAATCGGCGACGGCAGTGAGCACGGACTTCGGCTCGGCGTCGATCAGGATGGTGCTGGAGGCGCTGACCTGTGCCATCAAGGCTCCCTCGGTGATTCGGCAGCCTGGGGACCGCGTCGGCTGCGGGTGCCGCTCAGCGTAGTCATGTGCCCGATGGGGGGCCCACTAGCCTTCGATCGGGCGGGCGCCGAGCTGGGTCTTGAGCAGTTCGAGCGCGGCTTCCTCCGGGTCGCGACGGGGTGCGGCTTCGTCGCCGCCGTCCCGGACGGCTTCGGCGATCAGTTCGTCTTCCTCGGCGCGCTGGGCATCGACCGGGTCGGCCTGCGGCTCCGGCGGCAGCGGCTCGTCAGCGGGCGCGGGCTCACCGGCGGCGGCGGCGCCGACCTCGCACCGTAGCCGCCAGTCCACCCCCAGCGCGTCCTTGAGCGCATCGCGGATCACGTCGGCGTTGCGTTGCTCCACCAGTCGCTTGGCCAGCGGCGCCGACTGGTGGGCCAACACCAGCGTGTCGCCGTCAACCGCTCGCACGATCGCGCCGGCGAGCATGACATCGATGGTTCGGCTGCGTTCGCGGACCTTGTCGCGCACGGTCGACCACATGCTGCGTACTGCCGCCGCGCCTGGTTCGCCGGGCCCCGCGGGAGGCGGCGGCGCCGCCTGCGGTGGTGCGACGGGCGTCTCCGGTGTGGCGGGAGCGACCTCGCGCTGCCGCGGAGTCGCATGGGGTGCGGGCGGCTGCCGCCTCGGTTCCGGCGGCAGCGCGGCCGGCTTCGCCGCGGGCGGCGTCACGGGAGCCGTCGGCGCGGGCGCGGCCATCGGCTTCTCGGGGGGCGGCGTCACGGGGGCCGGCTTCTCGGGGGCCGGCTTCTCGGGGGCCGGATTCTCGGGGGCCGGCGGCGTTGGCGCGGGCGGCGGAGGCGCCGCGGCCGGGGCAGGTGCCGGCGGCGGGCCGGCCGGCACGGGAGGGGGCGCCTGGGTCTTGCGGGCGTACTGCTTTGCCGGCACCGGCGGCAGACTCGCCGCGGCCTCACCGGCCGGGATCGAGATGTCCAGCCGGGTCTCGATGCGTTCGACGCGTTGCAGCAGCGCGGATTCGGTATCGCTGGCCGAGGGCAACAGCAGCCGAGCGCACACCACCTCCAGGAGCAGACGCGGCGCGGTGGCGCCCCGCATCTCCCCCAGTCCGGCGTGCACCACTTCGGCGTAGCGAGCCAGCGTCGCCGGGCCGAGCCGGGCCGCCTGGTCGCGCATCCGCTCCAGCACGTCACCGGGTGCGTCGACCACGCCGCGGCTGGCGGCATCGGGAACCGCTTGCAGCACAATGAGATCCCGGAAACGCTCCAGCAGGTCGGTGGCGAAACGGCGCGGGTCGTGCCCGGCGTCGATCACCGCCTCGACGGCGCCGAACAGCGCCGCGGCATCTCCGGCCGCCAGCGCGTCGACGGCATCGTCGATGAGCGCGACGTCGGTGGCGCCCAACAGCGCCAGCGCCCGCTGGTAGTGAACCCGGTTTCCCTCCGCCCCGGCGAGCAACTGGTCGAGCACGCTGAGGGTGTCGCGGGGCGACCCGCCGCCGGCGCGGATGACCAGCGGGAACACCGCGTCGTCGATCTCGACGTCCTCAGCGGCCAGGATCTTCTCGATCAAGCCCCGCATGGTCCGCGGAGCCAGCAGCCGGAACGGGTAGTGGTGGGTGCGCGAGCGGATGGTGGGCAGCACCTTCTCCGGCTCGGTGGTGGCGAAGACGAAGATCAGGTGATCCGGTGGCTCCTCGACGATCTTGAGCAGAGCGTTGAAGCCCTCCTTGCTGACCATGTGCGCTTCGTCGACGATGAAGATGCGGAAGCGTGACTGCGCCGGGGCGTAGAACGCCCGGTCGCGCAGTTCCCGGGTGTCGCTCACGCCGCCGTGGCTGGCAGCGTCGAGTTCGACCACATCCATCGACTCACCGCCGTTGGACGCCAGCGACAGACATGAGTCGCAGACACCACACGGAGTCGGGGTGGGACCCTGCTCGCAGTTCAGCGAGCGGGCCAGGATCCGCGCCGAGGAGGTCTTCCCGCAGCCGCGTGGCCCGGAGAACAGGTAGGCGTGGTTGATCCTGCCCGCCGACAACGCGGTCGACAGCGGCTCGGTGACATGCTCCTGGCCCACCACCTCGGCGAAGGTCGCCGGTCGGTACTTGCGGTAGAGCGCCACGTCAGCAGGCTACCCACCCAGTCCGACTAGCACCTAGTCCGACTAGTCAGTACCCAGCTGTGATTCCGTCGCCGCGAGCAGCGCACAGGTGGCCAGCCCGTCGATGGCCTCCGCGAGGTCGGACAGCGGCGGGAAGCTCGGCGCGATGCGGATGTTGGTGTCCTCGGGGTCGTTCCGGTAGGGGAACGACGCGCCGGCTTCGGTCACCGCGATCCCGGCATCCTTGGCCAGCGCCACCGTGCGCTTGGCGGTGCCAGGCAGCACGTCGAGACTGATGAAGTAACCGCCCGAGGGCTCGGTCCACGACGCGATCTTGGACTCAGAGAGGCGCTTGTCGAGGATGTCGAGGACCAGCGCGAACTTGGGCGCCAGGACCTGCCGGTGGCGCAGCATGTGCGACCGCACCCCGTCGGCATCCCGCAGGAACTTCAGGTGGCGCAACTGATTGACCTTGTCCGGCCCGATGGACTTCTTTCCGGCGTACTGCAGGTACCAGGCGATGTTGCCCAGCGAGCCGCCGAAGAAGCTCACCCCGGCGCCCGCGAAGGTGATCTTGGACGTCGAGGCGAACACGAACGGCCGATTCGGGTGACCGGCCTGCGCGGCGAGACCCAGGACGTCCACCTGTCGCACGAAGTCCGTGGTGAGCGTGTGCACCGGGTAGGCGTTGTCCCAGAACAGCCGGAAATCGTCTGCGGCCGTTTTCATTTGGACCAGCCGCCGCACGACCTCCCAGGAGTACACCGCGCCGGTCGGGTTGGCATACACCGGAACGCACCACATGCCCTTGACGGCCGGGTCGGCGACCACGAGCTCCTCGACCAGGTCGACGTCGGGACCGTCGTCGAGCATCGGCACCGGGATCATCTCGATGCCGAGGGTCTCGGTGATCGCGAAGTGGCGGTCGTAGCCCGGGGCGGGGCACAGGAACTTGACCGTCGGCTCCGACATCCAGGGTCGCGGTGAATCGACGCCGCCGTGCAGCATCGAGAAGACCACCGCATCGTGCATCAACTCCAGGCTGGCGTTGTTGCCCGCGATCAAGTTGGGCACCGGGATGCCGAGAAGTTCGCCGAAGATCGCGCGCAGCCCGGTCAGACCGTGCTGGCCGCCGTAGTTGCGGGTGTCGGTGCCCTCGTCGTCGCGGAAGTTGCCCTCCCCGGGCAGGGTCAGCAAGGCGTTCGACAGGTCCAACTGTTCGGTGGAGGGCTTGCCGCGCGTCAGATCCAGGGACAGTTTCTTGGCCTGCAGTTCGGCGTAGCTGCCACGCAGCAGTTCATGCTGGGCCTGGAGTTCATCACGGCCGAGGGACTGAAACGACACCGTGCGCCTTTCGTCACGCCGTCACTCGCCGTGGAGGCGAATAAGGGGACCCCGCGCACCCGCCAGAGCCCGTTGACCCTTGCTGCCTTCCAGCCCTGGGGGAGTTCACAGGATGGACGCCGCGCGGGGTCCGGTGGCGAGTCTAGTACCGGCCGGTCACGCCCGTCACCGCCGGTCGAGAACCGGCTGTCCGGTCGGCTACCATTGCCGACGGAGGATTCGCCTAGTGGCCTATGGCGCTCGCCTGGAACGCGGGTTGGGTTAATAGCCCTCAGGGGTTCAAATCCCCTATCCTCCGCACCTGATCCCGGGGTGCGATGGGGCCACGGCCGCGTCGCACCCCGGGTTCCCATCAACTGAGGAGTGGCATGGCGACGCGCGCCGCGAAGGCACTGCACCTCGCCTTGTTCTTCACCGGCGTCGTTCTCTACGTCGTATTCATCATTCCCCGCTGGTGGGTGCTGACCGGCGATATCCCCTCAACATTGGGGACTGCGGGCCGCATCGCCGCCGGCATCCCGATCGCCGCGGCGGCGTGGCCGGTGTGGCAGATCCTGCAGACGGCGCTCCGCAGCAAGGCGCGCACGCCGGAGATCGCACTGCGCCTGCGGGCGTGGTCGGCGGTGCTGCACGTGGTCGCCGGCGTCCTGATCCTGCTGGCCTCGATCGCCGAGATCTGGCTGAGCCTCGAAACGGGCGGGCCATGGCTGTTCGGCGTCTACGGGGCCGCCGGGGCGATCGCCATCCTGGCGTTCCTGGCGCTGTATCTGTCCTTCGTCGCCGAGAAGCCCCCTGCCGGACCCAAACCCGCCAAGGCTGTCAAGGCCGAAAAACCCAAGGCGGAGAAGAAGCCGCGCGGCAAGAAGCGCGAAGCGGCGACCGAGGCACCTGCCCAAGCCGACACCGAGTCAGGCACCGACCAGGAGACGACGGACGTCGTCGAGACCGAGGCGGTCGTGATCGATTCCGGTGCCGCCGAGGACGCCTCGGAGACCGCCGCCGTCATCGTCACCGACGACACCGTCGTCGTGGCCGAAGACGCAGCCGTGGCGACACCGTCCTCGGCAGGGTCGCTGCGCAATAAGCGCCCTGCCGGAAAGCGCCGCCGACTGGGTCGCTGATCCTCAGAACGGCGGATATATCCCCCGCGCCTCTGAGCGCTGAGGCCTGCCTTTGTGACGCGGGCTATCCGGTCACGCTCCCGTGCGAACGTAGCGTCACAGCACACTGCGGAGACACGGCGGACACGGTTCTTCCCCCGAAATGCCGAACCCGCCGAGGACGAATCCTCGGCGGGCTGGGCCTGTTCCCGATGCCCGGCCGACACGGTGAGGTGCCGACCGGGCGCTGACACCTAGAAGAGTTCTGCCAGGGGGTTCTTGAAGACAGTGTCTCCGGTGGGCAGGCTCACCGAAAGATCGCTGATGTCCACCGACCAGATCACGGCGTTGTTGGCGTAGAGCGAGGAGTTACCGACGATCTGCAGCGTCAGCGACGTCGCAGCCTGGCCCTTCACCGGATTGGAGTAGGCGATGTTGGCGATCGCGAAGTCGACCACGGTGTGGTCCTTACCGTCGAGCGTGACCGGGATCGGGGTGTCGATGTTCCCGAGTACCTGGCCGGTGGCATTGTCGACGATCTGGGCGTAGACGGCCTTCGCGTTACCCACACCTGAGTAGCTGAAGCTCACTGTGGGCGCCCCGACGATGAACAGATCCGGATTGCCGTCCACGTCCGTCGACACCGGGATCGGGATGAGCACCTCGACGGCGTTCTTGGCCTCGGTGGCGAAGACCTGGTTAAGCGGCCACTTGCAGGCACTTGCGGTAATCGCGCATCCGATTTGCGCGGCGGGGTCCTGCTCCGTCAGGGCTCCCGTCCTGCTGGTGAAGGAATTGATGCGGCCGCCCTCGAGGTTGCCGCCCGTGACCGGGTCACCCTGGAAAGCACTGGTCCACGGCATGTCCAACGCCACCCAAGGCGCGCCCTTCTGATCCCACCATTGCATCGGAGCGGTGGCCCCGATGAACTGGGCGAGCTGCTCACCGACGGGCTTGAAGGGATCCTGCTGCAGGTATTCCTTCGCGTAGAAATTGGCCCAGACCAGGTTCTCCAGGAAGATCAACGTGTTCTGCTCGGTCTGCTGAGCAGGTGTCTGCGTGGTGCAGATGCCGTGGCCGCCGCAGAACCAGATCATCTTCACCAGATCGGCGTTGTCGCCGGCGAAGAAGGGATTCTGCTCGAGTTGGGTCTGGGCGTTCTGGACCGCCTGCTGCAGCGGGAACAGCGCGTCGATGATTCCCTGGACGTACATGGTGGGAATGTCCAGCTTGGTCAGCAGCGACGTCGGCCCACTGCTGGAGAGCACGGCCTGTCCGCTCTCGCTAATGAAACCGAAGAGGTTCCCGGTGAGGAGTGCCTGGGTGATCTGTGAGTTGACCCGGTTGAGCCCCGACGCCGAATTGCCCAGCGGCAGGAGCAGCGCACTCGCCAGCACGTTGGCCCACCCCGTCTTGAACACATTGTTCGGGTACAGGGACTCGTTGAGCGAGTTCCAGGCGATCGCGGGCACCACGGCGTCGATCCGCGGGTCGACGGTGGTCATCTGGATGCCGCCGCCGTAGGAGCCGCCCAGCATGGCGATAGCCGGATCGCCGTCCTCGCTGAGCAGCGGGGTGTTGGCGTCAGCCCAGTCGATCAGCGCGGAGACGTCGCGGCCCTCGTAGAACGGGTTGTCCAACTGCAGAACACCCCCGGAGGCCCACTCTCCGCGAGGGTCCCAGGTGATGACGTTGAACCCGAGGGGAAGCGAGCCGAACGGATCGGGCAAACCTTGGCCGCGCATCGTGGCGACGGGCGGGGTCGATCCGCCGGCGTTGAGAAGCGCGTACGGGTTGGTCTCGCCGGGCGAACCCAGGCCGGGGCCGTTGAATATCGTCGCCTGCTGCTGCCCGGGCAGAACGAGTGAAGGCGTGCTGGCCGGGAAGTAGTTCATGCTGATCGGTGTGCCGTCGAACGAATTGACGAAGTAGGTATAGGCGACCTGCTTGCCCGCCGTCACCAGGTTCCCGACGTCAACCGAGACGGTCTGCGTGATAGATGCGCCGATGAGCGGGGCCAACAGGTTGCCGATGAACGGTGTCTGCTGCATCAGTTTGATGATCGGCTCCGCGAACAGCCCGATGAGCGGGATGCTGGTGATCGTCTGGTTGAACTTCGTGTTCTCACTGATCCGCACCGTGAAGTCCTGAATGCCCGTCGGGGTGGGCTTTTCGACCGGGTTGGCGGGATTGATCCAGGTCGCGTAGGGCAGGAAGGTGTAGCTCCCCGCACCACCTTCCGGCAGCGCCGCCGGGACCTTGTCCAGGGTGACCTTGCCTCCATCGGAAGAACCGACGAATGAGTAGACCAACTTGCACGTGGAGCCGAGGCTCCCGCACCCGCTGGCGCTGGTGACGTGCAGGTTGCCCTGAAGAATACCGTCGAAATAGGTGGTCACGGGGGCGGCGGTCAGCGGAGCCGAAGCCGTCACCTGGGCCGCCGGCGAATCGGTGGCCGACGAACTCAGGACCTCCCGCCGGACGAACGAAGCCAGAATCAAGTCAGTCAACGACGAGTCGACCGGCCCAGTCGGGTCGCTGTCGGCACCGTCGGAAGGCCCGCCGGTCGCGTACATGACGACGTCGGTGACCTCGCCGGGGATGGCCGTGTCGGGCTCCTCGACCACCGGGTCAACGATCACCTTCGGCTCGTCGAGCGGTCCGTCCTCCACTACGAACGACAACGGCCCGTCGTAGGCCACGGGTACGTCGACCACCTCCGGAACGACGTCCTCGACGGGGTTCAGGGTCCACTCTGTCGGCAACTCCGCGTACCCGACGGGTTCCTCCGCCGGCGCGTTCTCAACTGCAAGCTCGACTGAACGCTGGACGGTGGGGTCGCCCGGGGCGACGTAGCGGATCGGGTCTCCGTTATCGCCGGCGTCAGCGGGGGACTCGATCTCGGCGGGGGCCTTGCCGTTGCCTTCGCCGGTTGCGTCGTCGCCGATCGCGGTGGCATCGACGTCGGGCCCGCGGTTGTTGTCGGTCTCGTTCCCGCGGACGACCTCGGCCAGGTCCGAAGGAATGTCAATGTCGTCTGGAGCAGCCTCGTCGCCGCCGACCTCAGCGGTGGAGTCGTCAGCCTCCGTCGCGCCCGACGTGCTCGCGGCGCCCTTGGACCCGCGCGACGGCGTCGACTGCGACGAGGACTCGCCGCCTCTGGCCGAGGAGTCGGACGCATTGCCGGAGTCACCCCGCGCACCAGAGGTGTCCGCCGAGGCCACCCCCGCTCCGGAGAAGACGGCGGCGCCGACCCCGAGGGCGACCGCCAAACCACCGACGCGACCGACAAATTGCGCTGCACCCATTACGTCCTCCAGAGTTGTCGTGAAACTGTGGGGAACACTATGCGATCTACGTCACTTCTTAGGGTGTTTTCATGACACGTCAGAAGATTATGGCGCGGGGACCACGCCGCCCGCGATAGCGGCGCTATCCCGCACTGTCAGCACACGCTATCCCGCACTGTCAGCACATCAGTAGATGGAGAAGTCCGTCGACCCGATCCCGTACGGCGATGCGCCGTAATTGAGGTAGATCGGGTTCTGGGCGTACGGCGCGTTTCCGGTGTTGAAAAGACCGGAGTCGATGAACTCTGTCGGAGCATTGCCACCCTGCGTGGTGTAGCTGTAGAGCAGCGTGGCGCCATCGGCGGTGTACACGTCAATCTTGGTGCCTGCCGGGACGCTGTTCCCGGCCGGTGACCCCGGATACAGGTCGCGGTTCAACGTGCCGTAGACACCGCCGGAGTCGATGATCGCCGCGCCGTCCTGCTTAGCTCCGCCGTTGATGCTGACCTTGACGTAGGCATCCGGCGCACCCGGCAGCGAGGCCTTGGTCGGGAACAGGTTGGGGCCCAGGATCATGTACCCGCCCAGACCAAACGGGTAGGCATTCTGGTAGATCAGCACGCCGTCGCTGAGTTCACCGGGCATGACGGCGGTCGGGATCGGCACCGGTCCGGGACCCTCGGTGTTGGCGCCGACGCCGAGAATCCCGTCCGCGTCGGGCAGGTTGCCCCAGGCAAGCCAGTCTTTGAAGTTCGCCACGCTGTTCGGGTACTCGGCGTTGTCGGTCACGATGTCGACCGGCGCCGTCGTGACAGCGCCGTCGCCGAGATCGACGGTGACGTTATAGGTGTCGTAATGGAACCCGGCGCCTTCATATCCACTGAAGTCGATGTTGCCCCCGCCGATTTTCGGACCCAGGTCCCCTGCGCCGATCTTGTCGCGCGTGGTCAACAGCCCGGAGGCGCCGGTGTCGACCAACATGGCCGCCTTGGAACCGCCGTTGAGCCTTACGTCAACCACCGGCTCGGTGCCGCCCACAATTCGCAGCGGCACCTTGGCGTAGACCTTGCCGTTCTGTCGGGCTTCCTCCACGAGCGCCTTGGCGGGTTCGACGTCGGCACCGAACCAGCCCAGCGGCGTGATGAGCACCGAAGCGGTCTGCAACGAGAGGCCGGCCAGCTTGGTGTAGGTCAACTCGTTCTGAAGGCGAGACTGGGCGATCGAGTGGAGCAGCGGCTTACCGACCGTGTTGGCCACCTGACTCTGGGCGTTGACGATGGTGGAGGCCCAGATTCCCAACATGAGCTGGGCGGTGGCCAGCGCAGCCTGCGGGCCGAAGGAGCCCAGGCCCGCCAGGATGTTGCCCGACCCCCAGGTCTCCTGCGTGATCAGCGCCTGGGACTGCTCGATCTGCTGCAACGCGAGCTTGACGTGGGCACCCGGAACGATCGGCTCGGCGGGCAGCCAGGACTTCATGTTGGGCGCAGGATCGACTGCCGCGGGGGCAACCGCCGCGGCCGGCGCGAGGTCGGTGGCCGGGGCCGGCGCTGAAACCTCGGCCGTCGGGGTGCTGTCGGCGGCGGGCGCTGTGGCGCGAGGGATAGCGGAGCGGACGGCAGGGGCGGCCTGGCGGCTGGTCTCCACGGCGGCAGCGGGCAGGGGCTTGTTGTTCTCAACGACGGGCGTCGAGGCCGGGGGCGAGACTGCCTCGGCCACTACGGGGACGGTGTCGGGCGTCTCGACGACAGCCGAGGCCCGGCCGCGGCGCACCGGCGCGGAAGAAACGGCAGAGGAGTCGGCGGCGGAGGCGGCCGACGTGGTGGCGCGGCCGACATGCCCCGCCCTGCGGGTGCCCTCGGTCTTGGTCGACGTCGAGGCGGACGAACCGGTGTCGGCCTTCTGCGAACTGGACGTGTCGCCGGCGTCGTTGCCGGTATCGGCAAAGGCCACGGCGGTTCCGCCCACCATGGCCGCACCCATACCCAGGGTGACGGCGCCGACTCCGAGCCAGGCGTAAGGCTGAATGCGGCTGCGAGCGGCCCGCTTGCGAGTGGCGTTGGACATGGAGTCGACCCCCTGAAGGTGGATGCGCCTTAAGTTTTCCTGAGATGTCTACCACATATTAGCTGAGAGCTGGTACTGGTCGGCCGATAGCGCACGGACGCCCGGTAGCGGGCTCTGAGGTGCAGCAATTGCCACGCATCTGATTCCCGTATCGGGGACTTTGGCCCCTAGCCCCTCCGGCGTCAGCTGAAATAGACAGACGTCTAACTCCGCAACACCATCCGCCACTACCTGCTAAACGGTGCCGAACTGCGGAAACGATTGCAATTGCCCTAGTGCGCCAACCACCCGTGGGACCTAGGACGATCGCGATCGAGCACCAGGGAGGGCTGCGGCTAGTCTGCCTTCCACACGCTGTTCGCTGGAGGGGATCCCACGCATGGAACTTTCGTCCGCTCGTTCATGTCTCACCTCGGGAATCGCTGCGCTCGCTGTGGGCGCCATCGCCCTGACCCCGGTCGCTGCCTCACCCCGACACACCGCCCTCGCCCCGGAACGGGTTGTCAGCACTCTCGCGGTGAACCTCGCCGCCGCGATCGACCCGATCACCCCCTGGGTCGATACCGTCAAGGCTTCCTGGGACAACGTCAAGGGCCTGACCGCGCTGTATCTGCAGCAGCCGTTCCCGCTGCTCCAGACGATCGCCAAGAACCAGATCACCTACCTGCAGGAACTGCCCGACATCGGCCTGATCGCCAGCCAGGTGTGGGGCAACGTCCAAACGTTCTTCCAGGCGCCCTATGAATCGACCCCGGACAACATCTCCGACTCCCAGGTCACGACCATCGAAGGCCTGCCGATCAGCCAGCAGACGGTCTACGCGTTGCTGCAAACCTTCCTGGTGAGCGGCGAGAGCGCGCTCTCGCCGCTGATCGACTTCACCCCGACGCGCGTCGGGGGGGACCTCCAACCGTTGCTCCAGTTCACCGCGACTCCGGTCAGCGGCGAACTGGTCGGTCTCCTCGGACCGCTGATCTCACCGCTGATCCAGTTGACCGAGAGCTTCACTGCCGTGGGCCGGTACTGGCAGGCGGGCAAGCCCTTGGAGGCGCTGAACGAACTCATCAACATCCCGGCCAACGTGACCAACGCGACGCTCAACGGCGGGAAGTATCTGGACCTGACCGGAGTGGTGAAGACGCTGGGATTCACGCTTCCACCCGAGATCACAAGCGTCGGGCTCAACATGGGTGGCCTGCTCAACGTCGTTCCGATCGGTTACGAGCCGCCGACCGTTCCGACCTCCGATATCCATCCCTATAGCGGTGGCCTGGCGTTCGACGCGCTGGCCACCGAAGTCCAGTCCGTCTTCTCGTTCAACGATCCCGGCTGGCCGGTCGGCGCCATCGGTTCGGTGATGGGCCTGGGCCAGGCACTCGGTGACGCGATGTTGGTGACGCCGCCAACCCCGGCTGCTACCAGGATTTCCGCCGCCGCAACGGTTGCTCCCCAGTCGGTCGAGGCCGCCGCGCCCGTCGCCGCGAAACCGGAGGTATCCCCTGCTGCACCGGCGATCGCGGATATCACGCCCCCGTCGGCCCCCACCGCCGCAGAGGCACCGGCACCCAGGCGGGGGCTGACGGCCGCCGGCAATGCTCATCCCGGCAACGACCACGCCACCCGGGCCTCATCACGGGGGAAGTCCGCCTCAGCGCGCCACGGAAACTGACCACCCGCTTCAGAAGCTTGGATCCGGCCTCATTACCTAGGCCCACTATCTAAAACGTCTGCCAAGTGCTAAGTTCGCTCTCTCATCGATCCCGACGGCACGTCGGGCCAAGGCAGAAGGTTGGGCAGCATGTCGGTCATCGTCGAGTCCCCGGGCGCTACGCCGGTTCCGCAGTACCGGTTGCGCCGTGTTCTGGCAGCCGCCGGATTCGCTCTGGTGTCGGGGGCACTCCCCCTTGCGGTCCTGGCCTCGCCGTCAGACAACCCGTCGAATCTTGCCGACTGCCCCATCGGTTGGGTGTGGGACCCGGTTGCGTTCAACTGTGTTCCGTACGTCGCTCCGGTCGTGGGTCCCGCGGGTCCGATCGGGGTCGGCGGAGTCGTCGGCCCGGTCGGAGTCGATCCGGTCCTGGGCCCCGTTGGTCCGGTAGGTGTCGGCGGAGTCGTCGGCCCCGTTGGAGTCGATCCCGTCCTGGGCCCTGCCGGTCCCGTTGGCGTCGGCGGAGTCGTCGGCCCGGTCGGGGTCGATCCGGTCCTGGGTCCGGTTGGACCGGTCGGAGTCGGTCACCGGTAACTCGCACCCGCTACTGTCGGGTGCCTGACGGGTGGCACGCGCCATGCGTGGGAATTATCGGGCGATTATTCTCCGCTGTTCTATAGGTCACTATGGACCCCTATAGGTGTCTATAGTCGGGCCGCCAGGTGGGGAAACGTTGTCACCACCCAGACGCTGATTAGGCCTTACTCACGTGCTGGGGCCGACGTCCACTGAACCCTTCATGCCGCTGTCGTAATGACCAGGCTCAAGACAAGCGATGCCCCACTGCCCGGGCTGGTTGAACGTATAGAGCAGAGTGGATGTCTGGCCAGGCCCGACCGTGACACCATTCTCGTGACCGTGTTCGCCGGATGACTTCATCGACTCCGCATGGGTGGCTAACTCCTGCGCCGGCCCCACTACAAGCTCATGCCTGATCTGCCCGGTGTTGACCACGATCAGGCGCACGGTCTCGCCCTGCCGGGCCTGCCAGTTGGCTGGGGTGACCCGCTTCGCATCATCGACCTCTACGACCACGTTGCGCACGGCCCCGGGGGCCGATGGTGCCGCCGCCGTAGGTGCCGAGGCTGTTACGGCCCCATGGTCGTGGTCATGCCCGTCACCTCCCAGCTGTCCCCAGTAGGACGCGGCCACGACAGATCCCACGAGCACGGTGGCTCCAGCCGCGAGGGTGTAGGCAGCCAGCGGCTTGGGAGCGATGCGACCTCGGCCCTCACTGAGATAGACGGCACCCAGACTCAGGAAGAAGCCCAGCGGCACCACCCACAGGCTTCGCCCGGGGGAATCGGGAAAGTG
>CAISDL010000080.1 GCA_903884065.1 uncultured Actinomycetes bacterium | reverse complement strand
GGCAGCCGTTCGCCGGCTTCGAGCAGATCCTGCGCCGACGCGGCCTCTTCGCGGGCCCGGCCCGCCATCACCACGCGATAGCTGCGCAGCTCCCGGTCCAGCCGGCTGATCCGTTCCAGATACAGATCCACCAGCGCGGGCGCGGTGATCATGCCGGCGGCGAGCATGCGGGCCTGTTCGGCGGCGCCGGCGAAGGCGAGGTCGGTGGCGTCCACTCGTCGCAGCGTAGCCGCTGTCGAGCCTGCCCAACCGTTACGGTGGTGCGCATGGCATGTGTGTTCTGCGAGATCGTCGCCGGGACCGCTCCGGCCGTCCGGATCTACGAGGACGACGACTTCCTCGGACTCCTCGACATCCGTCCGTTCACCCGCGGCCACACGCTGGTGATCCCCAAGGAGCACAGCGTCGACCTCACCGACACACCGCCGGCGACGCTGGCCGGGATGGCGCACATCGGGCAGCGGATCGCCCGCGCGGCGCGCGCCTCCGGACTCCATGCGACGGGCACCAACTTCGCCATCAACGACGGCAGGTCGGCGTTCCAGTCGGTGTTCCATATCCACCTGCACGTGATCCCGCGGCGCGACGGCGACAAGGTCGCCTTCGTCAAGGGCATGGTGCTGCGCCGCGACCCCGACCGGGAAACCAGCGGCCGGATTCTGCGCGAGGCGTTGGCGGCGCTTCCATGAGCGCTCTGGCGGAGAAGGCCCTCGGGTTGTTCGTGCGCACCCACGACGCGGTGTACCAGCGCACCAACGGCTGGATCGGGCATCGCATCCCGGGCGCACCCAACAGCCTGCTGCTGCACACGGTGGGCGCCAAGACCGGACTCCCGCGGACCCATTCGCTGTCCTACGCCCGCGACGGTAACGACTACCTGGTGGTCGCCTCCAACGGCGGCGACCGCCGCTCCCCGGGCTGGTATCACAACCTCAAGGCCGATCCCCGGGTCCAGATCAATGTCGGCCGCTCGCGGTTCGGGGTGATCGCCTCTGCAGTGCTGCCCGACGACCCGGACTACCCACGGTTGTGGCGAATCGTCAACGACAACAACGCCAACCGATACGACGGCTACCAGGCGAAGACGGACCGACCGATACCGGTGATCAGGTTGACTCCGGTAACGCCGCGGCCCGTCTAATCTCAACGGTCGCATTCCTCCGTCACCGCTCGATCGTCATGCGACGGGCCTCCCCGAACACGTCATCGAGCATCGCCGGGGTGAGGCGGCCGGTGAACATGTTCTGCTGGCTCGGGTGGTAGCACCCGAGGAGTGCAACCCCTGACTGCGCAGTGGCCTGCACCCCGTGGCCGAATTTCGGCACCGCCGAGGGCTTTTCGCCCAGCAGTCGCAGAGCCGCCTGCCAGGCGAACCCACCCAGTGCCACGATCACCCGTACGGACGGACCGATCAGCCGCCACTCGGCCTCCAGCCACGGCTGGCAACTCATCCGTTCGGCGGGAGTCGGGGCGTTGCCCGGCGGGGCGCATCGCACCGCTGCGGCAATGCGAATGTGCCTGGTGGACAGGCCGTCCGCGGCGTCCACGCTGAGCGGGGAGTTCACCAGCCCGGCCCGGTGCAGCGCGGCGAACAACTGGTCCCCGGACCGGTCACCGGTGAACACCCGACCGGTCCGGTTCCCGCCGTGGGCCGCCGGCGCCAGTCCCAGAACCAGGATCCGTGGCGCCGCCGCCCCCCATCCGGTGATCGGTCTGCCCCAGTACGGCTGATCGGCGAACGCGCGGCGCTTGACCGTCGCCGTCTCCTCCCGCCAGGCGACCAGACGCGGGCAGGCCCGACACACGCTGACCTCAGCGTCGAGGTCGCCGAGATCGCAGACGGCGCCGGCCAACCTCGCGACGTCGGCGGCGTCGCGGGCCACCGGGGTCGCGGCGGTGGCCGGATCACCCGGCCAGCCGGTGTCAGGCGGAACCGGCGAATCGAACTCCCTGCCGGTTCTCGGGTGTGGACGGCTGCTCACGAATCTATGCTGCCTGCGGTGAGAACATCGCGTGGCCCGGTACTGCTGATCCTGTCGTCGGCGTTCCTGGCTGCGGCGGCGAACGGGATCTCGATGGTGGCCTTCCCGTGGCTGGTCCTGCAGCGCACCGGCAGCGCCACCGACGCCTCGGTGGTGGCGGCCGCGGCGACACTGCCCCTCCTGGTGGCCACCCTGGTGGCCGGCACCGCGGTGGACTTCCTGGGACGGCGCCGGGTCGCGATGCTCTCCGACGCCATGTCAGCGGCCTCGGTGGCCGCGATCCCACTGCTGGTGGCGACGCACGGAATCGGCGCGCTGACCACCGTGGTGCTGGCCGCGCTCGCGGCGGCCGGGTCGTTCTTCGACCCCGGCGGCATGACGGCGCGCATGTCCATGCTTCCCGAGGCGGCCAGACGGGCCAACTGGACTCTCGACCACACCAACAGCATGTACGAGGCCGTGTTCAACCTGGCCTACATCACCGGACCCGGCATCGGCGGCCTGCTGATCGCGACCATCGGCGGCGTCAACACCATGTGGATCACCGCTGCGGCGTTCGGCGCCTCGATTCTCACGATGGCGATACTGCGGTTGCCCGGAACCGGCCGGCCCGAACGCAGCGAGCAGCCCGAGGGTGTGGTGTCCGGGGTGGTCGAAGGCCTGAAGTTCGTGTGGCACAACAAGGTTCTGCGCACGCTGGGCCTGATCGATCTGTCGGTCACCGCGTTGTATCTGCCGATGGAGAGTGTGCTCTTCCCGAAGTACTTCACCGACCGCAACGAACCCGCCCACCTGGGCTGGGTGCTGATGGCGCTGTCGATCGGCGGACTGGTCGGCGCACTGAGTTGGACGGTGTTGTCCCGGTTCGTCAGCCGGCGCGCCACGGTGCTCACGGCGGTGCTGACGTTCGGGACGGCCAGCCTGATCATCTCGGTGCTGCCGCCGCTGCCGATGATCCTGGCACTGTGTGCGGTCGTCGGCCTGGTCTACGGACCCATCGGCCCGATCTACAACTCGGTCATGCAGGCCCGCACCCCCGAAAACATGCGGGGGCGGGTGGTCGGGGTGATGACGTCGATGACGTATTCCGCCGGACCGGTGGGCTTCATGCTGGCCGGCCCGATGATCGACGCCTTCGGCCTCAGCGCCACCTTCCTCGTCCTGGCGGTGCCGATCCTGCTGATCGGGCTTGCCGCCCCGTGGATCCCGGCGCTTCGTGAATTGGACGACGGGGGCGAATTGGACGACGGGGGTGAATTGGACGACGGGGGTGAATTGGACGACGGGGGCGAACTGGATCAGGCACCTGCCGTCGGCTCCTTAGACTGACGCCATGACGGATCTGGCGACGCTGGCCGCCGAACTCGACGAGGGCGTGCTCGTCACCGACCCCGACATCCTGGCGTCCTACCGGCACGACCGCGCCATGGATCCGGCGGCCGGAACCCCGCTGGCAGTGGTGCGGCCCACCAGAACCGAAGAGGTGCAGGCGGTTCTGCGCTGGGCGAGCGCCCACCGGGTCCCGGTGGTGCCGCGCGGCGCGGGAACCGGGTTGTCCGGCGGGGCGACCGCCGTCGACGGCGGCATCGTGCTGTCGACCGAGAAGATGCGCGCCATCACCGTCGACCCCGTCACCCGCACCGCCGTCGTACAACCCGGTCTGCTCAACGCGGAAGTCAAGAGGTGCGTCGCCGAGCACGGACTCTGGTACCCGCCGGACCCGTCGTCGTACGAGATCTGCAGCATCGGCGGCAACATCGCCACCAACGCCGGTGGACTGTGCTGCGTGAAGTACGGCGTCACCACCGACTACGTGCTGGGCTTGCAGGTGGTGCTGGCCGACGGCACCGCCGTGCGCCTGGGCGGTCCGAGACTCAAGGACGTCGCCGGGCTGAGCCTGACCAAACTGTTCGTCGGCAGCGAGGGCACCCTCGGGGTGATCACCGAGGTCACCCTGCGACTCTTACCGCCGCAACCCACCACGGCCACGGTGGTCGCCACGTTCGATTCGGTGGAGGCCGCGGCGAGTTCGGTGGTGACAATCACCAATAGGATCCGGCCTTCGATGTTGGAGTTCATGGACTCCGCGTCCATCAACGCCGTCGAGGACAAGTTGCGAATGGGCCTGGACCGCGACGCCGCGGCACTGATGATCGCCGCCTCCGACGATCGCGGCCCCGCCGGGGCAGAGGACGCCGAGTTCATGGCCAGGATGTTCACCGAAGCCGGTGCCAAGGAATGCTTTTCGACAGACGACCCGGCCGACGGCGAGGCTTTCGTCGCGGCGCGCCGCTACGCGATCATCGCCGTGGAGGCCAAGGGCTCACTGCTGCTCGAGGACGTCGGGGTGCCACTGCCCAGGCTGGCCGATCTCGTCGGGGGGGTGGCCAAGATCGCGGCCGACGCCGACCTGACCATCGCGGTGGTGGCGCACGCCGGCGACGGCAACACCCACCCGTTGATCGTCTACGACGCGACCGACCCGGCGATGACGGCCCGGGCGCAGAAGGCGTTCGGCGACATCATGGACCTCGCGGTGGGACTGGGCGGCACCATCACCGGCGAGCACGGGGTCGGCCGGCTCAAAAAGCCTTGGCTGGCAGGCCAACTCGGCCCGGAGGCCATGGACCTCAACCGCCGGATCAAGACGGCGTTGGATCCTGACGGCATCCTGAATCCGGGCGCGGTGATCTGAACCCGTCGGATCAATTCCGCATCCGGGTGAACCGGTGCAGCACCCACGCCACCGGGATGCTCAAGGCCATCGTGACGGCGAACAGGGTCGCGGTATTGCCCGTATAGACGATCCAGTGCAGCACCACGGTCATGGAGACCTCCATGACGACCAGGTGCACCAGGAAGATCTCGTAGGAGATCTCGCCGAGCCACACCATGGGCGGGCTGGCCAGGAGCTGTGAATACCAACCGGAATCGCCGAGTGCCAGCGGGGCGACCAGCAGGGTGGCGATCGCCGCGTAGAACGCCGATTTGACCAGCGCCTGCGCCAGACCAGTGGGCGAGGTCTGCGGTTCGCCGGCGATCGGCGTGCAGACGATCACGTAGCAGATCAGCGCCAGTGGCACCGCGACGAATCCGTGGACCCGCACCCCGAGGGCGGCCAGCACGGTGAGCGCCATGCCGCCGACGAACCAGCCGAGATAGCCCGGCAGCCACAACTTGGCACCGTCGGGCAGGAAGTCGGTGGTGTGTACCAGCACCAGCCAGGCCGGACTGACCAGAAACAGGCCGCCGAGTCCGGCCAGCAGCAGTCCCGGACGCCATCGGCGTTGACAGAGCACGACCATCAGCAGGTAGGCCAGCAACGGCAACGCCACGTAGAACGCGACTTCGACTGCCAGGCTCCACATCTGGGTCAGGCCCTGATGTAACAGCGCGTACCCATAGTTGTCGGTATAGATCTGGGTGAGCGTCATGTTGCGGAACAGCCCCCACCAGGTGTGGCCGGGGTTGGGGCCGCCGTCACGGAAGTGGTAGATCAGGTACGCCGCCAGCACCGTGACGACGTAGGCCGGCATGATGCGGCGCACCCGGTGCCACGCATAGCGCCTCAGCGACGGCCCGGTGGTTCCGGCGGCCGCCGCCTTCACCCAAGGCCCGAAGAGTAGATAGCCCGACAGGGCGAAGAAGATCGGCACCCCGATTTCCAAGCGGGCGTAGACAAGCCCCACAAAACCGTGCGTGTACTTGCCGGTGGTGTAGGCGGCATGGGTGCCGACGACCAGCATCGCGGCGAGCGCCCGGATTCCAGTGAGCGAGGGCACCCGGTCGACCCGCGAAACCGCCTCCAGACCGCCCTGGTCAAGCTCGCCGGGCGCGGTCATTGCTTCGGGCGATACGGCTTTCCGCCGGACGAACGGGGTCCGGCGGTCCGGCTCTGGTCCTGCTTGAGATCGATCAGCACGCCCGAAATGCGGGTGCTCTCAAGCTTCTTCAGGGTCTCCTTCGACAGATTCGCCGGCAACTCGACGAGGGAGAAATCCGGCTTGATGGTGATGTGGCCGAAGTCGCTGCGGTGTAGACCACCCTCGTTGGCGATGGCCCCGACGATCGAGCCCGGCCCGACCTTGTGCCTTTTGCCGACCGCGACGCGGTAGGTGGCCAGATCGTCGCGGGTCCTGCGGGGCGCACGCTCCCGGTCCGGTTGCTCGGTGCGTTCGCGGCGCTTCTCCGGCGGCGGCTCGGTCATCAGGAACTCCGCCCCCGCACGCGCCTGAACCGCCAGTGCGGCGGCGATATCGGCCATCGGGACGTCATGGTCGCGCCCGTACTGCTCGACGAGCTTGCGGTACACGTCGAATCCCGAACCGCCGATCGCCTCGGTGATGGACTCGCGGAACTTCTCGACCCGCTGCGCGTTGACGTCGTCGACCGACGGCAGATCCACCTCGGTGATGGGCTGTCGGGTCACCTTCTCGATGGACTTGAGCAGGTGACGTTCCCGCGGCGAGACGAACAGCAGCGCGTTGCCCGAGCGTCCGGCCCGGCCGGTGCGCCCGATGCGGTGTACGTAGGACTCCGGGTCGTGCGGAATGTCGTAGTTCACCACGTGCGAGATGCGTTCCACGTCAAGGCCTCTGGCCGCGACGTCGGTGGCCACCAGGATGTCGATTGAGCCGTCCTTGAGCGCGGCGATGGTGCGTTCCCGCACCGCCTGCGCCACGTCGCCGTTGATCGCTGCCGCGGAAAAACCACGGGCACGCAACTTTTCGGCAACCTCCTCGGTGGCCTGCTTTGTTCGGACGAACACGATCATCGCCTCGAACGGCTCGACTTCGAGCACCCGGGTCAGCGCGTCCATCTTGCGGTTACCGGCGACCTGGATATAGCGCTGGGTGATGTTCTCGGCCGTGGCGGTCTTCGACTTGACCGCCACCGTGACGGCGTCGTGCAGATACTTCGTGGTGATCTTGCGGATGGCCGGCGGCATCGTCGCCGAGAAGAGCGCGACCTGCTTGTACTCCGGGGTGTCGGCCAGGATTCGTTCGACGTCCTCGGCGAAGCCCATCTGCAGCATCTCGTCGGCCTCGTCGAGAACCAGGTAATCCAGATGTGACAGATCCAGCGTGCCGCGCTCGAGGTGGTCGATGACCCGGCCCGGGGTGCCGACCACGACCTGCGCTCCACGCCGCAGACCGGCCAACTGGACCGTGTAGGACTGACCGCCGTAGATCGGCAGCACCGAGATCTTGGGCAGATGTGTGCCGTAGCGGCTGAACGCTTCGGCGACCTGCAGAGCCAACTCCCGGGTGGGGGCCAGCACCAGCGCCTGGGTGTGCTTGCTGGCGACGTCGATGCGGGACAGGATCGGGATCGCGAAGGCCGCGGTCTTGCCGGTGCCGGTCTGGGCCAGTCCGACGACGTCGGAGCCCGCCATCAGCGCCGGAATGGTGGCTGCCTGGATGGGCGAGGGCGACTCGTAGCCCACGTCGGTGACCGCCTGCAGCACAGCGGGATGAATCTGCAGTTCGGCGAAGGTATTTGCCGGTGGGTCGGGATTCGTCATCGCGCCTGAGTCTAGTGCCTGTGCGCGTCGAGCCGGCCCGTTCGGGCTGCTGGCGGTACCGTGCTGCGGTGTGTGGGATCGGCTGACAGTCACGGCGAACGGCGGTTTGGTCATCGCCATCGCCGCGGTGCTGGTGGGGTGCAGCTCAGGAGACTCGACGGTGTCCAAGACGCCACTCCCCTCAGCCCCGGCCACCAGCGCTGCCGCACCCTCGCCCGCCGCGCCGCCGCCCCCCGGCCCACCGCCACCCGATCCCTGCGCGGTGAATCTGGCTTCCCCGGCGATCGCTAAGGCGGTGTCGGAACTGCCCAAAGACCCGCGCAGCCAACAGGGCTGGAACCCCGAACCGATCGCCGGCAATTACAACGAATGTGCGCCGCTGTCGGCGGTGATCGTCAAAGCCAATACGAACGCCCCCAACCCCAACACCCGGGCAGTGCTGTTCCATCTCGGCAAGTACATCCCCACCGGTGTTCCGGACACCTACGGCTTCAACGGTTTTGACCCCACCCAGAGCACCGGCGACACCGTCGCGCTGACCTTCGCCGGCGGGATGGGCCTGCAAAGCATGGTCAGATTCCGCTGGAACGGCAACGGCGTCGAACTGATCGGCAACACCGGGTGATCAACACGACTTCGTCGGCCACACCTGCGTGCTCGGCGGGACCATCACCGCCTTCGCCGACGGCAAGGACCCCGTGACCCATCCGGCGGGCACCTGTTACGACCTGCCGTCGCACGTGCCGATGGCGGCTGCCAACCTCGGCACCGAGGACGTCCGGTTGATCGACACGTTCGTCACGCCGCCCGACGCCCCGGCCATCATCGTGCTGGAGCCCGGCTGGCCGGACCTGACCGATCCCACCGGCTGAGGGTTCCCCCGGTGCCGGCGTCCCTGGAGTTGATGCCATGACCGCGCTGGTCGACCGTCTGTCCGCCATCGTCGGCGCAGGGCATCTCAGCACCGATCCCGACGTGCTGGCCGGCCGCAGCGTCGACTGGACCGGCCGCTACCGCGGTGCCGCCAGCGCTCTGGTGCGACCGGGCAGCGCCGAGGAAGTCGCCGCGGTGCTGCGAACCTGCCGCGACGCCGCCGTCGCGGTCACCGTCCAGGGCGGGCGCACGTCATTGGTCGCCGGCACGGTGCCCGAGAGCCACGACGTGTTGCTGTCCACCGAACGCCTTACCCGCGTCGGCGAGGTCGACCCGGTCGAGCGCCGGGTCGGGGCCGAAGCCGGGGTGACCCTGGCGCAGCTTCAGCGGGTCGCCGCCGCAGCCGGTCTGCACTTCGGTGTCGACCTCGCGGCGAGGGATTCGGCCACCGTCGGCGGGATGGCGTCGACCAACGCCGGGGGTCTGCACACCGTGCGCTACGGGACCATGGGCGCACAGGTCCTCGGTCTGGACGTCGCGCTGCCCGACGGGTCACTGGTACGGCGCCATTCACACGTCCGTCACGACAACACCGGCTATGACCTTGCCGCGCTGTTCGTCGGCGCGGAGGGAACCCTCGGTGTCATCACCTCCGTCGACCTACGACTGCACCCGCAACCGGCACACCGGGTGACCGCACTGTGCGGCTTCACCCATCTCGACGCGCTGGTGGCGACCGGCCGCGCGCTGTGTGACGTCGAGACCATCGAGGCCTGCGAACTCATCGACGGCCGCGCCGCCGTACTGGCCGCGGCGCACCTGGGCGCACCGTCACCGGTCTCCGGTGACTGGCTGCTGCTGGTCGAACTGGCCGGGGAGGTCGATCAGACCGAGCGACTGGCTGCGGCGTTGGACGCCGCCCCCCTCGCCGGGCCGCCGGCGGCAGGCGGCGACCCCTTGACACGGAAGCGGCTGTGGCAGCTGCGGGAGTCGATGGCCGAGGTGGTGGGCTTGTTCGGTTCGCCGGTGAAATTCGATGTCTCACTTCCCCTTCCGGCCATCTCGGCGTTCGCGGCTGATTCGGCCGCGCTCATCGCCAGGCTCGCCCCACTGGCCGTGCCCGTCCTGTTCGGGCACGTCGGGGAGGGCAATCTGCATCTGAACGTGCTGCGCTGCGATGCCGATCAGGAAGCCTCGATCTACCCGGAAATGATGGAACTCATTGCGGCGCAGGGCGGCAACGTCAGTTCCGAGCACGGCGTCGGCACCCGCAAACGCGCATACCTTTCGATGGCTAGGCAACCCGCCGACGTCGCCGTCATGCGGAGCATCAAGGCCGCACTGGACCCGACCGGCTACCTCAACCCGGCGGTGCTGTTCGACTGATTCGCGGCATGCCGACCGTAAGTGGCTGCGCCGACGTCGAATCCGCCGAAGAGTTCGTCGTGGATCTCCTCCCGGGGCGGGGCCGGCGCCCGGCCCTTCACCGCACCGACCATGAAGATCGCGGCGAGGACGCCGAACAGGGCGACGAACGCGGGCAGCAGCATCGACTGCGACATGGCGGCGGCGAACGGCGCGTGCAGGAATTCCGGCAGGTGTGTGACATCGGACTCGCCGCGCGGCGCGGACCCCATCGGGGCGGCCGGCAACTCGGCGGTGATGCGCGAGGACATGAACGCGGCCATGCCGGCACTGCCGAGCACCGAACCCACCTGCCGGGTGGTGTTGTAGACACCCGAACCCGCACCGGCCAACCGGGCGGGGAGATGACGAGTTGCCGTGGCGCCCAATGGGGCCCAGATGAAGGCCATCCCGATTCCCATGACACACAGGGGCACCATCAGCCGCCAGATGGGGGTGCTCGACGTCATCTCCGAGGACAGCCACAGCAGCGCGACGGCCAGGGTCGAGAAACCGAACCCGATGATCGGCCGCGGGTGCGAGCGGTCGACCAGACGGCCGACGAACGGTGCGAGCACCCCGGTCGCGATGGCCATCGGCGCGGTCAGCAGGGCCGCCCCCGTCGGGGTGAGCCCGCGGACCGACTGTGCGTAGAACATCACCGGAAGGATCATCGCCGTGACCGCGAAGCCGATGACCGCGATGCCCACATTGGCCAGGGTGAAGTCGCGGTCGGCGAAGATCGCCAGCGGGATCAGCGGTTCGCGGGTGTTGACCGACTGCCAGTAGACGAACACCGCCATGAAGACCAGGCCGCCGCCGATCGTCGCCCAGATCCACGGGGCCCAGTCGTGGGTCTGGCCCTCCTGCAAGCCGAACACGATCAGGAACAGGCCGATACCGGAGAGCAGCACGCCGAGGACGTCGAAGCGATGCGGATGGGTTTCCAGCACCGGGATCAGCCGCGCGGCCAGCACCAGGCCGATGATGCCGATCGGCACGTTCACGAAGAAGATCCACGACCAGCCCAGGTGGTCGACGAGGACGCCGCCGGCCATTGGGCCGAGCAGGGTGGCCACCCCGGCGGTGGCCCCCCACATGCTCAGCGCGACACCGCGGCGATCCGGCGGGAAGATCCGGGTGATCGTCGACAGCGTCTGCGGGGTCAGCAGCGCCGCCCCGATCCCCTGCACCACCCGGGCCGTGATCAGCATCCCGATCGACCCCGACAGTCCGCACCACAGCGACGCGAGGGTGAACACCGCCAACCCGGCGATGTAGAGGTTCTTCGGACCGAACCGGTCACCCAGGCGGCCGGATAGCAGCAACGGAACCGCGTACGCCAGGAGATAGGCGCTGGTGACCCAGATGATGCTGTCGTAGCTGGTGATGTTCAGCGCGGTCATGATGCTCGGGTTGGCCACCGCGACGATGGTCGAGTCGACCAGGATCATGAAGAATCCGACCAGCATTGCCCACAGCGCGCTCCACGGACTGGGCTGCCCGTCGGTGTCCGGCCGCCGGGGCGACATCCCAGTTGTCGCGCTGGCCATAGTCGCTGATGCTGCCACCGCGAGGCTTGTTAGGTTCTAGCGGGGCGCGGAAACATCTCCGCGATACCCACACACCAGGGGGCAAGCCATGCATGCTGAGCGTTTTCGTACATTGGTCGATGCGCGGGGACCGTTCGTCTCGGTCTATTTCGACGACTCGCACGACACCGCCGACGCCGCCAACCAACTCGATGCCAGGCTGCGCGACATCCGCAAACACCTCGAGGAGCAGTCGGTCGACGCCGATGTGATCGAGGCCATCGACAGCGCGGTGCGTGCCAAGCACCCGCCCGTCGGCCGCAGCGGCCGCGGCGTGATCGCCTCCGGCGCAACCGTCGTCGTCGACCAGCACCTGTCGGTGCCACCGGTCGCGACGTTGATCCGGGTCTCGGATCTGCCCTTCATCCTGCCGGTCGTCGAGCACGGAATTCCGCACACGACCTACCTCGTGGTTGCCGTCGACAACACCGGCGCCGACATCTCCGTCCATGACGACACCAGGTCCGCCAGTGAGACGGTCGAAGGCTCGGCCTACCCGGTTCACAAGGCGCACAAGGCCGACACCGCCGGCTACGGCGGCCCGCAGGGGCGGGTCGAAGAAGCGGTCCGCAAGAACATTCGCGAGGTCGCCGATCATCTCACCCACCTGAGCGACGAGACCGCGGCCGACGTCGTGTTCATCACCGGCGAGGTCGCCGCGCGCGCCGAACTGCTGGGCGAACTGCCGGAGCGGGTCGCCGCCAAGGCAGTCCAACTCCAGGGCGGCGGCCGCACCGCCGGCACCGATCCGGCCGAGGTGCATCGCGAGATCGCCGAGGAGTTCGCCAACCGGCGGTCAGCCGTCATCGCCGACGCAGCCGAGCGGTTCGCCGCCGGCCACGGCGCCGGGCTGGCGGTCGAGGGTCTGGCCGACGTGACCGCCGCGCTGCGCGACGGCGCGGTGGAGACCTTGATCATCGGCGATCTCGGCCGGGCGACCGTGGTGGCCGACCACGACCAGTTGCTGCTGTGCGGCCCGGACGCCGCGACCGTGTCGGCCCTGGGTGGCTCCCCCGACCGGGTGCTGCCGGCCGACGAGGCGTTGCCGTTGCTTGCCGTGGCCACCGGCGCGGCGCTGGTGCGCACCGACGAGCGGCTGACCCCGGCCGACGGCATCGGAGCGGTGCTGCGCTACGCCGACCCCGGCCAGCGCTGAGTTTCGGCGCCGGCCAGTCGCACCACCAACCGAAAGGTCAGCCAGGATGCCAGCCAGCCCGGATCGCGAACCCGCGCTTCTCATCGCCCATCCGCCCCACGATGTCGGCGGGCAACCCGAAGGGCCGGTCGGCATCTCCGACCACGAGTTGACCCCGTTCGAGAAGCACTGCCACGCATTGCTCAACGTTCTGGACGCGCACAAGCTGGTCAACACCGAGGAGAAACGACGGGGCGTCGAGGACCTCGGCGAGGTCGTCATCGCCGCGCTGAGTTACTACCAGCGCTGGGCGGTATCGGCGGCGAAGATCCTCAACGAGAAAGGCCTCGTCACCACCCAGGAGCTGGGCCGGAAAATGGATGACGTCCGCGCGCGGCTGATCGCCGACGATCAATGAGCTCCCGCTACGCGGTCGGGGACCGGGTCCGGATCTCCGCGCGGTACGCGCCCGGTCACGTACGGACCCCGTTCTACGTCCGCGGAGCCGTGGGCCACATCGAGCGGGTCCTGGCCGAGTTCCTCGATCCCGAGCGAGAAGCCTTCGGCGTCAACGCCGGAACCGAAACGCGGCTCTACCGGGTTCGACTCGATCAGCACACCCTGTGGCCCGACTATGCCGGCGAGCCCGCCGATGTGGTGGAACTGGAGATATACGAGCACTGGCTCGAGCCGGCGCCCGCACCGTCTCGCCAGGAGGACCCGTCATGACTCACGACCACTCGCACCCGGACCCACACGCCCCCATCGAAGCCGATCCCTCCAGCGGCCCCGACTACTTCGACGTCATGGTGCACGCGCTGCAGGAACTTCTGGTGGAGAAGGGCCTCATCGGCGCCGGAGAGGTCCGGGCCATGCTGGAGTTGGTCGACGCCGCCGAACCGAGTCGCGGCGCTGCCCTGATCGCTCGCGCCTGGACCGACCCCGCGTTCAAAGAGCGCCTTCTCGCCGACGGATCGGCCGCGATCGAAGAATTCGGCATCGACAACTACGACGGCACCCGACTCATCGTGATCGAGCAGACCCCCGACATTCACAACCTGGTCGTCTGCACGCTGTGCTCGTGTTATCCCCGACCCGTTCTGGGCCTGCCCCCCGACTGGTACAAGAGCCGGCCTTATCGGGCGCGCGCCGTCCGGGATCCGCGCGGGCTGCTGCGCGAGTTCGGCACCGAGGTGCCGCCGGAGGTGGCGATCCGGGTCCACGACAGCAACGCCAACATGCGCTACCTGATCATGCCGATGCGACCCGCCGGGTCGGAGTCGATGACCGAAGCCGAACTTGCCACCCTCGTCACCCGCGACTCCATGATCGGAGTGACGACCGCAAAGCTGCCGTGATGCGGGCGCGCCGTGCGCGCGTCGGACCTGCAGATCACGGTCGGGCACTTCCCGGGCAGGCCCGTTCGTTAGCCTGAGGTCACGCCGAGAGGAACTCTCGCCCCGTTAAGGAAGGGCCTTTCATGAGGCTTCGCCGTAAGCAGACGTCGACGGAAAACCTGCCGGCCGTGCCCGAGGACGCCGGCATGTCGGCAAAGGTCCTGTCGCACGTCCTGGAGTCCAGCGCCCGCCTGCAGGGCCCCGCCGTGCGGGCCTACGTGGCGCGGCTGCGGCGGAGCAATCCGGACGCCGGTCCCGCCGAGATCATCACCAAGCTGGAGAAGCACTACCTCGCGGCGGTGATGGCCAGTGGTGCCGCCGTGGGCTCGGCGGCCGCCTTCCCCGGCATCGGCACGCTGGCCGCGTTGTCCGCCGTCGCCGGTGAGACGGTGCTGTTCCTCGAGGCGACCGCGGCCTTCGCGCTGGCCGTGGCCGACGTGCACGGAATCCCGGTGGAGGATCGGGAACGGCGTCGCAGTCTGGTGCTCGGCGTCCTGGTCGGCGAAGACGGCCGGGGCGCCGTCAAGGACCTGCTCGGTGCCGGCCGCACCAGCGGCGCCTGGCTGGCCGAGGCCGAGTTGCTGCCGCTGCCGGTGGTGTCTCAGGTCAACACGAAACTCATGCAGTATTTCGTGAAGAAGTACACGATCAAGCGCACCGCCATGGCGTTCGGGAAGATGCTGCCGGTCGGCATCGGTGCCGCGATCGGCGGCGGTGGCAACCGGATGATGGGCAAGAGGATCGTCGAGAACGCCCGCGCGGCATTCGGCCCCGCACCCGCCCGCTGGCAGGTGACCCTGCACGTGCTGCCGGGCGTGGAGGATCTGCCGGCCATCGAAGACGTGCGCTGACTTCGATTTGCCCCGTCAGGCGTGCGTCTGACCTGCTTCGGTAACACCGAAGACGAGATAGCCTTTAGTCATCGCCGCACCGGCCCTCGCGGCCCGGTGCGGCGAGCGCGACGTCATAGCGGCGCGCGAGGCATCAGGGCATGAGAATCGAGGCGAGCGACTCCGTGAGCAGCACGAGTTCACCTTTCGGCCAGAACGAATGGCTGGTCGAGGAGATGTACCGCAAATTCCGCGACGATCCCTCCTCGGTGGACCCGAGTTGGCACGAGTTCCTCGTCGACTACCGCCCCGAAGCCGTCGGCCAGGTGCCGCCCGGCAGCAACGGAACCCCGGCCTCGGCAGCGCCCGTCGCCCCACCGCTCGTCGCTCCACCGCCCGCCGCACCCGCCGCACCGACGCCTGCGCCGGCACCCGCACCCGCGGCCGCGGCCGCACCGGCACCAGTTGCCGCGACCCCGCCCACTCCGGCGAGCGCGCCCGCCGTCGCCGCCCCGGCACCCGCCCCGGCACCCGCCGACGCTCCGGGCGAGGAGACCCAGGTGTTGCGCGGCGCCGCGGCGGCCGTCGTCAAGAACATGAACACTTCGCTGAGCATCCCCACCGCCACCAGCGTGCGGGCCATCCCGGCGACGTTGATGATCGACAACCGGATCGTCATCAACAACCACCTCAAGCGCACCCGCGGCGGCAAGATCAGCTTCACCCACCTGCTCGGGTACGCCATCGTCGCTGCGGTCAAGAAGTTCCCGAACATGAACAGCCACTTCGCCGAGATCGACGGCAAGCCGAACGTGGTCAGCCCGGCGCACACCAATCTGGGTCTGGCCATCGACCTGCCGGGCAAGGACGGCAAGCGGTCGCTGGTGGTCGCCGCCATCAAGGGCTGCGAAGCCCTGCAGTTCGCCGATTTCGTCGCCGCGTACGAGGACATCGTCCGGCGCGCCCGCGACGGCAAGCTCACCGCCGAGGACTTCGCCGGCGTGACGATCTCGTTGACCAACCCGGGCACCATCGGCACCGTGCACTCGGTGCCGCGGCTGATGGCCGGCCAGGGCGCGATCATCGGAGCCGGGGCCATGGAGTACCCGGCGGAGTTCCAGGGGGCCAGCGAGGAGCGCATCGCCGACCTCGGCGTCGGCAAGCTGATCACCCTGACGTCGACCTACGACCACCGCATCATCCAGGGCGCGGAGTCCGGCGACTTCCTGCGCACCATCCACCAGTCGCTGCTCTCCGACGACCTCTGGGACGAGATCTTCTTCGACCTCGAAATCCCATACGAGCCGGTGCGCTGGCGCACCGACAACCCGGACTCGATCCTCGACAAGAACGCCCGGGTCCTCGAGTTGATCGCGGCCTACCGCAACCGCGGCCACCTGATGGCCGACATCGACCCGCTGCGGCTGGACAAGAACCGCTTCCGGATGCACCCCGACCTCGACGTGCTCACCCACGGACTGACGCTGTGGGACCTCGACCGCGAGTTCAAGGTCGACGGTTTCGCCGGCAAGCAGTACAAGAAACTGCGCGACGTGCTGTCGGTGCTGCGCGACGCGTACTGCCGGCATGTCGGCGTGGAATACACCCACATCCTCGAACCCGAACAGCAGAAGTGGCTGCAGGAGCGCATCGAGGTCCGCCACGACAAGCCGCCGGTGGCCCAGCAGAAGTACATCCTGTCCAAGCTGAACGCCGCTGAGGCTTTCGAGACCTTCTTGCAGACGAAATATGTTGGGCAGAAACGTTTCTCGCTCGAGGGCGCCGAGGCGGTCATTCCAATGATGGACGCGGTGATCGACCAGGCCGCCGAGCACGGCCTCGACGAGGTCGTCATCGGCATGCCGCACCGCGGGCGACTCAACGTGCTGGCCAACATCGTCGGCAAGCCCTATTCGCAGATCTTCAGCGAGTTCGAGGGCAATCTGAACCCCTCGCAGGCCCACGGTTCCGGCGACGTCAAGTACCACCTGGGCGCCACCGGCACCTACATCCAGATGTTCGGCGACAACGACATCGAGGTGTCGCTGGTGGCCAATCCGTCGCACCTGGAGGCCGTCGACCCGGTCCTGGAGGGTCTGGTTCGCGCCAAGCAGGACCTGATCGACGGGGTCAGCGGCGGGGGTCCCATCGACGGGTCGCTCGAATTCACCGTGGTGCCTCTGATGCTGCACGGCGACGCCGCGTTCGCCGGCCAGGGCGTGGTGGCCGAGACGCTGAACCTGGCGCTGCTCAAGGGGTACCGCACCGGCGGGACGATTCACATCGTCGTCAACAACCAGATCGGCTTCACCACCGCACCGGAATTCTCCCGCTCCGCGGAGTACTGCACCGACGTCGCGAAAATGATCGGCGCGCCGATCTTCCACGTCAACGGTGACGATCCGGAAGCCTGCGTCTGGGTGGCCCGACTGGCGATGGACTTCCGCGAGACGTTCAACAAGGACGTCATCATCGACATGCTCTGCTACCGCCGGCGCGGTCACAACGAGGGCGACGACCCGTCGATGACCAACCCGGCGATGTACGACGTCATCGACACCAAGCGCGGGGTCCGCAAGAGCTACACCGAAGCGCTCATCGGCCGTGGCGACATCTCCATGAAAGAGGCCGAGGACGCCCTGCGCGACTACCAGGGCCAACTGGAGCAGGTGTTCAACGAGGTCCGTGAACTCGAGAAGCACGAAGTCGAGCCGAGCGAGTCGGTGGAGACCGCGCAGATGATCCCCCGCGGGATGAGCACCGCGGTGGACAAGGCGCTGCTGGCCCGGATCGGCGACGCCCACCTGACGGTGCCGGAAGGCTTCACCGTGCATCCCCGCGTCAAGCCGGTGCTGGAGAAGCGCCGCGAAATGGCCTACGAGGGCAAGGTGGACTGGGCATTCGGCGAATTGCTGGCGCTGGGCACCTTCCTGGCGGAGGGCAAGCTGATCCGGATGTCGGGCCAGGACACCAAACGCGGCACGTTCACCCAGCGCCACGCCGTGGTGATCGACCCGCACACCGGCGCGGAGTTCACCCCGCTGGATCTGCTGACCGTGAACCCGGACGGCACACCCACCGGCGGCCGCTTCCTGATCTACGACTCGCCGCTGTCGGAATATGCGGCGGTCGGTTTCGAGTACGGCTACTCGGTGGGCAACACCGAGGCAATCGTGTTGTGGGAGGCCCAATTCGGTGACTTCGTCAACGGTGCGCAGTCGATCATCGACGAGTTCATCAGCTCCGGGGAGGCCAAGTGGGGCCAGCTCTCCGACGTCGTGCTGCTGCTGCCACACGGCCATGAGGGCCAGGGGCCCGACCACACCTCAGGGCGCATCGAGCGGTTCCTGCAACTGTGGGCCGAGGGCTCGATGACCATCGCGATGCCGTCAACCCCGGCGAACTACTTCCACCTGCTGCGCCGGCACGGCCTCGACGGGGTCCACCGGCCGCTGATCGTGTTCACCCCGAAGTCGATGCTGCGCAACAAGGCGGCGGTCAGCGAGATCCGCGATTTCACCGAACAGAAGTTCCGGTCGATCATGGAGGAGCCGACCTACACCGACGGCGACGGCGACCGCACCAAGGTCACCCGGATACTGCTCACCAGCGGCAAGATCTACTACGAACTCGAGGCCCGCAAGCAGAAAGAGGGCCGCGAGGACGTCGCGATCGTGCGGATCGAGCAGCTTGCCCCGCTGCCCAAGCGCCGGTTGGCCGCCACCCTCGACGAGTATCCGAATGCCCGGCAGTTCTTCTGGGTGCAGGAGGAGCCGGCCAACCAGGGAGCCTGGCCGACGTTCGGCCTGGAGTTGCCGGAGCTGTTGCCCGACAAACTGACCGGGATCAGGCGGATCTCCCGGCGCGCGATGTCGGCGCCGTCATCGGGGTCCTCGAAGGTGCACGCCGTGGAACAGCAGGAGATCCTCGACGAGGCGTTCGGCTAAGTCGCGGCGGTTGACCGGCCCCGCCGACTGTGCGGTTTCCCGCGCGACACGCCGCCGTGCCGGGGAATTCCGCACACTCGGCGACGTCGGAGTAGCGCTCAGTCCCCGAACAGGGGAATCAGCGGCTTGCCGTTGGCGAGGTTGTTGGTGACGCTCTCCACCGCCTTGGGACACAGGAAGGAAACGGCCACCCCGGTGAACGCCGTAGCCGGTCCCAGTGGGCGGCCGATGGCATCGGACACCGTGGCCGCGATGTCGGCGGTGTTCTGTCCCTGCTCGGCAAGGACCGGGCACAGCGACTGGCCCACCGCGACCGCCTTGGTGGGATCGATACCGCCGAGGCCGAGGCCGTCAAGGGTGGTGAGGAAATCATCGACGGTGCTCGCCGTGTCGGCCTGGGCGGGCGCGGCGAAAACCCCGCCGGCGAGTCCCGCGGCCAGGATGAACGAACCAGTCAAACGGCTGAACTTCATGATCTAGGCATCGTAGGGGCCCGCACAGTCGTTACGCCCCTGAATCCGCGCTGTTACCCTCAGAGCGAACTCGACACGCGTCAACAGGAGTTTTCATGCAGGGATTCGCCGGCAAAGTGGCCGTTGTGACCGGGGCCGGTTCTGGTATCGGCCAGGCACTCGCCATCGAACTGGGCCGTTCGGGAGCCTCGCTGGCCATCAGCGACGTCGACACCGAAGGCCTCAAGGCCACCGAGGATCGCCTCTCGGCGATCGGCGCTCGGGTCAAGGCCGACCGCCTCGACGTCACCGAACGCGAGCGGTTCCTGCTGTATGCCGACGAGGTCAAGGACCATTTCGGCAAGGTCAACCAGATCTACAACAACGCCGGTATCGCCTTCACCGGCGACGTCGACGTCTCCCCGTTCAAGGACATCGAACGGGTGATGGACGTGGATTACTGGGGCGTGGTCAACGGCACCAAGGCCTTCCTGCCGCACCTCATCGCCTCCGGAGACGGTCACGTCATCAACATCTCCAGCGTGTTCGGGCTCTTCGCGGTGCCCGGGCAGGCCGCCTACAACTCGGCCAAGTTCGCCGTCCGGGGCTTCACCGAGGCGCTGCGCCAGGAGATGATCCTGGCCCGGCAACCGGTCAAGGTCACCACGGTGCACCCGGGTGGGATCAAGACCGCCATCGCCCGCAACGCCACCGCGGCCGAAGGCGTGGATTCTGCCCACCTGGCCGAATGGTTCGACACCAAGATGGCCCGCACCTCCCCGGAGCGAGCGGCGCAGATCATCCTCGAGGCCGTTGCGAAGAACAAGGCCCGCGTCCTGGTCGGCACCGACGCCAAGATCCTCGACGCGTTCGTCCGGATCACCGGTCCCGGCTACCACAAGGTGCTGGTGGCGCTGGCCCGTCGGACGATGCCTCCGACCCGCTGAGTCAGCGGCCCAGCGGATTGGCCGTCAGCCACTCCTCGGCGACCACCCGTGGGTCGGCGCCGGCTTGAACCTTCGTCATCATCTGGACCAGCGCCGCGGTGTCGAGCACTCCGGCGATCTCATTGATCGCCCGCAACTGCATCTGGTCGAGCTCGTTGCGCCGGTACAGCGCGACGGCATTCTGCGCGGGGATCAGCGCGGGCTTTCGGTCGACCAGCACGACGACACCGCCGGGCACACCGGTTGCGGCGGTCCCGGTCCAGGCAGCCGTCACCGCACCGCTGCGTAGCGCGTCGAACAGCATTGCCGCCGTTCCGAATTCCCGCGGCGAACCAAACGCACAGTCACCCAACGAATCGGGCGGGTTCGCGCCCGTCGGCGCCCCGACGCTCACCCGGGAACAATTGCGCACCAATGCGGCCAGATCTCGGCTGCCCCATGCGGTGGCGGTCGCCTCGGTGACCGCCAGAGCGGGTTTGTCCTCGGCCGCCGTGGCGTAGTCACCGGCGGCCACCCCCTCCGGTAGCGCGCCGACCATCGCGCGGTAGACCTGCTCGGCGGAGCGGGCCGCGGACTCGGGATCGAATCGGTGCAGCAGACGGCCGGTGAAACCGGCTGTGACACTGACCTTTCCGGCATCCAGGGCAACGAGGGGATCATCGGTGCTCTCGACCTGCGCCGCGGTTCCGTAGTACCGCAACCCCGCCGCGTAGACGTTCGCCAACAGGATGTTCTCCGGGTCGGCCGACGCTCCGACGGCCAGGGACGGACCGGGAGCGCCCGTTGTGCCACAGGCGACGCCGAAGAAGGCCACCGCGGACAGCAGCAGGCGGTGACCCGCCCTCGCCCTCACGGCGATTCGCTCAGATCTCGGCGACCGCGGCCACCGCCGCCGCCACCGCAGGTCCGACGCGCGGATCCAGCGGGCTGGGGACGATGTGGTCGGCAGCGAGATCGTCGCCGACGACGGAGAAGATCGCCTCGGCGGCAGCCACTTTCATCTTCTCGGTGATGCGGCGGGCGCCGGCGTCCAGGGCTCCGCGGAACACGCCCGGGAAAGCGAGGACGTTGTTGATCTGGTTCGGGAAGTCGCTGCGCCCGGTCGCCACGATCGCGGCGTATCGCTTGGCCACCTCGGGGTGGATCTCCGGATCCGGATTCGAGCAGGCGAACACGATGCTGTCGGGCGCCATCGACGCGATGGCCTCCTCAGGCACCTTGCCGGCGGAGACGCCGAGGAACACATCGGCGCCGGCGAGCGCCTCAGCCACCCCGCCGGTGAGACCACGCGGATTGGTGCGGGTCACCAGTTCGGCCTTCACCGAGTTCAGATCATCGCGACCGGCGTGGACGATGCCCTTGGAATCCACCACGGTGATGTCGCTGAGCCCGGCCTCCAGCAGGATGTTGGCGCACGCCACGCCGGCGGCACCCGCGCCGGAGATGACCATCTTCAACGAACTCATCGGGCGGTCGAGCACCGCTGTGGCACCCAGCAGAGCGGCCAGCACCACGATCGCCGTTCCGTGCTGATCGTCGTGCATCACCGGGCAGTCCAGCGCCTCGATGGCCCGCCGCTCGATCTCGAAGCAGCGCGGGGCGGAGATGTCTTCCAGATTGACCGCGCCGAACGTCGGGCGCAGTTTCACCAGGATGTCGACGATCTCGTCGGGGTCCTTGGTGGCCAGCACGATCGGAATGGAGTCCAATCCGGCGAAGGTCTTGAACAGCGCCGACTTGCCTTCCATGACCGGCAGTGACGCCGACGGGCCGATGTCGCCCAGTCCGAGCACCGCACTGCCGTCGCTCACCACCGCCACCAGGCGATGCGCCCAGGTGTAGCGGGCCGCCAGCGACGGATCGGTGGCGATGGCCCGGCTGACCTGGGCCACACCGGGTGTGTAGGCGATGGAGAGCGCACGCTGGGTATCGAGCGGCGCCTTCAGTTCCACCGACAGCTTGCCGCCTTCGTGCGCGGCGAAAATCTCCTCGTCGTCGATCACGAGGTGGGGGGCAGGCACCGTTTCAGACACGGCGTTAGGGTACTCGACCGCCGAAGCGAGGCTGTCGGCCCTGCTGGGGTGGGTCGGCGCGTAGCATTCGGGCGACGCAGAGGAGGTCTGACCATGGCATCTTTTCGGCCGCGGCCGCCCGTACACCCGTTACAGGTCCTGGGACCCAACACGCACGTCGACGCTAACCGGATACCGGCCCCCGTGACCCAGTCCATCGTCGATTGCGCGATCTACTCGGACGGTCACCGACTGATCGGTTCCTTCACGCCCCCGGAGGCTATCGCCAGAGTTCGCGAACTGGAGGACTCCGGACAGCAGGCCTTCGTCTGGATCGGCCTGCATGAGCCCGACCACCAACAGATGCAGTCGATCGCCGACCTGTTCGGTTTGCATCCGCTGGCCGTCGAAGACGCCGTGCACGCCCACCAGCGACCCAAGGCCGAGCGCTACGACGACACCTTGTTCATGGTGCTCAAGACGGTGAACTACGTTCCGCACGAGACGGTGGCGCTGGCTCGCGAGATCGTCGAAACCGGCGAGATCATGGTGTTCGTCGGCTCGAACTTCGTCGTGACGGTGCGCCACGGTGAACACACCGGACTGGCCGACGTCCGCAGACGCCTGGAGGCGGATCCGGACCAGTTACGGCTGGGGCCACCGGCGGTCATGCACGCTGTCGCCGACCATGTCGTGGACAGCTACCGCTGGGTGACCGCGGCGATGGAGGCCGACGTCGACGCCATCGAGGAGACGACGTTCTCTCCGACCAGCAAGACCGACATCGAGCCGATCTATCTGCTCAAGCGTGAGGTGGTGGAGTTGCGGCGGGCGGTGTCTCCGCTGACCGACGACCTGGAATGGCTCAACACCGCCAACAATGACCTGCTGGTCAAAGAGGTCAGGCGCCAGATGCGCGACGTGCTGGATCACCAGATCCTGGCGGCCGACAAGATCTCCGAGTACGACGAGATGCTGTCCTCATTGGTGCAGGCAGCCCTGGCCAAGGTGGGCATGCAGCAGAACCAGGACATGCGCAAGATCTCGGCGTGGGCTGCGATGGCGGCGGTCCCGACCGCGATCGCCGGCATCTACGGGATGAACTTCGAGAACATGCCCGAACTGAGTTGGACGTGGGGCTACCCGGCTGTGCTGCTACTGATGGTTGTGATCTGTACGTTCCTGTACCGGACGTTCCGGCGTAACCATTGGCTGTGAACTAGCCAGCACCCGCCGACGACGCCCGCCGCCCCGGGTCCAGCACGTCCACCCGATCGTCAACCCATGCCTGACGCATCGCCTCGGCTCCCTTGAGCCGCACCCACGCGCCCTCGGTCTGGGTGATCGGCACCGCCGACAGGAACTGCACCGGGTCGCGCGGCGACACCAGGGGCACCTGCGGGATGTCCGAATCCCCCAGCAGCACAGCGGTGAACGGTGCTCCTGTCCACAGCGGCGCGGACAGATCGACCAACGCGCCGGACCCCAGCACCACTCCCTCGACGGCCGGTGTCGCCGCCACCACCGCCAGGGCCCGGGCAAGGCCGGTGGTCGCGCCGGACCGCAGACTGAGAACCACTTCGGCCCGAGGACCAACCAGCGGATCAGCCAGAGGCGACGACGGGTCCGCCATCGGGTAGCGCGAACACCCAAGCGTGACATGGTGAAACACGTCCTCGAGGCCTGCGCGGCGATCGGGACCGAAGCGCAGCACATCGATGCGCTCGACACCGAGAAAGGTCACGCTGGCAACGTCAGGCTCGGAATCCATTCCCAGCGAGGCGAAGTGGGCCCGCAGATGACCGGCCACCGCTACCAGCGGATCGGTCATCCCAACTGTGCGGAGATGTTGACCCCGCTGGCGGCGTCGAAGACATGAAGCTTGGCGGTGTTCAGCGCCAGTTCGACGGTCTGCCCCGTGGCGGCATGGGAGTCCGCCGAAACTCTTGCCACATAGCGGTTTTCGCCCATTTCGGAATCCGCCGCCAGCTCAGACAGGTGAGCCGACCGAGCACCCCCGCCGGCGGTGGAGAAGTACACGTATTTGTCCGCACCCAGCGACTCGACCAGATCGGCCCTGACGCCGAAGGTCAGCGCCCGCGCCCTCTCGTGGGGTTCGAGCAGTGTGGCGTCCTCGAAGTGTTCGGGGCGGACCCCGACGATGACGTCGCCGGGCGGCGTCGCGCCATAGCGTGGATCCAGGCCGATCTGACCGAACGGCAGGCGCAACCCGCCGGAAATCGGCGCCGCCGGAAAGAAATTCATCGCCGGCGACCCGATGAACCCGGCCACAAAAAGGTTCGCCGGGGCGTTGTACAACTCCTCGGGTGTGCCGATCTGCTGGGCTTCGCCCGCCCGCAGCACCACCACCCGGTCACCGAGGGTCATGGCCTCGGTCTGGTCGTGGGTGACGTAAACGGTGGTGGTGCCCAGGCGATTCTGCAGCCGGGCGATCTCGGCGCGCATCTGCACCCGCAGCTTGGCATCGAGGTTGCTCAGCGGCTCGTCCATCAGGAAGGCCTTGGGGTTGCGGACGATCGCCCGGCCCATCGCAACCCGCTGGCGCTGGCCGCCGGAGAGTTGGGACGGTTTGCGGTCCAGCAGCGCGGTCAGGTCGAGCACCTTCGCCGTCTCGGCCACCTTCGCCTCGATCTCCGGCTTGGCCATCTTGGCCAGGGTCAGCGGGAAGGCGATGTTCTGTCGCACCGTCATGTGCGGGTAGAGGGCGTAGGACTGGAAGACCATCGCGATGTCGCGGTCGCGCGGCGCCTTCTCGTTGACCCGCTGTCCGCCGATGCGCAATTCCCCGGAGGTGATGTCCTCCAGCCCGGCGATCATGTTGAGCGTGGTGGACTTCCCGCACCCGGACGGCCCGACCAGGATCACGAACTCGCCGTCGGCGATGGTCAGCGACAGGTCCTTCACCGGCGTGGCGCCATCGGGATAGCGCTTGGTGACTCGGTCTAGAACGATCTCGGCCATCGCAGAACCCGCTATCCCTTCACCGCGCCGGAAGTCAGCCCGGCAACGATCCGTCGTTGGAAGATCAGAACAAACACGATGATCGGAATCGTGATCACCATCGCACCGGCGGCGATGGACCCCGTCGGCTCCTCGAACTGCGAACTGCCGGTGAAGTTCGCGATCGCCACGGGTGCGGTGATCGCCGCCTTGGTCGCCGTCAGCGACAGCGCCAACAGCAGATCGTTCCAGGCGAAGATGAACACCAGGATCGCCGCGGTGACGATTCCGGGCGCGGCCAGTGGGGCGATCACCCGACGGAATGCCTGGGCGGGAGTCGCGCCGTCCATCTTGGCGGCCTTCTCCAGATCCCAGGGGATCTCCCGGAAGAAGGCCGACAGGGTGTAGATGGCCAACGGCAGCGCGAAGGTGATGTACGGGATGATCAGGCCCGGCCAGGTGTCGAACAGCCCGATCCGACGCTCGATGTTGAACAGCGGTGTGACGAGCGAGATCTGGGGAAACATCGCGATCAGCAGTGCGGCGCCGATGAGCACGCGCTTACCGGCGAAATCCAGCCGGGCCACCGCATAGGCGGCCATGCCACCGATGACGACGGCGACGACGGTGGTGATCAGGCCGATGCCGATGGAGTTGATCAGTGCCGAGGAGAACACGTCACCGCTGAAGATGCCTTTGTAGTTGTCCAGCGTGATCGACGACGGGATCAGCTTGCCGTCCTTGACCTCCTGGGTCGGCTTGAGTGACAGGCTCAGGATCCACAACACCGGCAACAGCGCATAAGCCACCACCAGGACATTGATGACGGTCCAGAAGGTGGCTCGCCGCCCTCCCACGTGTTCGGACATCAGCGCACCTCGTTCTCGGCCCCGGGGGCGGCGGCGCCGAACAGTTTGATGAAGATGAAGGCGATGACGGCCACGGCGGCGAACACCAGCACGCTGATCGCCGAACCCAGACCGATGTTGAATGCCTTGAACAGATTGTCGTAGCCCAGAATCGACACCGACGCGGTGTCGTTGGAGCCACCGGTCAACACGTAGATGTTGTCGAAGATCCGGAACGCGTCGAGGGTGCGGAACAGCAGAGCCACCAGGATCGCCGGCTTGATGAGCGGGATGATCACCCGGGTCAGCCGGGTCCAGGCGCCGGCACCGTCCACCTCGGCGGCTTTGAGCAGATCCTCGGGCACCAGTGCCAGCCCGGCCAGCAGCAGCAGCGCCATGAACGGCGTGGTCTTCCAGACCTCGGCGAGGATGATGACGGCCAGCGACGGAATCTGCTGGGTCAGTGGGGCACTGCCGTCGGGCAGCAAGTTTGCCAGGTACCCCGTTCCGGGGGTCCATGCGTAGTACCAGCTGTACGACGCGGCCACGGTGACGATTCCGTACGGGATCAGGATCGCCGTGCGCACCAAGCCCTTGCCGAAGATGGTGCGGTGCATCACCAGCGCCAGAGCCAGGCCCAGAGCGAACTCGATGGCCACCGAGATCACCGTGATGATCAGGGTGACGAAAAATGCTGTCCACCAGTACTTGTCGGTCAGGATCGTCTGGTAGTTGGCGAAGCCGACGAACTTGGTGTCGTTGGGACTGGCCAGATTGTCGCGGTGCAGGCTGAGCCAGAACGCGTAGAGGATCGGGTACGCGGTGACCGCCAGCATGAGGATGGCGGCCGGGGCGATCAGCCAGTAGGCGAGCCGTCGCTGCGAACTGCGGTCATCTGTGCGCGCCGCGGTCGTCACGGTCACGGGATCAGCCCCTTGCCGTCGATCGCCTTCTGCACCTGTTCGGCGAGTTCGTCGGCCGTGCGTTCCGGGTCGATCCCGGTGACCGGCGCCAGGGTGGCCGAGATCCGGGAGGACACCGCCTGGTAATTCGGTGTGGTCGGGCGCACCGCAGCGTTGGTCAACTGATCGCGGATGATCGCGTACTGCGGGTATTTCTTCTGGAAGTCGGGATCGGAGTACAACGACGTTCGGACCGCCGGCAGCCCGCCCTCGATCGAGGTGTAGCGCTGGTTCCGCTCGCTGCGGATGCACCGCAGCGCCTCGAACGCCTCCGCCGGGTGACGGGTCGTGGACGACACCGCGAGGTTCAGCCCGCCGAGGGTGACCCGCGCCGGTTGGCCGGCTATCACCCCGGGATAGGGGGCGAAGCCGAACACCTCGCGGCTGCCGTCGAAGGCCACCTGGAACTGCTGATCGGTGGGTGCGAACGTTCCCGCGTCGTTGATGGCACCCGCCAGTTCGGGCTTGTCACTCAGCGGCAGGAACGGCACCCCGCCCTTGACCGCGTTCTCCAGCATGGAAGCGAAGACGAAGGGCCAGTTGACTTCCAGGGCCGCCTTGCCCTGCTCGAGGGCCAGGCGGGCGGTGCCCTCGTCGGTCTGGGTGACCGACGGATCAGCGCCCGGGGCGGTGGCCACCGCCTTGATGATCTGCAGGGCTTTGACGGTGGCGGCGCGATGCTCGGGAGTGTCGGTGAGGGTGACGGTCTTGCCGTCGTCGGACACCACCTGACCCCCGGCGCTCTGCAGCAGGGTGTTGAACCACACCACCAGGCCTTCGTACTGCTTGGCCTGCACCGCGATCCAACTCGGCTTGCCCTCGGCATGCAGTCGGGTCGCCTCGGCCACCATCTGGTCCCAGGTGGCCGGCGGCGGCGCGACGAGATCAGGCCGGTACCAGAGCATCTGGGTGTTGGTGGTGACCGGCGCGGCGAACAGCTTGCCCTTCCACTTCGCGGTCTCCAGTGGGCCGGGCAGGGTGTCGGCGGCCGCATCGGCCTCGGCTTCGCCGGCCGGGTCGTCGGAGAGCGGCAACGCCCAGCCGGCCTCGGCGAACTCCGCCGTCCACACCACGTCCATCGCCATGATGTCCAACGAGTGGTCGTTGCCGGTGATCCTGCGAGCCAACTGCAGTCGCTGATCGTCGGCGCCCTTGGGAAGGCTGAACTGCTGGATGCGGAATCGCCCGCCGAGTTCCTCGTTGCACCGGTTGGCCACCGCGGTGAACGTCGCGGTCTCGCTGGCGGGCGTGTACAGGCTGACCACCCGGTCGTCGCCCGTCGAACCGCAGGCCGATGTCGTCGCGGCCGCGGTCAGCACGGCCATACCGAGCGCAGCCGCCCGGCGGGTGCGCACGCCAACGATCGTCACGACTTTCGCCTTTCGGTGGGGGGAGCCGCGCCTACTGTAAACCGGCGGTCGACCTACAACGTCAAGCGCGACAGCATGTCCCGGGCCTGCTCAGCGCCCTGCGGATCGCACAGCACGTCGTAGCGTCCGGCCACCAGTTGCATGGTGGAGCTGAAATCCCTTGTCCCCTTTGTCATCCAGTACGGGATGGCCGAGGTGATCAGACCGAACATGACGCCGGCGGGGATCGCGGCGACCAGCGCTGCGCCGATGTTGCCGGTGAACATCCCGAGCAACAGGCCGATGAAGACACCGAGCCAGGCCCCGCTGGCCACGCCGGTGAACAGCACCTTGCCCCAGCTCAGCCGTCCGGTGACCCGCTCGACCTGCATGAGATCCACCCCGACGATGGTCACCTGCTGCACCGGAAACTGGTTGTCGGACAGGTAGTCGACGGCCTTCTGAGCCTCGGCGTAAGTGGGGTACGAGCCGACCGGCCAGCCTTTCGGCGGCGTCGGCAGACCGAGCGGGCCGCGGCGCGAACCCGCCGCGCCGGGAACCCCACCCGGGTTCTGCGCTGGCGGAAAGGGACTGGTCATGGGTGTTGCGTCTCCTTCGTCGATCGATTCGAGCCACCGGTGGGCCCTGGTGCATAGGCTAGGTTGACAGCATGACAGCCGCCAGCGGTGGCCCCGGCGAAAAGCCGGATTATCCGGGTCATCCGCCGAGCGGATCCGATGTTCCCCGCTTCGATCCGGCCTACGGGTCCGGGTACCCCCCACCGCCGCCGGCGTACCCGCCGTTCCCGGGCTACCCGCCGCAGTACGGCGCCCCCATGCCGGGCTACCCGGTCTACCCGGGCTACCCGGGTGCGGCCGAACCGCGCACCAACGTGCTGGCGATCGTCTCGCTCGTGAGCTCGGCCAGCGGCCTGCTGTGTTTCCTCGGCTCACTGGTCGGGATCATCACGGGTGCGATAGCGATCGCGCAGATCAAGCGCACCGGCGGGAGAGGCTTCGGCCTTGCGGTGGCGGGCGTCGCGGCCGGTGTTGCGGGTCTGGTGGTGTACGTCGTCATGGTCGCCTACGCGCTGCAGCAGCGCTAACTTCCTACGCGCTGCAGCAGCGCTAACTTCCTGGCGGCACAAACGCCGCCGTGGTCCGGGTCATCCCGGCGGCGCGGCCCTTGGCCGCCACGACCAGGGCCATCTTCCGACTGGCCTCGTCGATCATCTCCTCGCCCAGCATCACCGCGCCGCGCGCCCCGCCGGCCGCCGACGTATGCCACGCGTAGGCCTCCAGAATCAGCTCGGCACGGTCGTATTCGGCCTGCCGCGGGCTGAAGATCTCGTTGCCGGCAGCGATCTGGTCGGGGTGCAGAACCCATTTGCCGTCATAGCCCAACGCCGCGGAACGCCCCGCCACCCCCCGGAAGGCCTCGACGTCACGCACCTTCAGATACGGGCCGTCGACGGCGGCCACCCCGTTCGCCCGGGCCGCGATCAGAATCGTCATCAGCACGTGGTGATAGGCGTCGCCGACGTCGTAGCCCTCGGGTTGCTCGCCCACGACGAGGGTGCGCATATTCAGACTCGCCATCAGGTCCGCCGGACCGAGTACCAGCGCCTGGACCCTCGGAGCGGCGGCGATCGCGTCGATGTTGGTCAGCCCCCTGGCGTCCTCGATCTGTGCGTCGATCCCGATCCGGCCGACCGGCAGGCCGTGGACGCGTTCGAGCTGGGTCAGCAGCAGATCCAGGGCCCGGACGTGGCCGGCGTCGGTCACCTTGGGCAGCACGACGACATCGAGGTGGGCGCCGGCTGCCGACACGACGTCGATCACGTCGGTGTGGGTCCACGGAGTCGTCCAGTCGTTCACCCGGACACCGCGTAGTTGGCCGGCCCAGCCGGGCCCGGCCAGCGCGGCGGCCACCACGGTGCGGGCATGCGCCTTGGCATCGGGGGCCACCGCGTCCTCGAGGTCCAGGAATACCTCGTCGGCGGCCAATCCCTTGGCTTTCTCGATCATCCTGGGGTTACTGCCCGGAACCGACAGGCATGTCCTGCGCGGTCGGTAGGCGGGTCGATCGGTCTGGTCCACGCGCAGACTCCTACCCTTGGTACCCATGGCGTCGGTGAACAGGGTATATGCGGCGCGGCTGGCGGGGATGGTCGTGCTCGGCCCCGATGGCGAATCACTGGGGCGGGTGCGTGATGTCGTCGTCAGCATCAGCATCGTTCGTCAGCAGCCCCGGGTGCTGGGACTGGTCGTCGAGTTGCTCACCCGCAAGAGGATTTTCGTCCCGATCCTCCGCGTCACCGCCATCGAGCCCAACGCCGTCACCCTCACCACCGGCAATGTGTCGCTGCGTCGATTCGTTCAGCGCCCCGGCGAGGTGCTGGTGCTGGGCCAGGTGCTCGACACGCTGGTGCGGGTCAACGATCCCGAACAGCAGGACCTCGCGGGCGTCGACCTCTTCGTCGTGGACCTCGGCATGGAGCAGACGCGTACCCGGGACTGGATCGTCACCCGGGTGGCGATGCGCAGCCACCGCCGGTTGGGCCGCCGTGGTGCGGTGGTCGTGGTGGATTGGCACAACGTCTCGGGCCTGACGCCCACCGGCCTGGCGATGCCGGGGCAGGGCGTGGCCCAATTGCTGCATCAGTTCGAGGGCCAGCGACCGATCGCGGTGGCCGACGCTCTGCGCGATCTGCCGGTCAAACGACGCACCGAGGTCATCAAGGCCCTCGACGACGAACGGCTTGCCGACGTCCTCCAGGAACTCTCCGAGGACGACCAGAGCGAGTTGCTGCGGGAACTCGACACCGAGCGGGCCGCCGACGTGCTCGAGGCCATGGACCCCGACGACGCCGCCGACCTGCTCGGGGTGATGAATCCGACCGAAGCCGAGGCGCTGCTGCGACGGATGGATCCCGAGGATTCCGAGTCGGTGCGGCGTCTGCTCAGCCACTCCCCCGACACCGCGGGCGGTCTGATGACCTCCGATCCGGTGGTGCTCGCCCCGGATACCACCGTCGCCGAGGCGCTGGCCCGGGTCCGTGACCCCGACCTGACTCCAGCGCTGGCCTCGCTGGTCTTCGTGGTGCGTCCGCCGACGGCCACCCCGACCGGGCGCTACCTGGGCTGCGTGCACCTGCAGGCGCTGCTCCGCGAGCCACCGGCCAATCTGGTCAGCGGCATGGTGGACAACGACCTGCCCAGTCTCAACCCGGATTCCGCACTGGGCGCGGTGACCCGGTACTTCGCCGCCTACAACCTGGTCTGCGGTCCGGTGGTCGACGAGCAGGGCCACCTGCTGGGTGCGGTCACCGTCGACGACGTGCTCGATCACCTGCTGCCGCACGACTGGCGGGAGAGTTTCGAGGATGCCGGTGTCGCGATCGGGGGCGACACCTCGTGAACGATCCCCGCCAGCGCCTCGACACGCCGCTGACCTCCCGGCGGCCGGCGTTCAATTTCGACCCCGAGACGGTCGGCCGGGTCAGCGAGTCGATCGCGCGGTTCCTCGGGACCGGCCGCTACCTGATGTGGCAGACCGTCCTCGTCGTCGTCTGGATCGGCCTGAATCTCTTCGCGGTGAGGCTGCGCTGGGATCCCTATCCCTTCATCCTGCTCAATCTCGCCTTCTCCACCCAGGCCGCCTACGCCGCGCCGCTGATCCTGCTGGCCCAGAACCGGCAGGAGAACCGCGACAAGGTGGCCCTGGAGGAGGACCGCAGACGGGCCCAGCAGACCAAGGCCGATACCGAGTTCCTCGCCCGCGAACTCGCGGCCCTGCGGTTGGCGGTCGGCGAGGTGGCCACCCGCGATTACCTGCGCCGCGAGCTGGAAGAAGTCCGCGAACTCATCGAAACGCTGCAGCCGACGGAACCGAAGCCCGGCAAGTCGGGCAAAAAGGACAGCGCCGAACGGCGCGGCAAGAAAGACACCGCGTAAGGATTTCCGACAGCGTGTCGCCCGCGTTCGGCCCACGGCCATCCCCCAGGGATCTAGGCTGACGTTGTTAACGCAGCGACCCGGAGGTCGATGACAGCAAAGGCGGACGGTGCGGATGCGACTCAGGATCAGCCAGCTCATTCGGACCCCCGCGTTCGGGATCGCCGTCTTGACCCCAATCGTGTTGGCTGGTGCGGTGGCCGGCTCCCCGGAACCGCCGACTAGGGCCGTAACGTTCGCAGCCCCCGCCGCCTCGCCTCGCCTTGCGCCGAAGGTCGTCGAGCACAGCCCGAGCGTTGAGCACATCGCGAGCGTGCGGATTCCGCCGAGGGCGCTTTCGGCCTATCGGAAGGCTGAGCAAACTATGGCGGCCGCTGCACCGGGTTGCGGGGTGAGTTGGAGCCTCCTGGCCGGCATCGGCCGTATTGAGGCGCCGCCCGCTAGAGCCGGCAACATCCGCCAGATGGACGCGCCCATGTGGAACGCAACCCTGCGGGGCAACGCGGGGGGGCGCCCGACTCAGGCAATGGGACCCATGAGGTTACTCCCGGGAACGTGGTCGCGGTTCGCCTCCGACGGCGACGGGGACGGGAAGTCCGATCCGCAGAACCTGTTCGACGCAGCCCTGACGACCGCACGTTACCTGTGCAGCGGTGGGCTTAACCTGCGCAATGAGGCCCAGGCGGTGACGGCGGTCCTGCGCTACAACAACTCCATGACCTACGCCCAGAACGTGTTGGGCTGGGCGGCGGCCTACGCCACCGGCTTCGCCCCGCTCACTCTGCCCCCGATAAGCGGCGCCGTCCCGAGACTAGGTCCGGGCCGACTGCCGGCGGGCCCCGGTTCCGGCCGTACGTCGTTTGAACCGGCGACACAACTGGCGCTTGGCAACACCAAGCAGGCTGCCCAGATGCTGCCCGGCCCAGTACCCGGCCCGGCCGCAGCCGCAGCCGCCGTCGCCGTCGCGCCCGAACCGTTGGCCGCGTCGCAAGCGCCCCCGACCCCGGTGCTCGCCGCTCCGCAGGAACCCGCGCCGCGGGTGGCGCCGCCGCCCAGTTCCGGCGGGAAAGCACCCGCAAGCGCAGGCAACGCAGGCTCCAACCGTCCGGCGATGCAACCACAGATAGATCCGCAACCAGAGATAGCTTCGCAGCCGCAACGGCGTCGCACCGAGCAGACCACTGCAGACAGTGCGGCACAGCCATCCGCGCAATCGCCCGGCAAGAACGACAAACGGGACGGTGGCGGGGGACGCGGCAAGAAGAGCAGCAGGTAACGACTCCGACGGATGCGTTTCGCGGGCGTCACTACGTTATGTATGGTAGCTGGGTCGTAGCGAGGATGTGAGGGGCAACCGAGTGGGCATAGGGCACCGGGTCGGCCGCGTGGTCCGCGCTCCCGCGTTTGGTATCGCCGTTCTGACGCCGGTCGTGCTGGCCGGCGCTGCAGCGGCGACACCCGCCCGGGTGGCTCAGCCGGTCAACCGTGAGGGCGGCGCTCAGATCTCTGCCGCTGCACCGGTCGTGGACACCAAGGGTGTGGCGGTGGTCCCGATGGCCAAGGCCCCGGCGGACTTCCGCTTCGGTGCCAACACGTTGTCGCCTCCTCCGCCGGCGGCGGTGATCAGTTCGGTCGGCGGCATGCGGGTTCCGGCCGTCGCGCTCGCCGCCTACCGCAAGGCCGAACAGACCATGGCGGTCGCCTCGCCCGGGTGCGGGGTCAGCTGGAATCTGCTGGCCGGAATCGGCCGGATCGAGTCATCGCACGCCAACGGCGGTGCGACCGACGCCAGCGGCACCGCGGCACGCCCTATCTACGGGCCCACCCTCGACGGCAGCCTGCCGGGCAACGAGATCATCGTGCAGAGCAACGCCGGCGGCCGCCCGGTCTACGCACGCGCCATGGGTCCGATGCAGTTCCTGCCGGGCACCTGGTCCCGGTTCGCCTCCGACGGCGACGGCGACGGCAAGTCGGACCCGCAGAACCTCTTCGACGCCGCCCTGGGCACCGCACGGTATCTGTGCAGCGGCGGCCTGAACCTGCGCAACCAGGCCCAGGTGCTGACGGCGATCCTGCGCTACAACAACTCGATGGCCTACGCGCAGAACGTGCTCGGGTGGGCCGCCGCCTATGCCACCGGCGTCGCGCCGCTGGATCTGCCGCCGATCGTCGGCCCGGTTCCGGCGCTGGGTGATTCCCACCTCGACAAGTCCGAGGGTCTCGGCCCGGGTATGACGAGTCCGCCTGGCGGCGATCCGCTGGCGCTGCTGGCCCTGAACATGGGCAACAGCCAGACCGCCGGCCAGATGCTGCCCGGACCGCTGCCCGGACCCGCCGCCGAAGGCGTAGGACCCGCGCACGGGTGCGAGGTGATCTGCATGGCCTCCCAACTGGCCCCGTCGCAGGCTCCGACGCCCGACCTGCCGCCGTGGATGATGCCGATGGCGCCGGCCCCGTGGATGGCGCCGCAGGGCCCGCTGCCCGGCATGGCTCCGGTCGGCGCCGGCCCGCTGCCGGGCGCAGCTCCGCTGCCCGGTCCGGCCCCGGCCGACGCCGGCGTCCCACTGCCCGGCATGCCGCCGGCCCAGGCTCCGCTGCCCGGCATGCCCGGTGCCGCTCCCGGCCCGCTGCCCGGCATGCCTGCGGCCGAGGCGCCCCCGCTCCCCGCGCCCGGTACCCCGCCGTGGATGGCTCCGCCGCCGGCTGCCCCGGGTCCCGGCCCGGTCCCCGCGCCTGCCGAGGCTCCGATCCTGATGCCGGCACCCGCCCCTGCCCCCGGTCCGGCCCCCGGTCCGGCCTAACCGCGCAGCCTGTTCCGGTCCCTCCCCAGCCCTCCGCCTAGAGTGGGCAGCGATGAGCACCGAACTTGAAAACGCCGTCCGCGCCGCACTGGGCAAGGTCATCGACCCCGAGCTGCGCAGGCCGATCACCGAACTCAACATGGTCAAGAGCGTCACGGTGTCGCCGGACGGGGCAACCCATGTCGGGATTTACCTGACCACCTCCGCCTGCCCCAAGAAAACTGAGATCACCGAACGGGTCAGCGCCGCCGTCGCCGACGTGCCGGGCACCGGAGCCGTCACCGTGGATCTGGACGTGATGAACGACGAGCAGCGCACCGCGTTGCGCAAACAACTGCGCGGCGACGCCGCGGAGCCGGTCATCCCGTTCGCCCAGCCCGGCTCGCTCACCCGCGTCTACGCGGTGGCCTCCGGTAAGGGTGGAGTCGGAAAGTCCAGTGTGACAGTCAATCTCGCGGCGGCACTTGCCGCCCGCGGACTGTCCGTCGGCCTGCTCGACGCCGATATCTACGGCCATTCCGTACCGCGGATGATGGGCACCGATGACCGGCCCACCCAGGTGGAGTCGATGATTCTGCCGCCGGTCGCCCACGACGTGAAGGTCATCTCGATCGCCCAGTTCACCCAGGGCAACACCCCGGTGGTGTGGCGCGGCCCGATGCTGCACCGCGCGCTGCAGCAGTTCTTGGCCGACGTGTACTGGGGTGACCTCGACGTGCTTCTGCTCGACCTACCGCCCGGCACCGGAGATGTGGCGATCTCGGTGGCACAGTTGCTGCCCGGCGCTGAAATCGTGGTGGTGACCACCCCGCAGAATGCGGCCGCCGAGGTTGCCGAACGGGCCGGGGCGATCGCCCTGCAGACCCGCCAGCGCATCGTCGGCGTGGTGGAGAACATGGCGGGGTTGTTGATGCCGGACGGGTCGACATGGGAGATCTTCGGCGAGGGCGGCGGACGCCAGGTGGCCGAGCGCTTGAGCCGGGCGGTCGGCGCGGATGTTCCTCTGCTGGGCCAGGTTCCGCTGGATCCGGCTCTGGTGACCGCCGGCGATTCGGGCGTGCCGTTGGTCTTGTCGGCACCTGATTCGGCGGCCGGCCGGGAGTTGCGCTCCATCGCCGATAAACTTGCGTCGCGTCGGCGTGGGCTGGCCGGGATGTCGCTGGGCCTGGATCCGGCAGGCCGCTGAACGGTCTGACTACGTCGCGTCGGCGTCGAACGGCGCCGGGCCGCCCACAGGGCCGCTCGCCGCGGGCGACGTCGCACTCTTCGGCTTGACCTGATCGGCCTCGAATTCACCTGTGAGCCAAGAATCATCGCCGTCCAGAAGGTGTTTGGTGATCGCGGCTCTCGGCGTCATCCCCCGCAATTTCTGGATCTCGCCCAACGGCTGGCGCAGATCGTCGAACTCCGGCCCGAGTTCCTCGCGAAGTTCGCGGGTCGCGCCACTGAGGTAGTCGCGTGCCTGCCGGATCGTGCCGGCCGTCCATGCGATGGCACCCGGCAACCGCTCCGGTCCCAGAACCACCAGGCCCACCACGACCAGAAGGAGCATCTCGCCCCACCCGACGTTGGCGAACATCGGCTTAGCTGTCCGGCTTGTCCGGTGAGGGGTTCACCATCAGCGTCACCTTGCGACCCTCGCGCATGACCTCGATCGGCGAGTCCTGTCCGAGCGGCAGCTGACGAACCGCGACCACGAACTCGTCGGCGTCGGCGACCGTGCGGTTGCCCACCTTCACGACGACGTCGTTCTCCTTGATTCCCGCCTTGTCCGCGGGTCCACCGGCGGTCACGTTGGCGATCTGAGCACCGGAGGCCAGGTCGTTGCTCACCGACCGGGCGGTGAGGCCCAGCGTCGGGTGCGACACCTTGCCGTCCTTGATCAAGGATTCGACGGTCGCCTTCACCTCGTTGACCGGGATGGCGAAGCCTAAGCCACTTGCACTGTCCGACAACGACTTTCCAGCGGTATTGATGCCGATCACTTCGGATTCCATATTGATCAGCGGGCCGCCCGAGTTGCCGTGGTTGATCGAGGCGTCGGTCTGCACACCGTCGATGACCGTGTCGGTGTCCGACCCCTCGCCGGACAGGGGCACCGGGCGGTTCAGCGCGCTGATGATGCCGTGGGTCACCGTGCTGCGAAGGCCCAGGGGCGCACCGACGGCGACCACCTCCTCGCCCACCGTCAGCGTGCCCGAGTCACCCAGTCGGGCCACCGTCAGGTTGTCGACGTTGTCGACCTTGAGGACGGCCAAGTCGGTTTTGGGATCCCGGCCGACGAGGTTGGCCGGTACTTCCTTGCCGTCGTTGAACACGACCGTCATCTTGAACTTGCCCGGAATAGCAGCCGCCTCGGAGATGACGTGGTTGTTGGTGACGATGTAGCCGCGGCCGTCGACCACCACACCGGAACCCTGCGAACCTTCCTCGTCACTCTTGGCCTCGATGGTCACCACGGAATCGGCAACGGAGGCAGCGACTTTCGCGAACCGGCCAGCGGGTACCTCGCCGGCGTCCGAGGTGGACAACGTCACTTTGGAGGTGGTGAACGCCTCGACCACTTCGGCGGTCTTGCGGCCCACCCAACCACCGACAACGCCGATCAACAGCGCGGTCAGGGCGAGCGTGGCCAGCGCCAGGTAGGAAACCCTGCCGCCGAAGATCAGCTCGCGCAGACCGAGCTTGCCGGGCGGTGGACCCTGGATCACCTGGACGGGGGTCGGCAGCGCCGGGGTGCCCAGAGCGACGCCGGCGGCCGGATCGCGCCACGGGTCCTCGATCAGTTCGGCATCGTCGGCGCCAGCCTCCAGCGCACCGGCATCAGCGGGGTGGCGCTGCAACGACTCTCCGCCGGCGTACGGACGGCCGAATGCTTCCTGCAGCACCGGGTCCGCGGGCTTGGCGCTGGGATTGAAGTCGTCGGCGCGGCGGAAGCGGGACGGGCGCAGATCGTCAGCGACAAACGACCCGTCGACGCCGGTGGGCCGTCCGAAGGTGCGGGTGGCTTCGGAGTCCACCGGGGGCCGCGACACGGGTCGTGGCGCGAGACGGCGAACGCCGTCATTGTCCTCATCGAAGCTCAACTCAACCTCTATCCAGACGCTCAGCAGCAGGCCAGGGATGCTGCTCGGTAATCGGCCTTCACCCTACCGGCGCTTGCGCCGGCCCCGCGGCGTGCCATCGCCCGGCCGGTCGTCGTCGGGACCAAGGGTCGGTTCCTCCGGCGTGGACTGCGGGATCTGGGACAGCAGCCCCATCAGAGTGCTGGGCATCGTCACCGGCCGCGATTCCCGCAGCGCCGAGCGGGCCTGACCTTGGGCATCCACCTCCGCGGCGCACTGCTGGCACAGCGTCAGGTGACTGCCGGCACGCAGATGGGCCTTCATGGGCAGTTCGCCGTCGACGTAGGCCGCGACGGCCTCGATGGACAGGTGATCGGTGGAACTGAACTGACGAGGAGCGTTCAAGGCGGCATCATCCACCGAGACGAAGTTCGGCGGCAGCCAGGAAAGCGCTCGACGGAACACGTCACCCGGATCAACCACCGTCGGCGCTCCTCTCCCGCTTCCCAGCCAGAGCTCGGACGCGACTCTGCTGCGCACAGCGCTCACCATGAATCTAGCGCGAAGAGGACGAGATGACATGCCACAACAGGCCGACGCGGTGCGTCAGGCCGACTCCGCCTCGGTGCGACCGTGCGCGGCGAGGTAATCCCGCAATGCCTGTCGCCCGCGATGGATGCGGCTGCGGACGGTACCGAGCTTGACGCCGAGGGTGGCGCCGATCTCCTCGTAGGACAGGCCCTCGATGTCGCAGAGGACCACCGCCGCGCGGAACTCCGGCGGCAATGAGTCCAGCGCCGCCTGCAGGTCCGCACCGAGACGGGAGTCGTGGTAGATCTGCTCGGGATTGGGCCCGTCGGCGGGCACCCGGTCGTAGTCCTCGGGCAGTGCTTCCATCCGGATGCGGGCGCGCCGGCGGACCATGTCCAGGAACAGGTTCGTGGTGATGCGGTGCAGCCAGCCCTCGAAGGTGCCCGGTTGATAGCTCTGCACCGAGCGGAACACCCGGATGAAGGTTTCCTGGGTGAGGTCCTCGGCGTCGTGCTGGCTACCCGAGAGCCGGTAGGCCAGCCGGTACACCCGGTCGGCGTGCTGGCGCACCAGCTCGTCCCAGGACGGCATGGCCGCCCGGTCGCCGGTCGCATCGAACACTGCAGTGCCCTGCAGCTCGTCGGACGGCTCAACCCAGTCGGCGTCGCCGACCGGCCCAACATGCGACATGGTGAGCGGGGCCGTCAGAGTTGTGTTCGTCGGATCCTCCTGGAATCGGTACGCCACTGCAGGCGTGTCAACGGTCATAACGTGACCGTCTCCCGGGGTATTCCCCGACCAGCCACTAAGGCTTTTCATGGGTGTGAGCTTTCCGTATCGCATTGTGCAACCACTGTGAGCAAACTAAATGTTGACTGAGAGCACCAGCCGGAATGGTTCTCACGTCGCAGTACGTCACGATTTAGTAATTTATGAGCAATTTCCTTAGACTATCTCATCGGCGTGTCGGCCGGGGTGCGGGACGAGCCCCCGGGCAGGCCTGGCGCGTCTACCCGCTGAGCCGCACAGGTGATCTACGCTGCACAGCATGTCCACCAGCGACGAAGCGGTGCCGAGCCGGGCCGACCGGATCCTCGCGCACTCCGAAGGGTCGATCTCCGAGGACGCAATCGTCACCGCGGCCCGCGAGCGGGCAGAGGACGCCGGGGCAGGCGCGGTGACGCCCGCCGTCGGGGCGCTGTTGGGACTGCTCACCCGGCTTTCCGGTGGCAAAGCAGTCGTCGAGGTGGGCACCGGGGCCGGCGTCAGCGGGCTGTGGCTGCTCTCCGGCATGCGCGAGGACGGCGTCCTGACCACCATCGACTTCGAACCCGAGCATCAGCGGCTGGCCAAGCAGGCGTTTTCCGAGGCCGGCATCGGACCGAGCCGGACTCGGCTGATCGGCGGTCGGGCCCAGGACGTGCTCACCCGGCTGGCCGACGGCTCCTACGACCTGGTGTTCATCGACGCCGCCGCGGCCGACCAACCGGATTTCGTCGTCGAAGGGATCCGGCTGTTGCGGCCGGGCGGGGTGATCATCGTGCACCACGCCGCCCTCGACGGGCGGGCCGGCGACCCGGCCGCCCACGACGCCGAGGTGACCGCGGTGCGGGAAGCCGCGCGGTTGATCGCCGAGGACGAACGGTTCACCCCGGTCCTGGTCCCGCTCGGCGACGGCATTCTGATCGCGGCGCGGGACTGAGCCCGCCGTGGAGTTGATGACGGGCTTCGGCCTGGCCAGCGCGGCGGGCCTGAACGCCTACATCCCGCTGCTGTCGATGGGTCTGCTGGGCCGCTTCACCAATCTGATCCACCTGCCCCCCGGTTGGTCGTGGCTGGAGAACAACTGGGTGATCGGCATTGTGGCGATCCTGCTGATCGTCGAGATCGTCGCGGACAAGGTCCCGGCTCTGGACTCGGTCAACGACACGGTGCAGACCTTCGTGCGACCCACCTCCGGCGGCATCGTGTTCGGCTCCGGGACGGCCGCGCAGACGGCGGCAGTCACCGATCCGGTCGAGTTCGCCCGCACCGGCCAATGGGTTCCGGTGGCGATCGGGGTGGTGACCGCCCTGGTGGTGCACCTGACCAAGACCGCGGTGCGACCCGCCGCGAACGTGGCCACCGCGGGCGTGGCGGCGCCGGTGCTGAGCACCATCGAGGACGTCACCAGCGTCAGCCTGACGTTCATCGCGATCCTGATTCCGGCGCTGGTACTGGTGGTGCTGGTCGCCCTGGTGTGGGCCGCGGTCTGGCTGTGGCGCCGACGACGACGCAGACAGCCGGCCACGCCGTGATCCGGGCAGTCTGGAACGGTGCCGTGCTGGCCGAGGCCCCGGCGACGGTGCGCCTGGAAGGCAACCACTACTTTCCCGCGGATGCGTTGCGCGGCGAGTACTTCTCGGACAGCCCGACGACGTCGGTGTGCGCGTGGAAGGGCACGGCCCGCTACTACAACGTGACCGTCGACGGCCAGGTCAACGCCGATGCCGCGTGGTACTACCCCGAGCCGAGCGCCAAGGCCGCCGAGATCACGGATCACGTCGCGTTCTGGAAGGGCGTCCGGGTCGAAACCGACGGGGAATGAACCCGGATCGCTAGATCCAGACGCCCTTGCCGACGGCGACCACGCCGCCTGAACTGATCGCGAACCGTTCGCGGTCCTTCTCCAGGTCCACCCCGACCATCTCGCCGGGCCCCACAACGACGTTCTTGTCCAGGATCGCCCTGCGGACCACCGCACCGCGACCGACACGCACCCCCGGCATCAGAACGCTGCCCTCGACGATCGCGCCGTCGTCGACGACGACGTTGCTCGACAGCACCGAGTTGCGCACCGACGCCGCCGAGATGATGCTGCCGGCGCCCACCACCGACTCCTGTGCCGAGCCGCCGTTGACGAACTTGGCCGGCGCGAGGTTGTCCGACTCCCCCCGGATCGGCCAGCGCTTGTTGTAGAGGTTGAACACCGGGTGGACCGAGACCAGATCCATGTGGGCGTCGTAGAACGCGTCCAGCGTGCCCACGTCGCGCCAGTAGCCGTGATCGCGCTCGGTCGCCCCGGGCACCTCGTTGTCGTTGAAGTCGTAGACCGCCGCCATTCCGTCCGCGACGAGATTCGGGATGATGTTGCCGCCCATGTCATGGTCGGAGGTGTCGTCGTCGGCGTCGGCGCGGATCGCGTCGATGAGCACCTTGGTCGTGAAGATGTAGTTGCCCATCGAGACGAACGTCTGCTCCGGGTTGTCCGACGTGCCGGGGGGGTCCGCGGGCTTCTCCACGAAACTGCGGATGCGTCCGGACTCATCGGCATCGATGCAGCCGAATGCGCCGGCTTCGGCACGCGGGACCCGGATGCCGGCAACCGTTGCCCCCGCACCACTCTCGATGTGGAACTTCACCATCTGCTCGGGGTCCATGCGGTACACGTGGTCGGCGCCGAACACCACGATGTAGTCCGGATCTTCGTCGTAGATGAGGTTCAACGACTGGTAGATCGCATCGGCGGATCCGGTGTACCAGCGCGGCCCGAGGCGCTGCTGGGCGGGAACCGGCGTGATGTACTCCCCCGCCAGACCGCTGAGCCGCCAGTTCTGCGAGATGTGCCGGTCCAGCGAATGCGACTTGTACTGGGTCAGTACGCAGATTCGCAGATAGCGGGCGTTGACGAGGTTGGACAACACGAAATCGATGAGCCGGTATGCGCCACCGAAGGGAACAGCCGGCTTGGCCCGGTCCGCGGTGAGCGGGTAGAGCCGTTTCCCCTCGCCTCCGGCCATGACGATGCCAAGAACGTGCGGCAACTCCCTCATGGAAGTAAACCTAACCACCGCCGGTGGGAAGAGCTAGGGCATTCGAGGTTTCGGCGCCCCCAGCGGGCTGGATTTCCTTTGCCGAGCACGCCCCGCGCAGCGGTCACGGTGTATTACGGTCAGCGGTATGCGGGTGGCGATGATGACCAGGGAGTATCCGCCCGAGGTGTACGGCGGAGCCGGCGTGCATGTGACCGAACTCGTGGCCCAACTACGCCGACTATGCGAGGTCGACGTGCACTGCATGGGCGCTCCGCGGGAGACGGCCTTCGCGCATCAGCCCGATCCGGCGCTGGCTGAGGCGAATCCGGCCCTCTCGACGCTGTCGACCGACCTGCGCATGGCGAACGCGGCAGCCGGGGCGACGGTGGTGCATTCCCACACCTGGTACACCGGCATGGCCGGACACCTCGCCGCACTGCTGCACGGCGTCCCCCACGTGTTGACCGCGCACTCACTGGAACCCATGCGGCCGTGGAAGGCCGAGCAACTCGGCGGTGGATACCAGGTGTCGCTGTGGGTGGAGCGCACCGCGGTAGAAGCGGCCGATGCCGTGATCGCGGTGAGTTCGGGCATGCGCAAGGACGTTCTGGCGGCCTATCCGGCGCTGGATCCGGCCCGCGTGCATGTGGTCAAGAACGGCATCGACACCGACGTGTGGCATCCGGCGCCGCCGAACCCCGAGGAGTCGGTGCTCGCCGAACTGGGCGTCGACGACTCCCGGCCGATGGTTGCCTTCGTCGGCCGGATCACCCGCCAGAAGGGCGTGCCGCACCTGATCGCGGCGGCTCACCGCTTCCATCCGGATGTGCAACTGGTGCTGTGCGCCGGCGCCCCCGACACCCCGGAGATCGGCGCCGAGGTCAAGGCGGCGGTCGACGCCCTGGCCGCCGAACGCAGCGGGGTGTTCTGGGTCAGGGACTTCCTGCCGGTGCATGAGATCCGCGAAATACTTTCGGCTGCAACTGCTTTCGTGTGTCCCTCAGTCTACGAACCGCTGGGCATCGTCAACCTCGAGGCCATGGCATGTGGAACGGCCGTCGTGGCTTCCGACGTGGGAGGCATTCCCGAGGTGGTTGACGACGGAGTCACCGGAACCCTGGTGCATTACGACGCCGACGACACGCGGGACTTCGAGTCCGGGTTGGCCGATGCCGTCAACGCACTGGTAGACGACCCGGCGAAAGCCGACCGCTTCGGAGTGGCCGGCCGTCAACGCTGTATCGACGAGTTCTCCTGGGCGCGGATCGCCGAGCAGACACTCGAGATCTACCGCCAGGTCTCCCGCTAAACGGACACCGGCAGGACGAAACCCCGCGGGTGAGCGCGGGGTTTCACGGGCTGATAGTTAGCTGGTGACGGCTTTGAGTTCGTCGCCGAGCGCAGCGGCCTCGTCCGGGGTCAGTTCGACTACCAGTCGGCCGCCACCCTCGAGTGGTACCCGCATCACGATGCCGCGCCCCTCTTTGGTCGCTTCCAGTGGACCGTCGCCGGTCCGGGGCTTCATCGCCGCCATCGAGTGCTCCCTCCAGATACCGAGCAGACCCGCTGCCACCCGGCCAGTTGCCGGGTTTGGTCAATTCTAGTGTTTCCTATTGTCCCTTATCGGTGACCAGCGTTGCGCCAGACCCGGGGACCCAGCATTCCCGCAGGTGGTCATCGACCATCCCGGTAGCCTGCATCAACGCATATGCCGTGGTAGGGCCCACAAAACGGAACCCGAGACGCTTGAGCTCGCGGGCCAGCGCGACCGATTCGGGTGTCTGCGCGGGCACGTCGGCGCCCGTCGCCGGCCGCGCCCGCGGCGCCGGCGCGTGCGACCACAGCAGATCGGACAGATCGACACCCGAGTCGGCTGCCACCCGGGCGTTGGCGATGGTCGCCTCGATCTTGGCCCGGTTGCGGACGATACCGGCGTCAGCCATCAGGCGGGCCACGTCGCGCTCGGTGTATCCGGCCACCGTCTCGACGTCGAACCCGTCGAAGGCGCGCCGGAAATCATCCCGTTTCCGCAGGATGATCAGCCACGACAGACCGCTCTGAAAGGCTTCCAGCGTCATCCGCTCGAACATCGCCGAATGTCCGCGCAGTGGGCGGCCCCATTCCCGGTCGTGGTAGTCGAGCATCAGCGCGAGGTCCGGACCCTTCGTCGCCGTCGCCCAGGAGCACCGGGGGCGGTCGTCGGGGTCACTCACCAGAGTCGGCCGGCGCACCGGCGTGCGCGCCGGACGGGTAGGCCTCGACGTCGATCAGGCCCGCGGCGGCCCGCACCGCGGCCAATTCGCCGCGCAACTGGTCGAGCTCGGTGCCGAGCCGGTCGAGCACCCAGTCCACCTCGCTGGTCTTGTAACCGCGCAGCACCTGGGTGAACTTGACGACGTCGACGTCGGCTCCGGTGACCCCTGACGCCGGCAGCACGGTCGCGGTGGTCGCCCTGGGCAACGGCGGTAGCTGTTCACCGCGGCCGAACAGGAAGCTGGCGATGCCGAACAGAACGGCGGACACCAGGATCAGCACCACGAGGTACATCAGGATCAGCGACACGCCCTCGATCCTGCCTCACGGTTTGCCACGGCGGGACCGGGACGGGCCAGTCAGCGCAGGGTGTTCATCGGCGGGCGGTCGGCCAGCGACACCGTCGAGGTGCGGGTCGCGAACCCGTGGCCGTCGTCGTCGGCTCCGCCCGGAAGGAATTGGGTCAGCCCGACACCGGAATCAGCCACCCCGCAGCGGGCGAGCAGGGTGGCGATGATCTGGCGGCTCATCGGACCCAGGTCACTCAGCGGGCGGTTGCGATGGGTGCGGACACCCAGATTCACCTGGGCGATGGCGTCGAGCCCATAGCGGTCGTAGGTGTCGATGAGGATGCCGATCTCCACCCCGTAGCCGGGCGCGAAAGGCACCGAGGTGAGCAGTTCACGGGTGCCGGCGTACTCCCCGCCCAGCGGTTGCAGGACGCAGCCCAGTTCCGGGCGCAACGCGGCCAGCAACGGCCGGGCGACCAGTTCGGTGACCCGCCCGCCGCCGTGGGCGTCCTCGCCGTCGCCCAATTTCAGCGGCCTCCGGTAGAAGCCCCTAACCAGGTGAATGCCGTCGGCGGTGAGCAGCGGTCCCACCAGTCGCGGCACGAACATCGGGTCCGGGTTGATCAGATCGGAATCGATGAAGACGACGATGTCGCCGGAGGTCGCGGCCAGTGAGCGCCACAGCGCCTCGCCCTTGCCGGGCTGCGGCGCGATCTCGGGCAGGGCCTCCTCGCGGTGGACCACGCGCGCCCCGGCCGCCCGCGCCCTGGCTCCGGTGTCGTCGGTGGATCCGGAGTCGAGCACGATCAGTTCGTCGACCAGACCGCCAACCATCGGGGTGATGGTGCCGATCACCGCGGCCACGGTGGCGGCTTCGTTGAGCGCCGGCAGCACCACCGAGATGGTGCGGCCCCGCTTGGCGGCCTCCAACTCCTCGACGGTCCACGGCGGCCGGTACCAAGTGTGGTCGGCCAGCCAGGCCTCTTGGGTGCGGGCCGTGAGGTCGCTCATGCCAGACCCCGGACGGTGCGCGCCGGCGGGCGGTCGCCCTTGATCGAGGCGACCATCTCCAGCACCCGGCGGGTGGGACCCACCTCGTGCACCCGGAACATCCGGGCGCCGTCCGCGGCGGCCAGTGCGGTGGCGGCCAGGGTGCCCTCGAGTCGTTCGGTAAGACCCACACCGAGAGTCTCCCCGATGAAGTCCTTGTTGCTCAGCGCCATCAGGACCGGCCATCCGGTGTCGACGAGATCCTTCACGTGACGCAACAGCGTCAGACCGTGGAAGGTGTTCTTGCCGAAGTCGTGGGTGGGGTCGATCAGGATGCCGTCGCGGCGCACCCCGACCGCGAGCGCATGCTCTGCGGCGGCGGTGACCTCGGCGATGACATCGTCGACCACCCCGGTCACGGTGGTGCCGTAGTTGACCCGGAACGGCCGGGTCCTGGGCACCGCGCCGCCGGTGTGCGAGCAGACCAGGCCGGCCCCGAATTCGGCGGCCACCTCTGGGAGTTCCCGGTCATGGCCGGCCCATGTGTCGTTGATGATGTCGGCCCCGGCGGCGCACGCCTGCTTGGCCACCGACGCGCGCCAGGTGTCGACGCTGATGCACTGCTCGGGGTAGGCCGCCCGGACCCATTCGATGAACGGCACCACCCGACGGTTCTCCTCGTCGGCGTCGACGTTCGCGCCGGGTCCGGCCTTGACGCCGCCGATGTCGATGACGTCAGCCCCTTCGGCGACGACGCGGTGGACGGCGTCCTTGGCGGCCTCGTCGGTGAAGGTGGCGCCCCGGTCGTAGAACGAGTCCGGGGTGCGGTTGACGATCGCCATGATGAGCGCCCGGTCACCGGCCACCGGCCGACCGCAGAAGGTCGCTGTCATCCCAACAGTATTAAGGACAGTCAACCCTTGGACACCTCCCGGCCGCAACCTCCGCCGGATAGTCGTCGTAGAAGGGCACATAGCCCTCGCCGCGGCCGGCCAGGGCGTAGAGCGGGTCGGACACCTCGGGGCCGTAGGCCTCCTGACGCAGTTCCACCTTGCGACTCTTGAACGTCGACGTGGTCTCCAGCGACTCCACGAGGCGGATGAACAGCGGCACCGAATAGCCGGGCAGCGCGTCGGAGAGCCGCTGCGCCAGTGCCTTTCCGTCGAACAGGGCACCTTCCCGGAGTTTGACCGCGGCCATGCCGGCCCGGCCGCCGGTGCCCGGCACCTCGACCCCGAAGACCGTGCACTCCTCGACGCTCGGGTCGGCCGCGAGGGGTGCCTCCACGTCGGTGGTCGCCACGTTCTCACCCTTCCACCGGAAGGTGTCGCCGAGGCGGTCGGCGAACGCGGCATGGCCCATGCCCTGCGGGCTCATCACATCGCCGGTGTTGAACCACACGTCGCCGTCCTTGAAGGCGCCGCGCACCAACTTCTTCTCGCTGGCCGCCTTGTCGGTGTAGCCGTCGAACGGCGCCAACCGGGTCACCGGACTGATCAAGAGGCCGGGCTGTCCGGACGGCACCCTGCGGACCCGGCCGGCGTCGTCGCGCACCGGATCCCCGGTCTCCGGGTCGTATTCCACATACGCCAGTGGCAGCGGGTTGATCCCGGTCGACTTCGGGATGTTGAAGATGTTGATGAATGCGGTGTTGCCCTCGCTGGCGGCGTAGAACTCCACCACCCGCTTGATGCCGAACCGCTGGGTGAACTCCTCCCAGATATCCGGTCGCAGACCGTTGCCGACGATCACCCGGACCTTGTGGGCGCGGTCGGTGGGCTTGGACGGCTGGTTGAGCAGATAGCGGCATAACTCGCCGATATAGATGAACGAGGTCGCCCCCATCGCGATCACCTCGTCCCAGAACCGGGTCACCGAGAACGACCGTCCCAGCGCGAGCGTGGCACCGGCGTCGATCACCGACGACAGCGCCACCGTCAGGGCGTTGTTGTGATACAGCGGCAGGGCGCAGTACAGCGTGTCGTTGCCACGCAGCCGCAATCCCAGCCCACTGAAGCCGGCCAGCGCCCGCAACCAGCGCTGGTGGGTCATCACACTGGCCTTCGGGTGCCCGGTGGTTCCGGAGGTGAAGATGTAGAACGCCGGATCGCGAGCCTGCACCTGCCCGGCCGACGCCGGATTCGCGGCGGGCTTGCCCTCGGCGCGGGCGGCGAGGTCCTCCACCGACATCACCTCGGCGCCACCGGCCGCGTCCGATGTCACCGCCGAAACGGCTGTCCCGACCGGCTCGACCAGGTCTGCCTCGCACACCACCACGGCGGCGTCGAGCAGTCCGATGCTGTGGGCCAGCAGTTCGGAACGCTGGTTGTAGTTCAGCATCCCGGCGACCGCACCGCACTTGACGGCGGCCAGCATCACCAGCACCGCATCCGGCGAGTTGTGCAGCATGATGCCCACCACCTGGCCGCGGCGCACGCCCCGTTCGGCCAGCACGGCCGCGTACCGGTTGGCGGTCGCATTGGCCTGCCGGTAGGTGATCCTGTCGTCGCCGAATCGGATGAAGACGCGGTCGGGGTGGCGGGCTGCGCGGTCCTGAAAGACCTTGGCGATCGACGTCTTCGAGGTCGGCAGCAACACGAGACCGGTGAGCGCCCCCCGCAGGATCACCGGGGCGTCCATCAGCAGCGCCGGAAGTCGGGTGGCCAGATCGAGGAGTCCGACCGTCTGCCGCGCGGTGTCACCGGCCATCGTCGTTCCTCCCCATCCCGGCGCAGAGGTCCAGCGCGGCTTCGACGTCATCGGCGACCGCAAGCCGGTCCATGGCGGCCTGGCTGACGTAGCCGGTCGGCACCAGCGAATCCAACCAGCGCCGAAGGCCGTCGTAATGGCCGTGTGGGTCCAGCAGCACCAGTGGCTTGTCATGCATGCCGAGATACCCGGCCGTCCAACTCTCGAAAATCTCCTCGAGTGTGCCCAGGCCGCCGGGCAGCGTGAGGAAGGCGTCGCTGCGGTCCTCCATGATCTGTTTGCGCTGCCGCATGGTGTCGGTGACGATCAGTTCGTCGGCATCGGTGTCGGCGAGTTCGCGGTGCACCAGCGCTTTGGGGATCACCCCGACGGTGCGACCGCCACGTGAGCGGGCGCCGGCGGCCACCGCGCCCATGGCCGAGACGTTGCCGCCGCCGGAGACCAGCGTCCAGCCGCGATCGGCGACGGCCTCGCCGACCCGGGTCGCAAGTTCCAGGAGTTCGGGGTGACGCGGACTGGCGGCGCAGTACACGCAGACCGCCCAGTCGTCGGGATCTGGTTGCTGCACAAACCGAAACCTAATCCACGCCTCCGCAAGCCCAATAGAGTCGGGGGCTATGCCACCCACATCCAGCTGGCCTCTGGTACCCCGTCACGCCCTGGATCAGGTGGTCGAGATCTTGTCCGAAGACCGCTTGGGCGGTGTCGCACTGCTGGGCAACGAGGGCGTCGGCAAGTCGACGCTGGCCGCCCAGGCGGCGGAGCGGCTGGGTCTGGGCGAACCGGTCTGGGTCATCGGCACGCTGGCCCAGTCCGCTGTCCCGTTCGGCGCCTTCGGACCGCTGCTGGACATCCGGGAAGCCGGGAAGCCTGCCGCGATGGTGTCAGCGGCGGCGGAATCGATTCTGGCCCAGGCGAATTCGGCACCCATCATCGTCGACAATGCCCGGCTGCTCGATCCCCTGTCGGCAAGCCTGGTGTACCGCCTGGCCAAGGAGGAAGCCGCACGGCCGGCAGGCAGCCCGGTGATCGTGACGGTGCGTTCGGTGCTGCGGGTGCCACAGGTGGTCAGCGCCCTCTGGGACGACGGACTCCTGCAGCGGGTGGACCTGACGCCGATGGACGCCGACGAGACCGCCGCGGTGGTGGCCGCGGCCGGCGGCACCGACGCGGCGACGTTCTACCGGCGCAGCGCCGGCAACCCGTTGCACCTGCGACTGCTGCTGAGCACCGGCGGCGCCGAGGAGACGATGGCGGGCGCGATAGACCGGTACCTGCACGGGCTGCCCGCCGCGGTCCGCGCCGTGCTGGGCTACCTCTGCGTCTTCGAGCCGTTGTCCCGGACCGACCTGGTTGCGCTGGCCGGCGCGGAGGCCGTCGACGAGGCCGCCGAAGCCGGCGCCGTCCAGATCCGCGCCGATTCGATCTACAGCGGCCATCCGCTCTACCTCGAGCGACTTGCGGCGCTGCTGGACAAGGCGGAAACGCAACGCCTGCGCACCGCCGTTGCCACCCGATTGGCCGCCACCCCCAGTCGCTCCCCCGCCGACCGGATGGGCCGCACCCTGCTGGCCCTGCAGGGCGACGCGCCCGTCGACGGTGACGCGGTGGTGGCCGCCGCCGAGGAGGCTCTGCGCCTGGGCGACCACAGCCTGGCCGAACGTCTGGCCCGCGGGGCGCTGGACCGCGGCGAACACTTCGGCGCCCGCCTGACCCTGAGCTCGGCGCTGGCATGGCAGGGCCGCGGTCGGGAGGCCGATTCGGTGCTGGCCGCCGTGGATGTCGGGCGGTTGCCCGAGGAACAGTTGATGGCGTGGGCGCTACCGCGGGCGGCGAACCAGTTCTGGATGCTCTCCGAACCCGAACGGGCCACAATCTTCCTGCAGAACATCCGCGGGCGGGTCAGCGCAGCGTCGTCACACAGCACACTCGACGCCCTGTCGTCGACCTTCGCGATGAACGCCGGCAATGTCCGCCGGGCCGTCGAGGTGGCCGCGACCGTGCTGGCCAGACCCGACGCCCCCGACATGGCGGTGGCGTGGGCGGGCAGCGCCACGGCACTCGCGTCAGCGCGGATGGGACGATTCGACGCCGTCGGTCCCGCGGCACAGCGCACGTTGGGATCGGAATATCCCGGCCTGCTGCGGTTCACCGTCGGCCTGGCCGAGACCACCACGTTGCTGATGGCGGGCAAGATCGACGAGGCCGACGCGGTCGCGCGGAGGTTCACCGACTTCGCCGAGTCGGCGCAGCCGGGTCGCGCGATCGGCGAGGTGCTGCTGGCCCAGGTGCTGCTGGCCCGGGGCGAGACCGCCGCCGCCGAGGAGTTGCTCAAGCCGGTTGCGGAGACCTTGGCTCGCAGCGGCTACTCATGGGGTCCCCTGGCGTTGACGTATCTGACCACCGCGCAGGCCTATCAGGGTGAGATCGCCGAGTCGGCGAAAACCTTGGCGCGGGCGATGGCGCGGCACTGCACCAAGTCGGCGATGTTCGCCCCCGAATTGGGGGTCGCGAGGGCCTGGCGGCTGGCGACCATCGGCGACCGGCACTCGGCCATCACCGCGGCCCGCGACGCCGCCCGGACCGCCAAGCGCGGCGGCCAGCTTGCGGTCGCCGTGTGGGCCTGGCACGAGGCCACCCGACTCGGGGACCGGCGGGCCGCCGATGCGCTGGCTCAGATCGCCGACTCGGTGCCCTGCCTCTTCACCGATCTGGCTCTGGCGCACGCGCGGGCGCTGGCCGCCGCCGACGCTGACGGGCTGAACGCGGCCGCGGAGAACCTGGCCGCCGCCGGGTTCCACGGGGCAGCCGCCGATGCGCGCCGACAGGCCGAAGAGGCCGCCGGTCACTCGGCCAGATAGCGCCGCAACGTGGCGGTCACGGCCGCGATCTGGGCGACCGAGACCCACTCGTCGCGGCGGTGGGCGAGGTTCGGGTCACCGGGTCCGTAGTTCACCGCCGGAATCCCCAGCGCGGCGAAACGGGCCACGTCGGTCCAGCCGAACTTGGCGCGCACCAGGCCGTCGGCGGCGGCCACCAACTCGGCGGCGGCGGGGTGGTGCAGTCCCGGCAGCGCGCCAGCGGCCACGTCGGTCTGCTGCAGGTCCACCGGCAGACCGTCGAACACCTCGCGGACATGGTCCAGCGCCGCCTCCGGGGAGCGATCGGGGGCGAAGCGGAAGTTGACCGTCACCGAGGCGGCGTCGGGGATGACGTTACCGGCGACTCCCCCGTCGATCCGCACCGCGGAGAGGCCTTCGCGATAGGTGCACCCGTCGATGTCGACGATCCGGCCCTGGTAGTCGGACAGCCGCTCAAGAATGCCGCCGATTTTGTGAATAGCGTTGTCGCCCAACCACGATCGCGCCGAGTGTGCGCGGGTGCCGGTTGCCGAGATCACCGCGCGGAGCGTGCCCTGACACCCCGCCTCGATATAGCCGCCGGACGGCTCACCCAGGACCGCGACGTCGCCGCGCAGCCACTCGGGCAGTTCCCGCTCGATGCGTCCGAGCCCGTTGGCACTGGACTCGATCTCCTCGCAGTCGTAGAACACCAGCGTGACGTCGTGGATGGGCGCGGCGATGGTGGCCGCCAGGTGCAGGAAGACCGCGTCGCCAGACTTCATGTCCGAGGCGCCGCAGCCGTAGATGTGGTCGGCGTCGCGTCGAGCCGGGACGTTGTCGGCGATCGGCACGGTGTCGAGGTGGCCGGCCAGGATCACCCGGGAAGCCCGGCCCAGGTTGGTGCGGGCCAGCACCGCGTCGCCGTTGCGGAGCACCTCGTATCCGGTCTGCTCGCGCAGTGCGGCCTCCACCTCGTCGGCGATCCGCCGCTCATCGCGCGAGACACTCGGAATATCGACGAGGGCGGCGGTGAGGTCACTCGGATCCGCGCGAAGGTCCAGCACAACTGACCAGGTTAGCGGTCCGAGCGCATCGACTAAGTTGTGCACCGTGACTTCTGCTGCGGGTTTCGGATTGGCCACCGTCACCGAGGACGGCACGGTGCTGGACGCCTGGTTCCCGGATCCGGAACTGGGCGCCTACAGCCCGTCGGGCACCACCCGGATCACCGCTGACGACGTGTCCGAGCAACTCGGTGCGCTGGCCGGGCCGGACCACGACCGCGGTGTTGAGGTCGTCGCGATCCGCACGGTCATCGCCGACCTGGCCGACAAGCCGGCCGACACCTACGACGCCTACCTGCGCCTGCACCTCATCTCCCACCGGCTCGTCGAACCGCACGGCCTCAACCTCGACGGGGTGTTCGGCGCCCTGACCAACGTGGTGTGGACCAACTACGGACCCTGCCCCATCGAGGGCTTCGAGAACGTGCGACTGCGCCTGCGCCGCCGCGGCCCGGTGACGGTCTACGGAGTGGACAAGTTCCCGCGGATGGTCGATTACGTGGTGCCCACCGGGGTGCGCATCGCGGACGCCGACCGGGTGCGCCTGGGCGCGCACCTGGCGCCGGGCACCACCGTCATGCACGAGGGGTTCGTGAACTTCAACGCCGGCACCCTCGGCGCCTCCATGGTGGAGGGACGCATCTCGGCGGGTGTGGTGGTCGGCGACGGCTCCGACATCGGCGGCGGCGCCTCGATCATGGGTACGCTCTCCGGCGGTGGCACCGAGGTGATCTCGGTCGGCAAGCGCTGCCTGCTGGGCGCCAACGCGGGCCTGGGGATCTCGCTGGGCGACGACTGCATCATCGAGGCCGGCCTGTACGTCACCGCCGGCACCAAGGTCACCATGTCCGACGGTGCAACCGTGAAGGCTCGCGAGCTCTCCGGCGCGAACAACCTTCTGTTCCGGCGGAATTCGGTCACCGGCGCGGTCGAAGTGGTCTCCCGCGACGGCAAGGGCATCACGCTGAATGAGGCTCTCCACGCCAACTAACGCTGCACGCCGACTCGCGCCCTATTCGGCGGCCAGGACGCAGAATTCGTTGCCTTCGGGGTCTGCCAGCACCACCCAGCTTTGCTCACCCTGACCGATGTCCACGTGCCGGGCGCCCAGAGCGAGCAACCGTTGCACTTCAGCCTGCTGATCGTGCGGCGTGAAGTCGAAATGGATGCGGTTCTTGACGGTCTTGGTCTCCGGGACCGGCAGGAACAGCCAGTCCGGTCCGGCCGGCGCCCGCAGCAGCCAATCGCCCTCGTCCTCGGTCGGTTCGACGGGCCAGCCCAGCGCCCGCGCCCACCAGTCGGCCAACACCCGGGTGTCGTGGGCGTCGATGCAGATCTCGGTGAACCGCAGACCGCTCACATGAACTCCGCTCACGTCAACTCCTTCTTGAGCACCTTGCCCATCGCATTGCGCGGCAACGAGTCCACCACTCGCACCTCCCGAGGACGTTTGTGAACCGACAACTGGTGGGCCACGAAGTCGATGAGGTGACCCGGTTCGGCGTCGCCGACAACGAACGCCACGATCCGCTGGCCCAGGTCCTCATCCGGCAGACCCACCACGGCGACCTCGGCGACACCCGGGTGCCCGAGCAGCGCGGTCTCGATCTCTCCGGCCCCCACCCGGTAACCGCCGGACTTGATCATGTCCACCGATTCGCGGCCGGCGATGCGGTGCATGCCATCGGGGCCGATGACGGCGGCGTCGCCGGTGCGGTACCAGCCGTCGGGCTCGAACGCGGCCGCGGTGGCGTCCGGCCGGTTCAGATAGCCGTCGAAGACCGTCGGCGTCAGCGCCTGCAGACTGCCGATCGTCTCGTCGTTGTGGGGCACCGGTGACCCGTCCTCGCCGACCAGTCGGGTCTGCATGCCCTGCAGTGGGAGCCCCACCGAGCCCGGGCGGCGTTCGCCGTCGGCGCGGGTGCTGACCGTGATCAGCGTCTCGGTGCAGCCGTAGCGCTCCACCGGCGCATGGCCGGTCAGTTCGGCCAATCCGGTGAAGACCGGCACCGGCAGCGCAGCGCTGCCCGAGACCAGGAGCCGCGCCGGGGCCAGCGCGCGCGCCGATGCCGGATCGGCGACCACCCGCGTCCACACCGTGGGAACCCCGAAGTACAGGCTGCCGGCGGCGGCGGCATACGCCTGCGGGGTCGGCTTACCGGTATGGACGAAGCGGTTGCCCACTCGCAGCGAGCCCAGCAGTCCGAGCACCAGTCCGTGGACGTGGAACAGCGGCAGTCCGTGCACCAGGGTGTCCTCGGGCGTCCACTGCCACGCCTGCGCCAGCGCATCGATGTCGGCGGCGATGGCCGCCCGGCTGAGCACCGCTCCCTTGGGCGGGCCGGTGGTTCCGGAGGTGTAGATCACCATCGCGGTGCTGCCCGGCGCAGGTTCGGCATAGCGGTGCCAGGACCGGGCGTGCAGTCGCACCGGGACATGCGGCAATCCGGCCGGGTCGTCGGGCACCTCGCCCAGCCAGGCCTGGGCGGCGGAATCGTTGAGGATGTGGGCCTGTTCGGCGACGCCGACATCAGCCGGGACCGGGACGAAGGGCACGCCGGCGATCAGGCACCCGGTGATCGCGAGCACGGTCGCCGGCGTGGGCGTGGCCAGCACCGCGATCCGGGAGGCTCCACCCACCCGCTCGGCCACCGATGTCGCCGCACCCACGAGGTCGCTGCGCGACAGCGTCACTCCGGCGATGCGCACCGCGTCGCCGATATCGGCCCCGGCCGGCACGGCAGCGGGGTTCAGCGAGGTCAGCAGCACCCCGCGAGGCTACCCCGACACCGTGTTACAGATGCGACGGATGTGGTTTGGCGCAGACTACTCTTGGCACTGCCATGACGTCTGCGCGCCGCCGCATCACGCTGCTGCTGGGAGCAGCGGCGCTGCTGGCTTCCGGGGCGCTGCACCCGCCCGTGGCGCACGCGGCACCCAAGCCGTGGAACGGCCGATATCAGCTGCTCACCTATGCCTCCCAGAAGGCGGGTACCAGCCCGGCCGCCCGCCAGAAGGAGAACGACTTCGGCGCCGCCTTCACGCTTACCACCTCGTGCACGGTCACCACCTGCGCGGCCACGGTGGTTGACGGCCCACGCCCGGGAAATCAGACGGTGCCGTGGCCCGCGCGGTTCACCTGGAACGGTTCGGAGTGGACCACCAGTTACGACTGGCTGTGGGACTGCCTCGGCGGTGATGGCACCCGGAAGCAGTGGGCGCACGCAACGTCGTGGACGTTCTACAAGCCCCAAACGGACGGTTCACTGAAGGGCTCCTGGCATACCGACATCTCCGAGGGTGCCTGCCGCGGCAACGTCGTGATGCCGGTGGCAGCGCTGCCCGCCTGATATTCGTGTCGTGGCGAATGCATGACCATCGACCGCCTGTTACCGTTCTCGTGCACGGGGAGAAAAAGAATCTTCCAATCCGGTAACGCTGTGGTCTCTGTTACCGATGAGGAATCTGTTACGTACTACTCCGCTGATAGGAGCCGCCATGAAGGTCATCAATCGTGTCCTGGTCGCGTTGGTTGCCGCGCTGATGGGACTGTTCGGGGCCCTGCCCGGGACGGCGCAGGCGGTGATGGACAACCAGATGAGCCTGGTCGACGGCGGTGGTCGCACGATGACCATTC